>JBDSEK010000150.1:0-5348 GCA_039920085.1 Devosia sp. | reverse complement strand
GGGATCAAGTCCTGCCAGCCGCGATTTGGTCATTCTGTGCGCCCTTGCCAGAAAAACATCAGTTACTGCAAATCCATAGCAACAAAGCTGCGTCACGCGAGCGTCACATTGGGGGAAACGCGGTGATTCATTTATGCAACAATTGAGGCTGATCGCCTGTTGACGATGGAAGCTCGCCTTGTCGCGTTCCGCAAATCAGTTCACCCGTTAATTTGCATGATGGATGTGCGGTTTGCGTGTTCAGCCCTCCCTGGGCAGATTGCAAATCCCATCGTTTCCTCCCTTGACTGGGCCGCCTGTTCGCGCGGCCCTTTTTCTTTGTCCGGATACAACCGGGAGGGCCTATTCGGCGGCTTTTGGCATTGGCGGCGCCGTGCGAATCAGCGCGGCAAGATCGATGCCGATCAATGCCAGGGTCAGGCGCTCGATGGTCTGGCGCATTGCCGCAAAGCCTTCGGTTTTCTCAAGCGTCGCCTCGTTTATATAGAGGTGGCGAGAGATCTCGATCTGCAGCGCATGAATGCCGTGTTGCGGCCGCCCGTAGGTGCGGGCAATGAAGCCGCCAGCATAAGGACGGTTGCGCGCTACGCGCAGCCCGGCGCCGGCAAACACCATCTCGACCAGATCAACAACGCCCGTGGCGCAGGTGGTCCCGTAGCGATCACCCAGCACAACGTCGGGTGCCGCCCGATCGCCGCTGCGCGCGATGCGCGGCATCGAATGGCAGTCAACCAGCACTGCAAGACCATAGGCGGAGATCGCATCGGTCAGCAGACGCTGCAGCGTTGCGTGATAGGGATGATAGATGCCTTCGATGCGCATATGCGCGTCGTCTAGTCCGAGCGGCCCGCGATAGATCGGCTTGTTCTCGGCGACAACGCGCGCCAGCGTGCCGATCCCCGCCGCGACGCGCGGACTGGTGGTGTTGAAGCGGTCCGAGAGCGGCTCGGCGAACATTGCGGGGTCGAGTTCCCAGGGTTCGCGGTTCACATCGAGATATGCGCGCGGAAAATGTGCCCGGAGCAGCGGCGCACCCAGATGCGGGGCGCGACCGAACAATTCATCGACATAGGCGTCCTCGGACTGGCGGATCGACAGATGGTCGAGCCTGGTCATCTGAAGGAAGCGCTCGGGATAGTCGCGACCAGAATGCGCCGAGTTGAAAACGATGGGAGCGAGCAGGCGGCGGGGCCTCACAGTCTCAAAAGCTGGCCTGTCCCAATAATCCGATCGCACGAAGAATACTCGCGAAAGCGCCCCAACTGGGCGATCCTGCTACCGGATTTACCGCTTTGTCCAGCCGCTCACATGCGCGGCGGGCACCGATCTCCGGTTGCCAATCGGCAAAACTCGATTAAACATCCGCCGGTTGAGTTCCGGGGCGGGGCGTGAGGCGGCGATGAAGCGGATCCTCTTGGCGGAAGACGACAATGACATGCGCCAGTTTCTGACGCGGGCGCTAAAGAGCGCCGGCTACGATGTCGTCTCCTTCGACAATGGCAAATCGGCCTATGAGCGGCTCCGCGAGGAGCCGTTTTCACTTCTGCTCTCCGATATCGTAATGCCGGAAATGGACGGGATCGAATTGGCGCGGCGCGCGACCGAGCTTGATCCGGACATCAAGGTGATGTTCATCACCGGCTTTGCGGCAGTCGCGCTCAACCCCGACAGCGATGCGCCCCGCGACGCTTCGGTGCTGAGCAAGCCCTTCCACCTGAAGGATCTCGTCAATGAGGTCGAGCGGCTGCTGGCCGCCTGACGCTGGTCTTGACCCTCTGCTTTGTTTTATGGTCTATCCGCGCCGGCACGGAGATGGGTGTATAGCTCAGCGGGAGAGCACTACCTTGACATGGTAGGGGTCACAGGTTCAATCCCTGTTACACCCACCATCTCCTTGGACTAAAACGCCTTTTCGGCGTCCCGAGTTGGATGGGTGTGTAGCTCAGCGGGAGAGCATCGCCTTCACACGGCGGGGGTCACAGGTTCAATCCCTGTCACACCCACCATCCTCTTGATTGTCATGCAACAAAGTTCGCCGTGGCGCGCCGGGATTGGCGTCTTGCGCACGGCGCCAGTCCCCGATGGGCCGGGTCGCAGCGTTCGGCGGTCCGCAACCCCGAGCACCCATCTGGCGCTGCGCCGATCGCGCCGATACCGTCGCTGGCGAGGGACCTGAATGAGCGACGTTTCGATACGCCGGGCGGATTTCATGATGGTCCTTGCTTATGCTTCGGACCTCGCGACGGGGCATTCCCGCGATTTCGCGCTCCGCTCCTGCATGTTGGCGATGCGAATTGCTGAACTTGCTGGGCTTTCCGAACAGGATCGGCGAAACGCGTATCATCAGGCGCTGTTGCGCTACGTCGGTTGCAACGCCGACACCGATCTGTTGTCGGGCTTGTTCGGCGACGAGATAGCCTTGCGCCAGGACCTTGTGGGCCTCGACATGGGCAATCGCGCTGAACTCGGACGGGTGTTTGTCCAGGCGTTCAAGCGGCTTTACTACGACCTCGAGCCGGTGGCTCAGCAGCAGGCGATCGACGCTGGTCTCGCGCAGGCGGCATCAGTGGTCCGCCCGGTGCTCACGGCGCATTGCGAGGTGGCGCAGCGGATCGGCCAGCGGCTTGGACTGTCCGAGGAGATCCGACGCAATCTCGGTCAAATCTATGAGCGGTGGGATGGCAAGGGGCTACCCCATGGAACGGGTGGCGACGACGTCCTGCCGGCAGTTCGGCTGGTGACTCTGGCGCAGGATATGATCGCGCTGACCGATGCGTCTGGTCTCGAGACGATGGCCGAGATCGTCGCGAGTCGGGCCGATGCCGCCTATGAAGCCGACCTCGCCAAGCTCGCCTCGGCGCATGCTGCCGAGCTGATGGGTGGCATCGGCCCCAGTGTGGATCGCGAAGCGATCCTGGCGATAGAGCCGAGTCCGCCAGCGATGCTGGATGAAGCGGAGTGCGACGAGGCTTTTCTCGCCATCGCTGACATGATCGATATGCGCATGCCCTTTACGCTCGGCCACTCGCGGGCGGTGTCCGCTCTGGCGGAACAGGCGGGTCGGCAGATGGGATTACCCGAACACGATCAGCGAGCGCTGCGCTGGTCGGGCTGCATCCACGACATCGGCGAACTCGTGGTTCCCGTCTCCACCTGGATGCGCATCGGGCCGCTCTCGGTTCGCGAGCGCGACGCCGCGCATCTGCATCCCTACTATGGCGAGCGGGCGCTCGCTTCGTTCGGAGAAGCTGGCGGGGCGATGGCAGCGCTCGTGCTGCGTCACCACGAGCGGCTCGATGGCTCCGGCTACCACCGTAAGGTGCTCGGGACAGATCTTCCGCGAGGGGCACGAATACTGGCCGCCGCCGAGGCCTTCCAAACCACCCAAGAGGAGCGGCCGCATCGCAAAGCTGTCTCGCGCGAAATGGCGGCGGCGCAGCTCAGGACGGCGATCCGCGATGGTGGCATTTGTCCCGACGCCGGTGAGGCGGTGCTCGCGGTGGCGGGCCTTCCCGCCCGCCGCTCGCCGCCGCGGCCGCTCGCCGGACTGACGCCGCGCGAGGTCGAAGTTCTGCGGCTCATCGCGGCCGGACTCACGGCGAAACAAATGGGACGCCAGCTTAACATTTCGCCCAAGACCGCCGATCATCACATCCAGGCCATCTATGGCAAGATCGGCGTGACAACCCGAGCGGCGGCAACGCTCTATGCGGTGGAGCACGGTCTCATTCGAGCCGGCGGGACGGCATAGGGAATCCTCCCGATGTGACTGTGCGCTCGGAACAGCATCCTCAGGTCATCGACGCCGCAGTGGCATCGACCAACAGGAGAAATCAAATGCTGCTCGCCACCACCAAGATCGTCGATCTGGACCGTTTCCTCCGCATCTTCTCGACCAAGGGCGCCGACAAGCGCCGCCTGCACGGCTCCAAGGGCGCGACGGTGTTCCGCGATCCGAGCGAAGCCGACCGCGTTTGGGTCATGTTCGACTGGGACGCCGAAGGTTGGAAGAACTTCGTTTCGGATCCTGAAGTGCCAGCCATCCTGCAGGAGGCCGGCCACATCGGTAAGCCCGATGCCGCGATGTTGCAGGGCCGCTACGACGCCTGAGCCAACTGAGCTCCCTACTGTGCGCCGGCGCATTTTCTTGCTCCGGCGCATCTCGTTTGAGTATCCACTTACGCGCGAACGCCGGCACTTGCCCGCCTCGAACCCTTCCGCAGATTTCCTCTCGAATACAAACGTTTGCATTCAATGTTGACGGCGAAGGGGCGGCGGATCAAGTTACCGCCCGGCATTCAATTCGATCAGCTCCATGGCCCACAAACCTCGCGAACCCGCCCGCGCGTCCCGCCCGGCGACACTTAAGACCGTCGCCGAGGCACTCGGCCTGTCTATCTCTACGGTGTCGCGCGCCTTGCAGGACGACGCCTCGGTGACTGCGCGGACGCGCGCCAAGGTCATGGAAGTTGCCGAAAAGCTCGGCTACCGCCGCGATTTGCGCGGCGTGAATCTGCGCACCGGCAAAACGTTCACACTCTGCGCCGTCCTCGTCGCGCCGCCGAGCCAGGAGTTTGGCGATCCGGCTGCGATGCACCTTATTCAAGGCCTCATCACGGGCGTTGAAGGCACGGACTTCAAGATCGTCATCCGCCCCATCGAGACGGCTGAACAGCGGTTCGAAGCGGTGAAAGAAGTGGCCGCCAATAACCGTTTCGACGGCCTCGTGCTCGACCACACCGAGCCGCAGGATGCGGCCGTCCTCTATTTGCTCGAAAAGAACATCAAGTTCGTAACCTTCGGGCGCACCGAGCTTTTCTCGGAGCATCCCTACTTAGACATCGACAATGAAGATGCGGCCTTTGTAGCCACCAAACATCTGGTGGATCACGGCCACGAGCGCATCGCCATGATCGATCCCCCCGCCAACTATCTCTTCTGTCGCCAGCGCATGCGCGGCTATCGCCGTGCGCTCGAAGAGGGCGGGTTACCTTTCGACAAGTCCCTTATCGCGGAAATCGGCATCGGTGCCCGGCGCGTGCGGGAGAGGGTAGCGCAGATGCTCCAGCCCAAAGCGCGCCCCACCGGGTTCGTCACCTCCAACGAGGTCGCAACTCTCGGCGCCATCAGTGCCGGCCGTATGTTACCTCCCGAAGAGTTCAGCAAGCTGCAATTCGTCAGCCGCGACGGCACCAATTTGTTCGACTATTTCGAGCCGCCGGTTTCGAGCTGCTATTATTCGCTGCTTGATGCGGGCGAGTTTCTCGCGGGCTCGCTGGTGAAGGCCGTCGAGGGCACGCCCATTTCTGCGCTCCAAACCATCGAGCGCGTCACCTTCATCGAGCGCC
>JBDSEK010000149.1:0-17078 GCA_039920085.1 Devosia sp. | reverse complement strand
GCCGTCAGGCGCTTGCAGAGCTTGAAACGCTGTTCCTGCGCTTCGAGGATCTGATCGCGACGGGTGAACTAAAGGGTGTCGCGATCCTTTCGGGCAAGGATTCGGGATTCATCGCCGGAGCGGACGTTGCCGAGTTCGATTCTATGTTGGCGCCCTCGGTTCTGACTGCCTCGCTGCAACGCGCCCACGCCGTAATGGATCGCGTCGAAAATCTCAGGGTCCCGGTCGTTGCGGCTATTCACGGTTTCTGCCTCGGTGGCGGCCTTGAGCTTGCCCTCGCCTGCCACTATCGCATCGCGGTCAATGACGAGAAGACGCGGCTTGGTTTTCCGGAGGTCAATCTCGGCATCTTCCCGGGCTTCGGCGGAACCGGCCGGTCGATCCGGCAGGCTGGGGCGGTTGAGGCGATGCAGGCGATGCTCACCGGTCGCCTGATCAAGGCAAGTGCGGCGAGGCGCATGGGGCTGGTCGACAAACTGGTTCGCCACCGCGACAATCTGCGCTGGGAAGCGCGCAAAGCCATGCTGCAGCATCGCAGATCGTCGCCTGCGCCCCTCCTTAAGCGGATCATGGCCTTGAGTCCGATCCGCGGATGGGTCGCGGGCCGGATGCGAGCCGAGGCAAGCAAGAAAGCGCGACCGGAGCACTACCCCGCGCCGCACCGGCTGATCGATTTGTTCGAGCAGCGTGGCAACAATTGGCGCGCAATGATCGATGGCGAAGGCGAAGCCTTCATACCGCTGATGACTTCGGACACGGCGCGCAATCTGCGCCGCGTGTTTTTCCTGTCTGAGTCATTGAAGAAGCAGGGATTGCGCGGCAGCGAGAAGCCGGACTTCAAGCGTGTGCATGTGATCGGGGCCGGTGTTATGGGCGGCGATATCGCCGCCTGGTGCGCCTTGCGCGGGCTGGGCGTGACGCTGCAGGATCTGGATATGGAGCGGATCAGGCCGGCGCTGGATAGGGCGCGATCGCTGTTCAAGAAGCGCCTGAAGACTCCAGCCGAGATCAACTCGGCGATGGCGCGGCTCGAGGCCGATCCTTCCGGCAGGGGTGTCGCCCGAGCCGATGTGATCATCGAGGCGGTGGTTGAAAACCTCGAGATCAAACGCAAGATTTTCGCCGAGGTCGAGGGTAAAGCGCGGCCGGATGCCATTCTCGCCACGAACACCTCGTCGATCGAACTCGAACGCATCGCGGAAACACTCAAGCAGCCCTCGCGACTAATCGGGCTCCACTTCTTCAACCCGGTTGCCGCGTTGCCGCTGGTCGAAGTCATTCGCTCGATTCACAATGCCGATCGCGATGTCGCTTTGGGGGCGAGTTTTGCGCTCGCCATCGGCAAGAGTCCGGTGGCGGTCAAGTCAGCCCCGGGCTTTCTCGTCAACCGTGTGCTGATGCCCTACATGCTGGGCGCGGTGGAACGTGTCGAAAAGGGCGAGAGCAAGGAATTGCTGGACGCGGCGGCGGTCGCATTCGGCATGCCGATGGGCCCGATCGAATTGATGGACACCGTCGGCCTCGATGTGGGAGCGAGCGTCGCGAAGGAATTGGGTCACGCGATTCCCGAGACGTCGCGCTTTGCCCGGCTGATCGCCGACAAAAAGCTGGGCCGTAAGAGCGGCGAGGGCTTTTACAAATGGGTGGACGGCAAACCGCAAAAGGCCGCGACTCCGCCAAACGATGATTTCGCTGAACTCGGCCGCCAATTGGTGAAACCGATGGTCGATGCAACCGAGATAGTGGTTGCCGAAAAAGTGGTGGGGTCGGCCGATCTTGCCGATATCGGCGTCATCTTGGGAACCGGCTTCGCTCCGTTTCTCGGCGGACCGATGCAGGCGCGCAGGGAAGGGAAAGCCTGATGGGCGAACTCCGCAGAATTGCGATCGTCGGATCGGCGCGCATCCCATTTTGCCGCGCCTATACCGGCTATGCCGACGAGACCAATCTGTCCATGCTGGGAGCGACCCTCGCGGCGCTCGCCGACAAGTACAATTTGCGCGGCGAAGCAGTCGATGAGGTGATGGGCGGCGCGGTCATCTCGCACAGTCGCGATTTCAACCTTGCGCGCGAGGCGGCGCTCGACGCCGGCTTTAGTCCGCGGACGCCCGGCACCAATTTGCAGATTGCCTGTGGCACGAGCCTGCAGGCGGCGCTCAACCTCGGTGCCAAGATCGCGACTGGTGAGATCGAGAGCGGGATCGCCTGCGGCACCGACACGGTGTCGGACAGTCCGATCGTTTTCGGCAGCAAGTTCCAGCATCGGCTGGTCGAGCTCAATCGTGCCAAAACGTTGCCGGAGAGGGTCGGAACATTCGGCGGCTTCTCGTTTGGCGAATTGGCGCCAATTGCACCCTCGACCCAGGAACCGCGGACCGGCCTGTCGATGGGCGAGCATTGCGAGTTGATGGCGAGGCAATGGGGCATCGGCCACCGCGAGCAGGATGAGTTGGCGCTGCGCAGTCACCAGAATGCCGCGCGCGCCTATGAAGAGGGCTTTCACGACGATCTGATCGCGTCGTTTGCGGGCGTGCTCAGGGACAACAATGTCCGCGCCGACACCAGTCTCGAAAAGATGGCAGCGATGAAGCCGGCCTTCGACAAGATTTCGGGACACGGGACGCTGACCGCTGCCAATTCCACGCCGCTCACGGACGGCGCCTCCTCGGTCCTGCTCGCCAGTGAGGATTGGGCCAAGGCGCATGGCTTACCCGTGCTCGCCTATTTGAGCTTCGGCCAGGTGGCGGCCAATGATTTCGCGCATGGCGATGGATTATTGATGGCGCCGACGATTGCCGTGTCAGAGATGCTGAAACGCGCCAAGCTCACACTGCAGGATTTCGATTTCTATGAAGTCCACGAGGCCTTTGCGGCGCAGGTGCTGTGTACGCTCAAGGCTTGGGAAGACGCGGACTACTGCCGGAATGTTCTGGGCCGCGATGCCGCTTTGGGCGCCATCGACCGCGAGCGTCTCAACGTCAAGGGTTCGAGTCTCGCCTACGGCCATCCCTTTGCAGCGACCGGCGCCCGCATTCTGGGCGTGGCAGCGAAATTGCTCGCGACGACCGGCAAATCCCGGGCCCTGATCTCGGTTTGCACGGCCGGAGGACAAGGCGTGACGGCCATTGTCGAGGGCGCTTCCGCCGCCTCGTGAGGCTCTGCTCGCTTTCGCACATGCATTGACGCTTACGTCAAGCTTTTGCTTGTCAGTGGACGGTTTTGCCATATACGGTTCTGCATTCTTGACCGAACGGACAAAACCGGCGGTCCAAAATAATCAATTGGTCGGGGCAAGAACCTCGATTGTCGGGAAACGTCAAAACAAGGAGATGGGATAACAATGAAGATCCATCAGGTCATTAAGGCTGCCATCGCAGCGAGCGCGATTGCGCTGATGATGAGTTCGGCGGCGCTGGCCGTGACGCTGAACCTGCACAATGGCAGCGAACCGCGGACGCTCGACCCTGCCAAGCAGAACGGCAATTGGGAAGACCGCGTCATCTCCGACATGATCGAAGGCATGATGACGATCGACAACAAGGGCAACGTCATCAACGGCCAGGCCGCTTCTTACGAAGTGTCCGAAGATGGCCTGACCTACACCTTCAAGATCCGCAACGATGCGGTGTGGTCAGATGGTACGCCCGTCACTGCGAAGGATTTCGTTACGGGGCTTGAACGCCTGCTCAATCCGGCAACGGCTGCCACCTATGCATCGCTCGCCTATTTCATCGAGGGCGCGCAGGACTACAACACTGCTCCAGAAGAGGGCAAGCCGGCCAAGGACCCCTCAATGATCGGGATCAAGGCAATCGACGACAAAACCGTCCAGTACAAATTGCGCGGGCCGACCCCGTATTTTCTGTCGGCGCTCATTCACCCCAGCATGTATCCGGTGCCGAGCCACAAGGTCGCTGAATTCGGCGAGGATTGGTCCAAGCCCGAGAACATCATCGGAAATGGTGCTTACAAGGTGACGGAGTTCGTGCCGGGGTCGCATGCGATTTCGGTCAAGAACGACAAGTATTACGACGCCGCGAACGTCAAGATCGACGACATCAAATACTTCTTCATCGACGATACGAGCGCTGCGCTGGCGCTTTACCGTTCCGGTGGGCTCGACATCATGTCGGACCTGCCGACCGATCAGCTGCAGCTCATCAAGGATCAGTTCCCCGGACAAGCGCCGCTGACGCCAATCCTGTCGGTCTACTACTACGAGTTCAATCAGACTGATCCAGTCCTCAAGGACCCAGAGATCCGCAAGGCACTATCGACCACGATCAACCGCCTCGCGATCACCGATCAGATCCTCGCGAGCGGCGTTAAACCGCAATATTCTTGGGTCCCGCCGGGTATCGGCAATTATGAAGGCGGGCAGTACACCCCCGATTGGCAGCCCGATGGCAGCTCGCCCGAGGCTTTCGAAGCCGATTATGCCAAGCTCGTCGCCGACGCGAAGGCGGTGATGGAGTCGAAGGGCTACACAGCCGACAACAAACTAAAGCTGACGCTGCGCTACAACGCCAACCCCGATCACGAGCGTATCGCAATCGCCGTCGCATCGATGTGGGACGCGATCAATGTCTCGATCGAGCTGGTAAAGTCCGACAGCGCAGGACCGCACTATACGGCCCTCGAACAGGGCGACTTCCAAATTGGTCGCTCGGGCTGGGGCCTCGACTTCAACGATCCTCAGAATATGCTGGAGCTTCTGCTCACCGGCGCCAAGCAGGCCGATGGAACCATCAGTTGGGGCAATAATCACGGGCGCTACAGCAACCCGAAATATGACGAACTTATTGCGGCGGCCGGCAAGGAGCTCGACCTCGTCAAGCGTTCGGGTCTAATGCACGAAGCTGAAAAACTGGCGCTGGACGAGTTTGCCGCGGCGCCTATTTACACCTATGTGACCAAGTGGGTCGTGTCGCCAAAGATCAGCGGCTATGTGCCAAACCCGCTAGAGCGGCATTTCGTCAGGTACATGTCGAAGGCTGAGTAAAACTTGTCCAACGGGGCTGTGGCCGACACCACAGCCCCCGCCGCCCTGGCGCGGCGACACATGAGCAAGCGATGCTTCGATATGTAATCCGTCGCATTAGTGCGATGCTGCCGGTGGCGTTCGTCGCCATCACAACCTGCTTTTTCATCATTCGCCTCGCGCCTGGCGGACCGTTCGATCGCGAGCGCACGCTGCCGCCGACGATCAAAGCAAACATGCTTGCGGCCTACGACATGGATCAGCCGCTCTGGGTGCAGTATTTCCGCTATATCGGCCGCCTGCTCCACGGCGACCTCGGGCCCAGCATGGTGAACCAGACCTTCTCGGTCAACGAGATGATCGCACTGGGCTTTCCGTTCACCGCGACGCTCGGTTTGTCGGCCTTTGTCCTGGCGACAACGGCCGGCATCCTTGCGGGCACGATCAGCGCGCTCAATCAGAACAAGTGGCCCGACTATCTGCTGGTGCTTTTCGTGATGGTCGGAGTGGTGGTGCCGAACTTTCTCACCGCTCATTTGATGCAGTTGGTGTTCGGGGTCTATCTTCGCTGGCTGCCGGCGGCGGGGTACTCGCCCGGCTCGCTCCTCCATCTCATCATGCCGGTGATCGTGCTGGGTCTCGCGCATGCCGCGCGCGTTTCACGGCTGATGCGCGGTTCCATGATCGAGGTCCTCGGGACCAATTATGTGCGCACGGCGCGGGCCAAGGGATTGGGCGAGCGGCTGGTGATCGCGCGGCATGCGCTGCGCCCAGCGCTAATGCCCGTGGTCTCCTATCTTGGACCCGGACTATCCTATCTCCTTACGGGATCGCTGGTGGTCGAGCAGGTTTTCGGGCTTCCGGGAATTGGCAAATACTTCATCAGCGCCGCGCTCAATCGCGACTACGGTCTCGTGCTGGGAACGGTCATCCTCTACATCTTCATCATCCTGGTGCTGAATCTGCTGGTCGATCTCGTCTACGCACTCCTCGATCCGAAAGTGCGGTACAGCTGATGGCCGGCATCACCAGCAAGGATCTGGTCCTCACCCGCTACGCCGAGGCGTTGGGGCAAGCGACGCCGACCAAAGGCCGGTCGCTCACGCAGGATGCGCTCGGACGGCTTGTGCGCAACAGGGCGGCATTGGCTTCGATCATCCTCATCATCCTGATCGGGCTCATTGCCTTCATCGGTCCCTATTTCGTGCCATGGGACTTTTCGAAGGTCGACTGGTCCGCCATCCGCAAGCCACCGGATTGGGCCAAAGGCCATTATTTCGGTACCGACGTGAACGGACGCGACGTGCTTTCCCGCATGATGCAGGGCACGCAGATGTCGCTGACCGTGGCGTTTGTCGCAACCTTCGTATCCGTCACTATCGGCATCACCTATGGAGCGATCGCAGGCTATTTTGGCGGCCGCATCGATGGACTGATGATGCGATTCGTCGACGTCATGTATGCGATGCCCTACATCCTGTTCGTCATTATCCTGGTGGTGATCTTCGGGCGCAGCCCGGTCCTGCTGTTCGTCGGTATCGGTTGCCTCGAATGGCTGACGATGGCACGGATCGTGCGCGGCCAGACGCTGGCACTGAAAGAGCGGGAATTCGTCGAGGCAGCGCGTGCCGGCGGCGCCGGGCCGTTGGCGATCATCCGCCGGCACGTCGTGCCCAATCTCACCGGGCCGGTCGTCATTTATGCGACATTGACTATCCCCGAAATCATCATCACCGAGAGTTTCCTCAGTTATCTCGGCCTTGGCGTGCAGGAGCCGCGCACCTCACTCGGAACGCTCATCTCGCAGAGCGCCAGCGCCGTCGAGAGCCAGCCCTGGCTGTTGTTGTATCCGGCGGCGGTGCTGATCACGCTGCTGCTTTCCTTCACCTATATCGGGGATGGTTTGCGCGACGCCTTCGATCCCAAGGATCGATAGATGGGCGAACCGGTTCTCGTCGTCGAAGATTTGTCGGTAACGTTCGCCCTCCGTGACTCGGAGGTGAGGGCGGTCAAGGACCTGCATTTTTCTCTCTCGGCCGGCGAGACACTGGCCGTCGTTGGTGAAAGCGGTTCGGGAAAGAGCCAGGCATTTCTCTCCATCATGGGCCTGCTGGCGCGCAACGGACGGACGACGGGCCGGGCGATGTTTGGCGACGTCAATCTCATTGATCTCGAACGGCGTGCGCTCGATCTGCATCGCGGCCGTGATCTGGCGATGATCTTTCAGGATCCGATGACATCGTTGAACCCAACGCTGAAGGTCCGCACCCAGCTTACCGAGGTGCTGGTGCGGCATCGCGGGATGGATGAGCAACAGGCGATCAAGGAAGCGATCGAGATGCTCGAGCGGGTCGGTATCCCCGAGCCGACCAAGCGCGCCAACGCCTACCCACATGAGCTTTCGGGCGGCATGCGCCAGCGCGTGATGATCGCGATGGCGCTGCTGTGCCGGCCGAAGATCCTGATCGCCGACGAACCGACAACGGCGCTCGACGTCACGGTGCAGGCCCAGATGCTGCAATTGTTCAAGGATCTGACCAATGATTTCGGCACGGCGCTGGTGCTCATCACCCATGACCTTGGCGTCGTCGCGGGGATCGCCGACCGCATGATAGTGATGTATGGCGGCCGCTGCGTCGAATCGGGTTCGGTTGATGCGCTGTTCTACGATCCGCGCCACCCTTATACGCTGGGATTGCTCAATTCGACGCCGCACGTCGAAGACCGCGCGCGTCGGCTCAACCCGATTACCGGCTCGCCGCCCAATCTCGAAAATCTGCCCAAGGGCTGCGCCTTCCATCCGCGCTGCGCCTTCCGCTTCGAGCGCTGCTTTTCGGAGCGGCCGGAACTGGTGAGCTTCGACAGCGGGCGAGCCAAGGCCTGCCACTACCAGGACGAGCTCACCTATGAGGAGAGCGCCGCATGAGCCCTTCCGGCGAGCTGCTCCGTATCGAAAATCTCAACAAGTCCTTCGCTATCGGCGGTGGCTTGTTTCGGAAGCCGTTTGAACTGAAGGCTTTGCAGGAAATCAACTTTTCGGTGCGGCATGGCGAGACGCTTGGCATTGTCGGCGAAAGCGGCTGCGGCAAGTCGACCCTCGGGCGGTGCATCCTGCAGCTGTTGCGGCCCGACAAGGGCCGGGTGCTCTGGCTCGGCACGGATCTGGCGGCGCTGCCCAACGAAGAGATGCGAAAGCACCGCAAGGATCTGCAGATCATCTTCCAGGACCCGCTGGCGTCGCTCAATCCGCGCATGACCGTCGGAGAGATCGTTGCGGATCCGCTCAAGACTTTGATGCCGGAATTGCCTGCGGCAAAGCGGCGCGAACGCGTGCTCGAGATGATGGAGGCAGTGGGGCTGCAGCCGGAGATGATCAATCGCTACCCGCACGAATTCTCAGGCGGGCAGGCGCAACGCATCGGCATAGCCCGGGCGCTGATCACGGAGCCCAAGCTGATCGTGTGCGACGAGCCGGTTTCGGCGCTCGATGTTTCGATCCAGGCCCAAATTCTCAATCTCTTGAGCGAGCTCAAGGATCAGTTTGGGCTGACGCTGATCTTTATCTCGCACAATCTCTCGGTGGTGCGGCACGTCTCGGATCGCATCCTCGTGCTTTACCTGGGGCGCATGGTGGAGCTCGCCAGCGGCGACGATCTTTATGGCGACCCTAAGCATCCCTATACGCGGGCCCTGCTGACGGCGGTGCCGATTGCCGATCCCAAACGGGCCCGGCAGCGCAATATCGATGCGTTGCAAGGCGAAATCCCCTCGCCGATCAACCAGCCCTCGGGCTGCACCTTCCGGACGCGATGCCGCTATGCGATCGGGCTCTGCGCCGAAAAGCGGCCGCCGCTCGAAACTGTCGGGGATGCCCGGCTGGTGGCCTGCCACCGCTGGCGGGAGATCGACGCCATACCCGTTGAGGCCGAGGTGGCGGTGGCAGCGATCTGAGGCCCTGCAGGGCCCGAAAGCGTTGACAGCGGGCGGCTTTCTGCTATTGAGGCGCCAGTTTCGGGCGCGTGGCGCCCGCTTTGTTTCCGCCCGAGGCCTCGCCGATGAAAGTTCGTAATTCCCTCAAGGCTCTGATGGGCCGGCACCGCGCCAATAAGCTGGTCCGCCGCCGCGGCCGGCTCTACATCATCAACAGCGTGGACAAGCGCTACAAGGCCCGGCAGGGCTGAGTGCCGTCGCATCGTCGAGGATTTGAGGCCCGCTTCGTGCGGGCCTTTTGCATTTTCAGGCGGCGAGCGCGGCGAGGATGCGGATCCAGGAGCGGATGCCCTTGTGGAAACTCTTGAGGTTGTATTTCTCGTTGGGCGAGTGAATGCGATCGTCCGAGAGCGCGAAGCCGATCAGCAACGTGTCGAGCCCGAGGACGCGCTTGAAATCGCCGGCGACGGGAATCGAACCGCCGGAGCCGCGCAGCGCACACTGGTTGCCCCATTCCGCGGTCAGCGCCGCGCGCGCCTTTGACAGATGCGGGCCGGTGGTGGGCACGGCGATGGCGGGCGCCCCGCCATGGCTGATGAACGCGACGGAGCAATCAGCGGGAATTCGGGCGCGGACATGTGCGCGGAACGCCGTGCGGATCTTGTCGGGGTCCATGTGTGAGACGAGGCGGAAGGAAATCTTGGCGGAGGCTTTGGCCGGTATGACGGTCTTGAAGCCGTCGCCGGTATAGCCGCCGATCATGCCGTTGATCTCGCAGGTCGGGCGGGCCCAAGTCTGCTCGAGAACGGAGCGGGACTGCTCGCCGGCCGGGACTGAAAGGCCGACATCCTTGAGCAAGGCGGCGCCGTCAAAACCGAGAGCTTGCCAGCTGGCCATCGTAACCGGGTCGACCTCATCGACATCGTCATAAAAGCCGGCAATGGCCACTGAGCCGTCGGGGTTGCGCAGCGACGCGATGATCTCGGCGAGGATTTGGTTGGGGTTGCGGGCGGCATTGCCATAGAGGCCCGAATGCAGATCCTTGTTGGCGGCGGTGATCACGATCTCCTCGCCGACCAGGCCGCGCAGCATGGTGGTGATCGAGGGCGTATCGGCATCGAGCAGATCAGTGTCACAAGCCAGCGCCACTTCGGCATCGAGCTCAGTCTTGGCTGAGGCGAGGAAGGCACCGAGATTGGTCGAGCCCGATTCCTCCTCGCCCTCCAGCACCATCGAGACATTGAGCGGCAGGGTACCGGCGGTGGCGCGCCAGGCGCGGCAGGCTTCGAGAAAGGTCAGGAGCTGGCCCTTATCGTCTGAGGTGCCACGAGCCACGAGGTGCGTCTCGCCGTCCGGCTGCGGCAACATTTCCATCTCGAATGGATCGGAGTTCCAAAGCTCGAGCGGATCGACAGGTTGCACGTCGTAGTGGGCATAAAAGAGCACGTGTGGGCCCGTGCCTTTGGGATCGTGCGCGACGACGACGGGATGGCCGGGGGTAGGGCGGGCGGAGGCGGCAAAGCCTTGGGAAGCGATATCGGCGACCAGCCAGTCGGCGGCGCGCCTGCATTCGGCGGCACAGGCCGGATCGGTCGAGATCGATTTGATGCGAATAAGCTCGCGCAGGCGATCGAGGCTTTGATCAAGATGCGCGTCGGCATAGGCGAGGGCGGCGTCGATTTCGGCGGAGGTGGGCATTTTGGGTCCTCTGTTGGACCGGCTTAGCCTCGCTCGATGGGTGGGGCAAGGGCCCTAACCGGCCTTCCTCAACGAGCCCGTCCTATCGAGCCTTTATGCTGCAGGTGCCTCAAGATCGCGTTTCGGCGATCAACTGCTGCCCGCCCCGTCCTGCCGTACAAATGCAATCCGCAGCATGTTCGTCGCGCCGGGCGTGCCTAATGGTATCCCCGCGGTGATGGCGATGCGGTCGCCGGGTCGCGCCAGCCCTTCCTGGTAGGCGATGATGCAGGCACGATCGACCATGTCATCGAGGTTGACGGCATCGGGAGAGTACACGCAATGCACGCCCCAGACGATCGACAGGCGGCGAGCGGTGCGGTGGTTGGGACTCAGCGCCAGGATGGGCTTGCTGGGCCGTTCACGGGCGGCACGGATGGCGGTCGAGCCGCTCGAGGTGTAGGTAACCACGGCAGCGAGATCGAGGGTTTCGGCGACCTGGCGGGTGGCGGCGGAGATGGCGTCGGCGGCAGTGGCTTCGGGCTCAGCCGCCTGGGCGCGGATGATGCCGCGATAATTGATGTCGGTTTCGACGGCCATCGCCACCTTGTTCATCATAGTGACGGCTTCGATAGGATATTGGCCCGAGGCGCTTTCGGCGCTGAGCATGATGGCGTCGGCGCCTTCGAACACGGCAATCGAGACGTCCGACACTTCGGCGCGGGTAGGGACGGGTGAGGTGATCATCGATTCGAGCATCTGGGTGGCGACGACCACCGGCTTGCCGAAGCGCCGGGCGATGCGGATCATGCGCTTTTGCAGGCCCGGCACCTGCTCGATGGGCATTTCGACGCCGAGATCGCCGCGGGCGATCATGAAGGCGTCGCAGAGCTTGATGATCTCTTCGAGGCGCTCGACGGCCTGGGGCTTTTCGATCTTGGCCATGACGCCGGCGCGGCCCTGGACAATCTTGCGCACGTCGATGATGTCTTCGGGGCGCTGCACGAAGCTGAGCGCGATCCAGTCGGCTTCGGCGGCGAGTCCCGCGAGAAGATCGGCGTGATCCTTTTCCGTGAGGGCACCGACGGGCAAGAGCGTGTCGGGCAGTGAAACGCCCTTCTTGTCGCTCAGCTTGCCGCCATAGATGATCTCGGTCTCGATGGCGCCGCTGCCGACGCGTACGGCCTTGAGCTGCAACTTGCCGTCGTCGAGCAGGAGACGATCGCCGACACTGACGCTTTCGATAATCTCTGGGTGCGGGAGATAGACACGGGTGGCGGTGCCAGGGGTGTCGGAGCTGTCCAGCGTGAAGGTCTCGCCGGCAGCAAGCTGGACTGAACCTTCGGCGAATTTGCCGACGCGGAGCTTGGGACCCTGCAGATCGACGAGGATGCCGAGCGGGTGGGCGAGAGTTTTCTCGACGGCGCGGATTTTGGCGACAGTATCGCGCATCAGGTCGTGGCTGGCGTGGCTCATATTGATGCGGAACACATCGGCGCCGGCGCGGGCCAACTCCTCGATGATTTTCTCCGAATTTGAGGCGGGTCCGAGGGTGGCAACAATCTTCACACGGCGCAGGCGTCTCATGGTTCTGTCCTTAAAGGCGCGGGCGCGCGAAGTTCTAGTCTATGCCGATGTCTTCGGCGCCAGGTCCAGTGCCTTGGTCAGTGCCTGGATCCGCGCCCGGGTCGGCCGGGATATCGTCGCCGGCACCTGTATCGGGCCCCGGATCATCGGGCGACGCCGGCGCGTCGGTGAGTTGCAAGGTCCAATCCGGCTGGCTCTGCGTATCGACCTCGAAGAAGCCCGTGCGCTCATAGCCGCGCGCGAGGCAGTCTTCTACACCGAAGATCGTGAAAGTCTCATCGCGGGTGCACATAAAATTGGTGCCGTCCCAGGCGCCGCCGCCAATATCGTCGGCCGCATAAAGATAGAAAAAGCGGGAGTGGAGCTCGCCCTGAAAAACGATAGCGCATTTCGTGGGCGGGGCCACCCACCAGCCTTCCGATTGCCAGCCCTTATCAGCCCGATAGCCGAGCGCCACGGAGATGGGGTTGGCGGTCTCATTGCAGACGCGCAGATCCGCCAGGGCCGGGGCGGCGGAAAGGGTCCACGAGGCGAGCACGAACCCTGCAACGGCGAGACAGAGGCGGAGAGGGCGCAAAACCGTGCCGAAGCTCATGAAAACCGCCTTGTTTGAGCGCGGGTGGCGCGATGCTGTCAACCGCTAAAGCCGGGTTTGGGCCGAATTGCAGCAAGGCTTTTTTCGCGGGGCGGTCGCGGACGAAAACTGGAAGACAATCCCCGCCGTCGCGGGGACATGCTTTTTCTGCTCGCGCCCTGTGGGGAGCGGGGACGCTTGTACGACGGGGCTTGAGTTGTCGGGGCGGGTGGGGTTCAACCGGCGCTCATTGATAGGGCGCGCTCGCATCGGGAACGCGCTCCGTTTTTTAGTCGGGAGCGAAAACATGGCGCGGCAGAGTGCGGCACTCAAGAGCGAGAGCCAGGAGGGGGTGGCGCAGGATCAGATCCGGGCCTTTGTCGAGCGGATCGAGCGGATGGAAGAGGAAAAACGCGCCATCGCCGACGACATCAAGGAGATTTACGCCGAAGCCAAAGGCAATGGCTTCGACACCAAGGTGCTGCGGCAAGTGGTGCGGGTGCGCAAGATGGACCGGGCCGAGCGCATGGAGCAGGAGGCCTTACTCGATCTCTATCTCGCGGCGTTGGGGATGGCGAGCGGGGCGGTGAGCGAGGACGAGTAGATGGGTCTTTGCTCGATGTCGTGGCGCCCAGCAGCCATGCCCTCCAGCTCCAAACTCCGGCTGTAGTCGCCGGAGCGGTGCGTGAGGTGTCGCGCGACGCACGAGACGCCGAGTGACGAGGAAGGGCGGCCCGCGAGGACCGCCCTTTGATGTTAGTGCCGTGCGTTGGTTGAGGGCGCGATCGGGGGTTTGTCGCCCGTCACTTGGCGTTTGGCGTCCGAGTAGATCTGCGAGGCCTTGTCGGTGGCCTTGTCGTAAAGATCGGCGGCCTGCTCTTTGCCTTCTTCATAGAGCTCGCCGGCAACTTTACCGGCCTTGCGCTTGACGCGATCGGCTTCCCGGCCGAGCAGCTGGTCTTCCTGCTCGGTGTGGGGGAGCGTGGCGCCGAGCGCTGCGCCAGCCGCGAAAGCGAGAGCCGCACCGATCAGCGGCTGCTGGTCGAAGAGTCCGGCGATCTGCCGGCTCATCTGGTCCGCCTGGGACTGGACCGTACTGCCGAACTGACGCGAACCGGAGGCGACGTCGCCCAGGGCATGCCTGGCCGTCGACCGCGCGCCGCCGAAGGCGCTGCCGATATTGTGGCGCAAATCGCGCCAGCTGTGATTGGCCCAGCCCATGGCATCGCCGAGGCTGTTGCCGGCTTCGTCCTGGATGCGGCGGACGCCGTTGCCGGCTTCGTCGATGAAGCCGGCGAACAAACGGCCGGTCTTGTCGACAAAGTGTCCGGCGCGCTCGCCCTTTTCGGTGGCGCGGGCGCGGTAGAGATCGCCGCTGTCCGTCTCGAAGTCGCTCCACCATTCGCCGTTCTCGTCGGCAGCGTGGCGGACGCGACGGATGCCGCTGGCCTTGGCGTAGGGATAATCGTCAAAGCTATCGTCATGGCCGCTATAGGCAGACGACCCGCCCGATTGACCACTGGCCTGCGAAGCGATGAGCCAGGCGAGACCGACGCCCACGAGGGCCGCGGGCAGCGGGTTGGCCGTGATCTGCTGACCAAGATTGGAGGCGAAGTGCGCCCCGCCATGCTTGGTGTAGCTCAGTGCTTCATCGAGCAACTGACCGGGCGAGAGGCGCTCCTTGATCTCACCGATGCGCGCTTCGACGCGGTCGCGCTGCGCCTGCACTTCGCGCTCGAGGTCGGCGGAGGATTTGTTGTCGTAGGTCATCAGAGGCTCTCCCTTACGGTCGCGGCATCCAGCTCCAGCGAGTGGGCGGTGCGCTTCATGTTGAGTTTGTTGGCTTTGAGCCCGGCCAGGCCGCGATTGACCATCATCCAGGCAATGGCGCCGACGACGATGGTGACGGCGAGGGCGGCGGCGAAGTCGGCGGTCGGGACGGCCCAGCCCATGCGGACGAGGACGGCCGAAAGGCCGGCGACGACTGCCGCGAGGAAAACGCCAATAGCGCCAATCGCGAGAATCGCACCGATGGCGAGGTTGCGGCCGGCTTGCATGGCTCTATCCAGCTTTTCGCCGGCTTCGGTCTTGGCGAGCTCAATCTCCTTGCGGAACAGGCCGGAAATATCGGAGGCCAGACCACCCAGCAGATCGCTGAGGGGCCTGGCGGTGTCTGCGCCGGCCATCACAGCCCTCCTGCCGGCAAGCCGGAACTGCTGGAGTCCTGATAGGTCGAGTTGGCCGTCTGATAGTCCTCGGCATAGTTGTCATCGATGGCAGGCTGCGGCCGGCTGGCCGAGGCGCGGAGGAAGCGGCTCGCGGCAAAGCCGAGCAAAGCCGCAGCGCCCATGAAGGCGACGGGCTGGCGGCGGCCGAAATCCTGCGCCATCTGCATCAGGCGGTCGACATCGTTCTCGCGGATCAGGCTGCTCAGCTGGTTGGCATTGTCGGCGATCGTGCGAGCATAGCCGGCGCTGGCGCCATTGCTTGCTTCGAGATCGTCGGCGGCTCGCTTCATGGCGTCGGCGACGCCACCGATCTGGCTGGCCAGCAGATCCTTCTGCTCGGAGGCGAGGCCCTTGGCCTTGTCGGCCGCATCGGCGATGCGGGCCTTGGCTTCGTCAGCAAGTTCATTGGCTTGATTGGTCGCTTCGCTGGCGAGTTTTTTCGCGGCGTCCTTCGCCTCGCCGACAAGGCTGTCGGCGTCCTGGCGGAGTGTGGTCTGGTTGAAATCCGTGCCGCCTGTCTGCTGGGCGGCGCCGGAGGATTTCGTCGGGGAATTTGCCATTGATCCTCTCCATGGGCGCGAGTGTGCGCGTAACAGGATCAAGTCTCCGCACCGGCCAAGAGTTCCGCCCCCTCGACCAATTGATCTGCGTCGCGGGCAGAAGCACCGTGCACAGGGACGGAGGTCAGCTGCACCCGGTCCGGGCACGCAAACAGGTGAGATCGCCGAGCAACTGGCGGGTGTCGCGGGTCTGCTGGTTGGAAGCTAGCCCGCCGATCAGTAGGCGCAAAAGGGTCCAACGCGGTGGGCCAGTGGCAGGCCAGGACGAGCGGCGTCGTCAGGCGCGGGCGGGCAGTTCGTCGGAGTCGCGGCCCAGCGCTTCAAGGCCGGCGGCGACGATGCCGGCGCGGTCAAGGCCTGCCGCAGCGTACATGTCCGCCTGGCTGGCCTGCTCGACAAAGCTGTCGGGGATCATCAGCGGGCGGAATTTCAACTTGCCGTCGAGCAGGCCCTGTCGGGCGAGGAAGGTGGCGACGTGGCTGCCGAAGCCGCCAATGCCGCTTTCCTCGATGGTGATGACCAGTTCGTGATCGTGCGCCAGTTGCGCGATCAGCGCCTCGTCCAGGGGCTTAAGGAAGCGCGCATCGGCAATGGTGGGGTTGAGGCCATAAGCGGCAAGCCTTTCCGCCGCGGCAAGGGTCTCGCCCAGCCGTGCGCCGAAACTCAGCAGCGCGACGGTGGAGCCCTGACGGACGATACGGCCCTTGCCGATTGGAAGCGGCACGCCATGCTCGGGCAGCTCGACGCCCATGCCGTCGGCGCGCGGATAGCGGAAGGCGATGGGCCCACTGTCATGGGCGGCGGCGGTCGCGACCATGTGCCGAAGTTCGGCTTCGTCAGCGGCCGCCATCACCACCATATTGGGAATGGCCCCGAGATAGGCGGAATCATAATTGCCGGCATGGGTCGGGCCGTCGGCGCCGACATAGCCGGCGCGATCAAGGGCAAAGCGGACGGGCAAGTTCTGCACCGCGACGTCGTGGATCAGCTGATCGTAAGCGCGCTGCAGGAAGGTCGAGTAGACGGCGACGAAAGGCTTCATGCCTTCCGTCGCCAGGCCGGCGGCAAAGGTCACGGCGTGCTGTTCGGCGATGCCGACATCGAAGCAGCGGGTCGGAAAGAGCTCAGCAAATTTGTCCAGCCCGGTACCCGAGGGCATGGCAGCGGTGATGGCGACGATGCGCTCGTCGCGGCGGGCTTCGTCGATCAGGCTTTCGGCAAAAACGGCGGTGTAAGAGGGGGCATTAGAGGCGGGCTTGCTCTGCGCTCCGGTGACAACGTTGAATTTTGAGACGCCGTGATATTTGTCGGCACTGGTTTCGGCCGGTTCGTAGCCCTTGCCCTTGCGGGTCACGACATGAACGAGGATGGGACCAGACCGGGCGTCGCGAACATTCGTGAGGACAGGGATCAAATGGTCGAGATTGTGGCCATCGATGGGCCCGACATAAAAGAAGCCGAGCTCCTCGAACAGCGTTCCACCCGTCCACCAGCCACGCGCATATTCCTCGGTCTTGCGCGCCTGCTCCTTGAGGAAGGGC
>JBDSEK010000148.1:0-19357 GCA_039920085.1 Devosia sp. | reverse complement strand
CGCCGATCGCTCGCAGGATTTCGATTGTGCTTTGCGGCGCATCATAGCCGACGCCATTGGCGAGTCGGCCATCGCGGATCGGATAGTTGGCGAGGACGATCGCGACCTTGCGCTCGCTCGCCGGGGTGACGCGGAGGCGCGTCCAGTTCTTCGCCAGCGTCACCGCGCGGCGAATGCCGGTGGCGTCGGGCGCATAGGCCGAGAGCGGGCACTCGGTCGCCGCGTGCCAGACTGATTCTTCCTTGTGGCCGACCAAGATGCCACCGATGCGCCCGTCGAGCTCCGGCAGGACGATCTGCATGGCGAGGTCTTTCGCCGTCAGCCCCTGCGCGTCCGTGGTCCATTGTGCTTTGGGGCGCCCGCCCTGAACGAGCTGGATCACCGGCGCGTCGATTCCGGCAAAGGGATTGAGCTTGTCCTCCAGGCCGTCGACGCCCAGCGCGAAACCGGTGAGATTGAGTATCGCGGCAGGCGGGTGCGTGGCGAACGCTGATTGCACGAAGCGGACACAGGCCGCTTCCTTCAGCGTCGAAATCATCAGCGGCACCGGCCGCAACTCCTGACGCTCGAGCTCCGCGCTAATCGCTTCGATCGTCGCCGTGCCGCCGCCCTCCAGCGCCGCGCGGTAGAACAACAGTGGGATGGCGGGACGGTCGCTGATAGAAAGTTCATCCGTGAGGCCGCGGATTGGCCTCCAATAGCCGAATCGGTGGAACGGTTGCACGCCAATGATTGCGAGCCCACCGCCACCAGGGTTGGAAATTGCCGAAAACATGCGAAGCAACGCGTCGGCATTTTCCGGCCCGCCAGCAATGAACAATGCGTGGAGCCTGGGCCATTGCTCCGGTTCGATCGTAGAACGCTGTTGCAGGATGGGATCGGGGGTCGCATCGCCAGGCAGAAGCGCGACTTTCACCCCTTTTGACGCCAACGCCGTCAACTGCTCGACGCCGTAGGGCCAGTAGGCGGGACCGCCGAGAAGACGCACCACGACCAGCTTGGCGTGACGCAAGGTCTTCTCGACCCATAAATCGACCGATAAATTGTGCGACAGCCGCAGCAGATTGGCGAGGCGCACATCCTTGAGACCAGCGCGATCCACCGCACCGGCCAGCAGAGCCAGCTCGCTATCGGCGGCGCTGGCAAAGACGATCTGCGCCGGCGATTGGCCGAGATCGATCGCCTCGCCCTCCTGTTGCAGCGCGCCTGCCTGCGCAGTGAGGAGGTGCACGGACTAGGCGGCGGCCCGTTCGGCCGCCAGCCGCAGATGCGCGCTGATCGCCTCGCGATTGAGCGGGCTCTCGCCGATCACCACCAGCGCCGTTTCACGTGCCTCGCCGGGCTTCCATGATCGGTCGAACCAGGCATTGACCCGGGGGCCCACCGCCTGGATGGCGAGGCGGGCGTCGGCACCGGGAAGATCGGCGAAGCCCTTGAGCCGCAGGATGTCGTGGATACGGATGGCGTCTTCAATGCTGGCGAGAAGGGTCTCGCGGCTGGTGACACCCGGGATGCGGATCGAGAAGGAATCGAAATCATCGTGCTCGTGGCCGGCGCCGCCATGCTCAAGCTCGTGCGCACTGTCGCGTCCTTCGAGATGACCTTCTGAGGCGAGGCCGAGGCCGAGCAGCGCCGCAATATCGACGTGACCATTATGGGCGCGAATGATCCCCGTGCCGGGCCGTATCTCGGCACGGAGTGCGGTTTCGACATCGAGGAGCGCGCGCCGATCGACGAGGTCCGTCTTGTTGACGATGATGAGGTCTGCGGCGACGAGCTGATCCTTGAACAGTTCGCCCAGCGGCGTCGCGTGGTCGAGCAT
Organism: Devosia sp.; assembly: GCA_039920085.1. Lineage (GTDB taxonomy): Bacteria > Pseudomonadota > Alphaproteobacteria > Rhizobiales > Devosiaceae > Devosia_A. Next base: position 17,535 of record JBDSEK010000148.1, on the reverse strand, counting down.
CGCATCGGCGGCGCGCTGCCGAGCGATTGCGGCCTCGTCGGCGGCGAAACGGCCTTCGCTCAGCGCGGCCGCATCGACCACCGTCACGACGCCGTCGATCGTCACCTGCGCCTTGATCTCGGGCCAGTTGAAGGCGCGGATCAGCGGTTGCGGCAGGGCGAGGCCCGAGGTCTCGATAATGATCGCGTCGGGACGGTCGGGGCGGCCGAGCAAAGTTTCCATGGTCGGGATGAAGTCATCGGCCACGGTGCAGCAGATGCAGCCATTGGCGAGCTCGATCATATCCTCTTCGCGGCAGGTGTCTTCGCCGCAGGCGGCAAGCACTTCCTTGTCGACGCCCAGATCGCCGAATTCGTTAATGATGAGCGCCAGGCGCTTGCCTTTGGCATGGGCGAGCACATGGCGGATGAGCGTGGTCTTGCCCGAGCCGAGAAACCCGGTGACGATGGTGACAGGGATGCGGCTCATGCGGGCACCGCGACACTGACGCCCCGGGCGAAGCGCTCATCGAGCCAGCCAAGCAGGTGCCCGAGGCACAGCCAGAATGCCGCGCCGACGAACAGCGTCGCGGTCACGAACTGGGTAGCGAGACCTGCCGGCACGCTGCTTTGATGTTCGCCAGCCAGTTGCGGCGCGCCGATGACATGCGGCAGCAGCATCAGGACGATTGCGATCGTGACCGCCGGCCAGTTCTGGAAGCGGGCGACCCCAAAGATCGCCGTCGCCGTCGCAAGGGCGCAGCCCCACCACCAGATTTGCCGCCCGACGAGGTCGGCAGCGGGCATAGCGGGCAATTCGGGTGGGAGACTGAACGCCGGCGCAAGCTGGAACACCACGAAGCCTGCAAGGCCCCACAGCACACCATTGCGAGCCGTGATCGAGATGCCGCTGAGCACCGACACCGCGGCAAGGAGGAGCGCGAAGCCGATCGCCGCAAGCAGATTGGCGAGCACCGTATAGAGCAGGCGCTCCGTACCATCCTGCGGAGCCCACGTTGCTTCCTCACTTTCGTGTGAACCTACAGCGCTGGCATGCTCATGCGCGACCGCCCCATCCGCCGCTCCATCCTCATAGACTTCGGCCGCAAGAATCAGTGGCGTGACCTGCCATTGCTGCAGGGCCGACATGCTGATGCCCGCCACCAATCCGGAAAGGACCGCAGCGAAGAAAATTCGCTGGAACAGTTTCATCGTCCTGTCCTCTCAGTGGCAGGGAAAGCCCAGCGCATGCCGCGTATCATGCGCGCCATTATGGACGCGCACGTCGCTGGCAAAGCCGATGCCGCCGACCAGCAGGAGGCCCAGAAACAACGCAAGACCACCGGCAATGAGCCGCTGCGACAGAGACAGGGAACTGACGGCCGAAGCCGGAACCGAATTCATGTGACACCCTCCGTGTGCACGGTGAAGAATGGGCTCTGCGCCCGGCTGTGCACTGGCAGGTCTCCTGGCTCACGGGTCGCTGCGCGTTTCGGCCTTCCCGGCATTCGCGGGTCGCTTGGCGAACCGGAAAAGTCTGCGACTTCTCCGCCAAACACCCGACGCCAGTGGCATCAGTCGAAACGCACTCGCCGCTTACAGTTGCGGGGGCAGCCACGGTTTTGGTCCCTGATGGGTACGCCGCACCATGTTCCCTTTTGATCCCCGTAGCCCATCGGCTTGGGGAACCAGCACGGCGCTAATTTGCCACACTGCCCGCGGCTGCGCAATCTGGCGCCGCGACGTGGGTCGGGGTCACGGCGAGCTGGGGCATTGCGCTGGTCGAATATTGGATAGCGGTGCCGGCAACCGCATCGGCTTTGCCGCCGGTTATTCGGCCGCCGGGCTCAAGACCATCCGGGAGGTGATCTCGCTCACGGTATCTGCAGGCTTCGCCGTGTTCGTCCTCGGCGAAGCGCTCACTTAGAATCACGCCGTCGGATTGCGCTGATCGGCGCCGGCGCGTTCTTATCTTTCGGGGGCCGTTCTAGGCACCCTTTATGATGCAGGCCAGGGCCAGGATGACGTAGGCGATGGTCATCAGCCAGAAGGCGGAAATCGGGATCACGGCGAGGGCCGCGATATAGACCGACAGGACCGCAAGGATCGCGATAACCAGCGAGATGATGAAGAACAGGCTGCGCGGTGCGTTCAGATTCATGCTAACCCCCTCGGCGCACGACGCGCCCGCGCGGAGACTAGCCGCGCAGCGCCGGGGCGCGATAGCCGCCAATACGCAGTTTGCACATCAATGATGGTCGTGATCATGGCCTTCCGGCCCATGCTCGTGCCCCGCATGCGCCTTCTCCCGCTGCCATTCGACCCAGCTCTGGCGCAGGATCTGGTAGGATGAGCTGAGGAACAGCGCCGCCATGACGCCCGCGACGATGAGGTCGGGCGTGCCCGAATCGAGCCGCGCCACCAGCCCTGCCGCGACCATCACCGCGACATTGCCGATGGCGTCATTGCGCGAGCACAGCCACACCGAGCGGATATTGGCGTCGCCATCCTTGTAGGCCAGCAGGAGATAAACCGAGAGCAGATTGGCGGCGAGGGCCGCAAACCCGATCAGCCCCATCACCTGCGCCTCCGGCACGCCACGCACGAAGAACTGGTAGAGCGTCGTCGCCGCGATCCACAGCCCAATCACCAACAGGCTGGCGCCTTTGATCAACGCCGCAGACGTGCGCACCAGCTGCGGCCGGCCGATCGCCCAAAAGCTCAGCGCGTAGGTGGCCGCGTCTGCGCCGAAATCGAGCGCGTCGGCCTTGAGCGCCTGCGAGCCGGCGAGATAGCCCGCCGCCATTTCGACAATGAACATGCCGGCATTGATCGCCGTCACCAGAATCAGCCGGCGCTTATAGTCGTCATTCATGCCATCGAAGCTGTGGGAATGGTCGTGGCCGGCAGACATCTGGCGAGGAGGACTCCTTGTCGCTTCGTATGTAGGCGAACAACGGTCGGCAGGGTAGGGGGATGTGGTCGCACGTTGGCCGCGGCAGCTACTCCTCCAGCGAGTCGCGCACCACCCGGGCGAGCTCTTCCTTGCGGTAGGGTTTGTTGAGCAGGCGCATGTTCCAAGGGGCGGCGGCGTTGCCGTTGAGCTTCTCTTCGGGGAAGCCCGAGGTGAGCAGCACCTTGGTCATGGGCCACCGCGTGCGTGTGAGGCGACCGAGTTCATAGCCGTTCATGCCGCCCGGCATCACAACGTCGGTGAACAGCAGATCGACGGGGACAGCTTCGAGGATCGCCAGTGCCGCGCCCGCCCCATTGGCTTCGAGGCACTGGTAGCCGAGGGATGTGAGCTGGCGGAGGACGATACGGCGCAGGCTCTCATTGTCTTCAACCACGAGAACCGTTTCGCCGCCGCCGGCACTGGCAGCGGGAGCGGCAATTGCCGAGGCGGCGCGGGCATCGCCCTGGGCCCGCGGCAGATAGAGCCGGAAGGTCGTGCCGATGCCCTCTTCGCTATAGACGTGGACGTGGCCCCCCGACTGGCGCACGAAGCCAAACACCATCGATAGCCCAAGGCCAGTCCCCTTGCCCAACTCCTTGGTGGTAAAGAACGGCTCGAACACACGCTCGAGCACCGCTTGCGGCATGCCCACGCCGGTATCGCTTACTTCGATCATGGCGTAGTCGCCGGGAATGACTTCGACATGGCTGGCCACATATTCGGCATCGAGCTGCCGATTGGCGGTGCTGATCTTCAGCCGGCCGCCTTTGGGCATGGCGTCCCGCGCGTTGTTGGCGAGGTTGACGATGCTGGCTTCGAGCTGCGCGGGATCGACCATCGTCATCGCAATATCGGGCGCGAGCTCGAGGCTGATCTCTACCGCTTCCCCAAGCGTACGGCCGAGCAGCTTGACGATACCGCCGACCAGCTCGTTGGGCTGCACCAATTGTGGCTGCAAAGGCTGGCGCCGCGCGAAAGCCAGGAGCCGTCGGGTAAGGTCGGCGCCGCGCTGCGCCGCTGCGAGTGCCTCAGAGGCGAGCAACTGCGTGTCAGTATCGTCGCCGACGCTCTCGCTCAACAAATCGATATTGCCGATGATGACACCGAGCAGATTGTTGAAATCATGCGCCATGCCGCCAGTGAGATTGCCGATGGCTTCCATTTTCTGCGCCTGCACCAGCTGCCGCTCGCCCTCGCGCACCGACGCCTCGGAGCGAACGCGCTCAATATGCGCCCAGGAGCGCTCGGTGACTTCCTTGGTGAGGCCGAGCTCGTAGCTGGTCCAGTCGCGCGGCTTGCGGTCGTGAATTGCCATCAGAGCCGTGAGCCGTCCGTCTTTGACGAGCGGCATGCAAATGGTGGCGGTGATGCCGATACTCTGGAAGGTCGCCGCCTCTTCGGGCGCGAGTTCGGTCAGATTGTTGTTGATTACGAGCGGCAGGCCGGCGCCCAGATTCTTGACCGCAAGCTTGCCGAAGTCGGCGAGGCTGTAATAGCCCACGATCGATGGCGAGCCCTCAGCGCTCCAGTCGCCGCGGATGGTGAAGTGATCCTGATCGGGCTCCATATCGGCATAAGCGCAGATGGCGAGGTTGAGATGCTGGGCAACCATCCGCGTGGTGATGGAGAGGATTTGGGCGGCATCGATGCTGCGCGCCGTTTCCTTGCCGAGCGCGTCGAGAAAGCGTAGCCGCGCTTCGCTCTCGCGCAATGCGTTTTGCGCCAGCCGCTGATCGGTGACATCTATGCAAGAGCCAACAAAGCCCTTGAAGCCGCCTTCGCCATCGAAACGCGGCACGGCACTATCCTCGACCGACCGCCAGACGCCATCATGGCGCTTGAGCCGATACTCGGTGCGGAAGGCGCGCCGCGCCGCAAACGCCTCGGCCCGCTCACGGAAGACCCGGTCGCGATCATCGGGATAGACATTGCGCGCCCAGCCATCGGCAAGCTCATGCGCCAGCGGCTGGCCGGTAAAGGCCAGCCACGGCTCGCTGAACCAGATGCCGCCATCGGGGAGGCTCGCCATCCAGATGAGGATGGGAGCGCGGCCGCTCGCGAGTGCAGCGTCCGCATTTCCGCGCGATTGCTCGCCGTCGTTGTGACCTGCCATCCCGAGCCCCTTATCCGGCTGGGCGGACGATGCGCGGCAAACCTATCAGGACGAATTGGATAAAATGCGTACCGGCGGCCTCCGCCAGGTCACCGGGCTCTCGCGCTCATCAGTTGTAGGACTGGGCGGCCCCAAAGACAACTGCGCACCGACGTCGCCTAGACCACCACGATGCCGGAATGCTTGGCCTTGTTCTCGGGCTCGACATGGATGGTGATCTGCACGTCTTCGACGCCCTCGCGAAGCTTGGCTTCGATGTGGTCGCAAATGGCGTGTGCGGCTTCGACGCTCATCGCGCCGGCGACAACCAAATGGAAGTCGATAAAAATCATCTTGCCCGCCTGCCGCGTGCGGATGTCGTGCGCTTCGATCGCGCCTTCGGCATTGTCCTGGATGATCTCCCGGATGCGGGTAAGCCGAATTGGATCGACGGCGACGTCCATGAGGCCGATGACACTTTCGCGGATCAGCCGCCAGCCGGACCAGAGGATGGTGACGCCAACCAGGGCGGCGAGGACTGCGTCGAGCTTGGAATAGCCAGTGACGACGGCCATCAAAACGCCGATGAGCACGGCAACCGTCGAGACCACATCGGTCATCAGATGCTTGCCATCGGCGATCAGCGAGGGCGAACGGAGGCGCCGTCCGTTGACGGCGAGCACCCAGGCCCAAACACCATTGACGACCGTTGCCGCAGCGCTGAGACCCAGCCCGAAAGGATCGGCGACAAATGTGTGGTTGCTGTTGAAGCCGCGCCACGCCTCGGCGAAGATCGATAGCGCGGCGACCCCGATGAAGATGCCGATGATGACGGCCGAGAAATACTCGGCCTTGTAATAGCCATAGGGCAGCGCGGCATCGGCCGGTCGTGCGGCGAGGGCTACCGCGCCGAGTGCGACCAGCGCGGTGACGACATTGACCACGCTTTCGAGCGCATCCGAGTAGAGCGCGATCGAGCCGGTAATCCAGGCGGCCCAGATCTTGAGCGCCAGCACGGCGATCCCCACGACGAGGCTGCCGAGCGCAATGCGGGTAGCGATGGGCGGCGCGGCGGTGGCCATGAATAGACGTCCGTTGGATGCCCCATTGTCTCCGCTGCCGCTTAATCAGCTATTGATGAGCACGCAAGCTATTGTTTCTGCGATTGATTTTCAGGCGCAATGGCATTTGCGACGGGAGCGACCAAGCCCTTGATTGACCATGCGGATCGCCGCGACTAGGGATAGCGCATGGCAGCATCCCGCATGAGGGGATGAAACACATGTCCGGTGCGGCTGACCCAAACCGGGGGCCAAGACCGGAGCTGCGAGGCGGAATGAACGACTTGCCTTTGCTCCCTCCCGGGACCGGCGTGATGCTTTGCGGACATGGCAGCCGCAACCAGCTAGCCGTGGGCGAGTTCGCCGCGCTCAGCGACGCTTTGAAGGCGCGGCTGCCGGACATCCCTGTCGAATACGGCTATCTCGAATTCGCCAATCCGGTGATCCATCTCGGGCTCGACCGGCTGCGCGAGCAAGGGGTGAGGCATGTCTTGGCCGTGCCGGGCATGCTGTTCGCCGCCGGCCACGCCAAGAACGACATTCCAGCGGTGCTCAAGACCTATGAAGCGGCACACCCGGGGCTAAGAATTACCTATGGCCGAGAGCTCGGCGTGGATCTCAAGATGTTGCGGGCGGCGGGGGACCGGATCGAGCAGGGCTTGCAGCAATCACCGCGGCAGATCACCCGCGAGGAGAGTTTGTTGCTGCTGGTCGGACGCGGCGCATCGGACCCTGACGCCAATTCCAATGTCGCCAAGGTGATGCGCATGCTTTGGGAAGGCATGGGCTTCGGCTGGGGCGAGGTCGCCTATTCGGGCGTGACGTTTCCGCTGGTGACCCCGGCGCTGGAGCACGCCGTCAAACTCGGCTACCGGCGCATCGTGGTGTTCCCTTATTTTCTGTTCACCGGCGTGCTCGTTAAGCGCATTTACGACGCGGCCGAGGCGATGCAAATGCGGCATCCCGAAATCGAGATTCTCAATGCGCCCTATCTCGACGACCATCCGCTGGTGATCCATACGCTGCTCGACCGTATCCGCGAAATGCTCGTGGGGCAGAATTTGATGAACTGCGGTATGTGCAAATACCGTGAGCAGGTGCTGGGCTTCGAGGCCGAAATCGGCTTGCGCCAGGAAAGTCACCACCATCACGTCGAGGGCATCGGCGGAGGGCTTGAGAACTGCCCCTGTAGCGGCGATTGCGACGGCTCCTGCCGCGACGAGGCCTTCTGCAAGGCGCATGGACTGCTATGGACGCCATTGCCTGCCCATGATGGGCACGATGCCCTCCACCGGCTGGGGATCGCCCACGACCACGCAGACCATCAGCATCACCCATACCCTCACGCGAAGCACCCGCTCGGCCCGGTGACGCTCCCGACTGTGCCCGGACGGCTGGCCCGGATGGAGCGGGGCAAGTGATGGAGTATCTGCGCGACCCCGAAGCGATCTACGCGGCGAGCTTTGCGGTGATCCATGCCGAAGCGGAGCTGGATCAGTTTGGTCCGTCGTTTCGGGCCATCGCAGCGCGCATGATCCATGCCTGCGGCATGCCCGAGATTGCCAGCGACATTCGGGCGAGCGACGACGCGGCAACGGCGGTGGCCAGGGCGCTGGCCGCAGGAGCGGACATATTGTGCGATTGTGAGGCCGTGGGGGCCGGGATCGCACAGCGCGCCCTCAATGGCAGTGCGCTCGTGGTGACGCTCAACGACGAGCGGGTTCCCGATCTGGCGCGCGCGCTGCAGACGACCCGCTCGGCGGCGGCGGTCGAACTCTGGCGCGAGCGGCTCGCCGGCGCGGTGGTGGTGATCGGCAATGCCCCTACGGCGCTATTCCATCTCCTTGAGCTTCTCGATGCCGGAGCGCCCCGACCAGCGGCCATCATCGCCGCTCCGGTCGGCTTTGTCGGCGCGGCTGAATCCAAGCGCGAACTGGTCCGCGATCCGCGCGGCGTGCCCTATATCACGCTGCTCGGGCGTCGTGGCGGCTCGGCCATTGCCAGCGCCGCGCTCAATGCGATTGCAAAAGGCCTGCCATGAGCGTGTGGCTCGATATTATCGGCATGAGCGAAATGGGGATCGAAGCCCTGCCGCCGGCGCTGCGCCAGCGCGTCACGTCTGCGGGCATCGTGCTCGGACCGGAGCGGCTCGTGCGCGGGCTGCGCAATGGCGTGGTGTGGAAGCCGACGCTCGAGGCGATGCTGGAACAGGTGAAGCACTATCGCGACACGGCGACGGTGATCCTCGCCACGGGCGATCCGATGTGGTTCGGCATCGGCGCGACGCTGAGTCAGCATCTTGATATCAGCGAGTATCGCGTCCATCCCGGCGCCTCGGCCTTCCAGCTGGCGGCGCTAAAAATGGGCTGGCCGCTACAGAATGCCGTGACCATCTCGATCCATGGCCGCCCGCCGGAACTGCTGCACCCGCTGATCCTGCCGGGCAACCGCATCCTTGCCCTGACCACCGACGCGACCACCGCGCCGCATGTGGCCAGAATGCTCGAGGCGCGTGGCTATAGCCAAAGCCGGCTAACGGTGCTCGAAAATCTGGGGGCCACCACCGAGAAAGTGAGCATGGCGCCGGCCGCCGGGTTTGCTCTGAGCATCGGCGACTTCTACGTGCTCGCGATCGATTGTGTGGCCGATGCGGGGGCGGCGCTGTTGCCCCCGGTCCCTGGATTGCCCGATGACATTTTCGCCACCGATGGACAGTTGACCAAGCGCGAGGTACGGGCGACGAGCCTTGCCAAGCTCGCGCCTTATCCTGGCGCGCTGCTCTGGGATGTCGGCGCGGGGTGCGGCTCGATCGCCGTCGAATGGATGCGCGCGGCGCGCGATGCCAAGGCCATCGCTTTCGAACGCGAGGGCGAGCGTCTGCAGATGATCGCCGTCAATGCCGATAAGCTCGGCGTGCCGGGCATCCGCATGATCAATGGCGACGCGCCCGGAAACTTCGCCGGCCTGCCGATACCGGATGCGCTGTTTCTCGGTGGCAGCGTTGCCGATGAGGCGCTGTTCGAGGCGTGCTGGATCGCCTTGCGGGCCGGCGGACGCCTGGTTGCCAATGCCGTAACCATCGAGGGGGAGCAGGCCCTGTTTGCGCGGCAGGCGCGCTTGGGCGGCGAGTTGGCCCGGATCGAGGTGTCGGTGATCGACAGCGTCGGCACGCAGCGCGTGATGCGGCCGCGCATGGCGGTGCTGCAATGGGGCGTCCTCAAACCGGACAGTCCGGCATGAGCGGGACGCTGGCGCTGATTGGGGTCGGACCGGGTGATCCGGAGCTACTGACGCTGAAGGCCGTGCGGCTGCTGCGCGCCGCCAATGTCGTCGCCTATCCATCAACCGGCGAGGAGTCGGCTCTGGCCTTCGAGATCGCGCGCAACCATGTCGGCGCCGATGCGCTGCTGCTGCCGGTACCCATTCCGATGAGCAGCGAGCGCGGCCCGGCGCAGGTAGCCTATGATGCGGCAGCGGAAGTGCTGGCCGGTCACGTCACCTTTGGCCGCAACGTCGTCTGGCTCTGCGAAGGTGATCCGCTGTTTTACGGCTCGGCCATGTACCTACTCTCGCGCCTTGCCGGGAAGCTGACGCTTGAGATCGTGCCGGGCGTCACCTCGCTCACCGCCGCTGCCGCGGCGATCGTGCGCCCGCTCGCGGCGCGGAACGAGACGCTGAAAGTCTTGCCGGCGCCGCTGTCCGACGACGAGCTGCGGCGCGAACTCGAAGGCGCGTCATCGGTAGCGATTGTCAAAGTGGGACGGCACTTCGATCGCATCCGCACGCTGCTCGAAGAAACGGGATTTGCCGCGAGCGCCATGGTGATCGAGCACGCGACCACGGCGAGGCAGCGCATCACGCCCCTCAACAGCTTCGCCCATGACGAGCGGCCATATTTTTCGACCATCCTCTGTTATCGCGGCAATGAGGACTGGGCGTGAAACCGGCGATCATCATCTTCGCGGCGGTGGGGAAGGGGCTTGCCGAAAGGCTTGTTCCGATCATCGACGGCGAGATTTTCACCTGCGGCATCGGCGGCGAGGACGGCAAGACCTTGCTGCCGCGCTTGTTTGGCGAGGGCCGCCCAATTGTCGGCATCTGCGCCGCGGGCATTCTGATCCGCCTGTTGGCCCCGCATCTGAGCGACAAGCAGACCGAGCCGCCGGTGCTGGCGATTTCGCAGGATGGGTTGCATATCGTGCCCCTGCTGGGCGGCCATCACGGCGCCAACGCGCTGGCGAAAAAGCTTTCCGATGCACTTGGCGCAACGGCGGCGATAACGACGGCCTCGGAAAGCAAATTCACCCGCGCGCTCGATGAGCCGCCTGACGGCTGGACGCTGGCCGATCCGCGCACCACCAAGCCCGCAATGCTGGCGCTGCTGGCAGGAGGCAAGCTGCTGGTCGAGGGGCACGCCCCCTGGATCGTAGAGGCTGGCTATCCGGTATCGTTCTCGGGCGGCATCAAGGTCAGGATTAGCGAAAGCACCGAGGCACGCAGCGAGCGCGAACTCCTCTATCACCCGCGCACACTGATCGCCGGGATCGGCGCCGAGCGCGGCGTCGGGACCGACGAAGTGATCAAGCTGATCGAGGAAACACTGGCGAGCCAGAAATTGTCGCGCGCTTCTCTGGCGGCGCTGGCGAGCGTTGACCTCAAGGCCGACGAGCGCGCCTTTCACGAGGCAGCCCAGCATTTTGGCGTGCCGCTGCGCATTTTCTCGGTCGCCGAACTCAACCAGGAGCGCTACCGCGTCGTAACCCCGTCGGAAATCGTCGAGGCAGAAACCGGCACGCCCTCGGTGGCCGAGGCGGCCGCGCTGAAAGCCGGTTCGTTGCTCGTGCCCAAGCATAAATCTGCCCGTGCCACCTGCGCCATCGGCAAGGCGGCGCAGCCGGTCGACCCGATGCGCCTCGGCCGCTCGCAAGGCGTGTTGCATGTGGTTGGAGTCGGGCCCGGCGACCAGCCCAGCCGTACCGTGTCCGCGGTCACGGCGCTGACGCGGAGCGGCGAGTGGGTGGGCTACGGGCTCTATCTTGATCTGGTCACCGACCTCGCTGCGGACAAGCAACTGCATCGCTTTGCGCTGGGCGACGAAGAAGCGCGGGTCCGGCATGCGCTGGAACTGGCCTCGACCGGCAAGGAGGTGGCCCTGATTTGCTCGGGCGATGCGCAGATCTATGCCATGGGGGCGCTGGTCTTTGAGTTGCTCGCGGCGCGTGGAGAGCGTGCGGTCGGCGACAATGCGCGTCGCGTCGAAGTCGAGTTGCACCCGGGGATCTCGGCCTTTCAGGCCGCGAGCGCTGCCTCCGGCGCGCTCATCGGCCATGATTTCTGCTGCGTCTCGCTGAGCGATCTTCTGACCCCGCGCGAAGACATATTGAAGCGGCTGACCGGTGGCGCGGCCGCCGACTTTGTAACCGCGCTCTACAACCCGCGATCCGAAAAGCGCACCGATCTCCTCGATGAGGCGGTATCCATCTTCGGCCGTTACCGACAACCTGATACCCCGGTCGTTGTCGCGGCAAGCCTGGGGCGACCGGACGAGAAGGTGACCGTCACCACATTGGGAGCATTCGACGCCACGACCGTCGACATGTTGACCATCGTGCTCATCGGTTCGTCCGCCTCGCGCGCCTTCAAGCGCGGCGATGGTCACGTCGTCGCCTACACGCCACGGGGCTACGCCAGGAAGGCAACGCCGGATGCGTGAGGCGGCACTATGACTGTATATTTTATCGGGGCGGGGCCGGGGGCGGCGGACCTCATCACCCTGCGCGGCCAACGGCTCATCGAGCGCTGCCCAGTCTGTCTTTATGCTGGCTCCCTTGTGCCGCTAGAGATCGTCGCCGCGGCCCCGATCGGAGCACTGGTGCGGAATACGGCGCCGATGCATCTCGACCAGATCATCACATTGATGGTGGAGGCCGACACACGGGGCGAGGATGTAGCACGGGTACACTCGGGCGATCCTTCCATCTATGGCGCAGTCGGCGAACAGATGCGGCGGCTCCATGCTCTCGGTATCGCCTACGAAATGGTCCCGGGCGTGCCGGCCTTTGCCGGCGCAGCGGCGCGCCTCGCCACCGAACTGACGCTGCCTGAGATTTCGCAGACAATCATCCTGACCCGCACCTCGGGCAAGGCGTCGCCGATGCCCGAGCGCGAGACCCTCGAAATATTGGGGCAGTCTGGTGCGACGCTCGCCATCCATCTGAGTGTTCGCAATCTCGCTTACGTCGAGCAGGCGCTGACCCCGCACTATGGAGCCGATTGCCCAGTGGTGGTGATCTACCGCGCCACCTGGCCGGATGAGGAAATCATCATCACGACGCTTTCGGAGATGCGCACAAGGGTGCGCGAAGAAAAGATCACGCGAACCGCATTGGTGTTCGTGGGGCGGGTCTTCGGCGAGTCGAAGTTCCGCGACAGCGCCCTATACGACCCGGGCTTTGCCCACGTGCTGCGCAACGCGGGAAAAAAGAAGGCGAGGGTGGCCAATTGAGGCCCGCGCAAGCGCCCGACCCAGTCCCCGCGCCGCGGGACTGGAGCGTGGCGGATAACTCAGCCCAGCTGCAGCGCCCGGATCGTCTCTTCGATGCCCGCGGTTTCCACGGCGGAGCCGTAGACGGGGCGGTCGATCATGATGATTTCGATCTTGAGCTCCCGCGCCGCGTCGAGCTTGGCTTCGGTCTGCGGGCCTCCGGAATTCTTGGTCAGCAGATGTGTCACTTCCTCCCGCCGCATCAAGGCCAGCTCCTCGGCGAAGCTATAGGGTGGGTGGCCAAGGATCAGCTTGGCGTGGCGCGGCAGCGGCGTATCCGGCGGCTCGATCAGGCGCACAACGAGATCGCAATCGTCGCGTTCGAGGATCTCGGCGAGGCCGTCATGGCCGGTGGTGACGAGGGCGGTTGCACCTGTCGGCAGGGCCGCCGCGGCGAAAGCGGGAGTCGCGACGTGCTGCCAATTGGCTCCGCCGAGCTCGGGCCAGGCCGGGCGCATGAAGCGCACCAGCGGAACGCCACTCTGCTGCGAGGCGGATACCGCATTGACCGACATCGTTCCGGCATAGGGATGCGTGGCATCGACCAGGCGATCGAAATGCCGGGCGTGCAGATAGCCCACAAGGCCAGGTACGCCTCCGAACTTGCCAACGCGAATTTCGCCGGCGGGCAATTGCGGAGCACCAGTGCGGCCGGCAAGCGAGGTCGTGACCTCATGCCCCAGCGCGTCGAGCCGGGCGGCAAGCTCGCGTGCCTCGCCGGTGCCACCCAGGATCAGGATTCGCATTCAGCCCTCAAGGTGCGACCGACTCATCGGGGGTTGATACCATGAGCTTTGCTGCCCTCGATGCGCTGGATTTTCCCGAGTTAGTCCCGGGTAGTGTGTGGCTGGTCGGGGCCGGTCCCGGTGCGCCTGGGCTGCTGTCGCTGCTCGCCTATCACGCGCTGCAGGTGGCCGACATTGTGGTCTATGACTCGCTGGTAGGGAACGGCGTCTTGCGACTTGCGCGGCACGACGCCGAGATGATCCATGCCGGCAAACGCGGTGGGAAGCCGTCCGCCAGGCAAGCCGATATTTCCTTGAAGCTGATCGAACTGGCGCAAGCCGGACGGCGGGTGCTGCGGCTGAAGGGCGGCGATCCCTTCATGTTCGGTCGCGGCGGCGAAGAAGCGACCGCCCTGGCGCGGGCCGGGATAGCGTTCAGGATTGTCCCGGGGATTTCGGCAGGCCTCGGCGGCCTGGCCTATGCCGGCATCCCGGTGACCCACCGCGACACCAACCACGCCGTGATTTTTCTCACCGGCCACGATGAATCGGGCGAACTGCCGCAATCGGTCGATTGGTCGGCCGTGGCGAACGCGGCGCCAGTGATCGTCATGTTCATGGCGGTGAAACATCTGGGGGCGATCGCCGCAAAGCTGATCGCGGCAGGGCGCAACCCGGCCGACCGGCTGGCGGTCGTGAGCCATGCCGCCCTGCCTGGGCAGATGGTCATCGAGGCGACACTCGGCGAGGCGGAGACACTGAGCGGGCTCGAGACGCCCGCGATTGTCGTCCTCGGGCCGGTGAGCGCCTATCGCCCGCTGCTCGATTGGTACGGCCCGCACCTCAGGGGCAACGCCCTTGGCTAACGGACTGGTGATCGCCGCGCCCCGTTCGGGGTCGGGCAAGACGCTGTTGACGCTTGGACTGCTCGCGGCGCTCAAGGCACGAGGCATCTCGGTGGCACCGGCCAAGACCGGACCGGACTATATCGACCGCACCATTCTTGCGCGGGCAGCGGACGCCGAGGCGATCAATCTCGATCCCTGGGCGATGAAGCCGGACCGGTTGCGAGCCTTGGCCGCTGCGCATGCGGCAGGTGGTGATTTGCTGCTCGTCGAGGGGGTAATGGGCCTCTTTGACGGCGCAGCGGACGGAACTGGCTCGACCGGCGATCTTGCGGCGGCGCTCGGTCTACCGGTTATCCTTGTCGTCGACGCCGAAAAGCAGAGCCAGTCGATCGCGCCGCTAGTTGCCGGATTTGCCAATTGGCGGCGCGCGGTGAGTATCGCGGGGATCGTCGTCAACCGTGTTGCGACGATGCGGCACGAAACCATGCTGCGCGCGGCGCTCGTCGAGACCGGGCTGCCCGTGCTCGGCGTTCTGCCCCGGCGCGACGATCTTATCTTGCCCGAGCGGCACCTTGGTCTAGTGCTGCCCAATGAAGTTCAGAACTTCGACATGTTCGTCGCAGCGGCGGCGGCGGCGGTGGAAAACCATGTGGATATCAACCGCCTTCTGGCTCTGTCTCAGCCACTAGCCGTCCCCGATCTTATGGAACCGCGGCGGCTGCCACCCCTCGGCCAGCGCATTGCAATTGCGCGCGACTGGGCCTTTGCCTTTCTCTATCCGCATTGGCTGGCGGACTGGCGCGCCGAGGGCGCGGAACTTTCGTTCTTTTCGCCGCTCGACGATGAAGCGCCCGGCATCGACGCCGATGCAGTCTTTCTGCCGGGCGGCTACCCCGAATTGCATGGAGCGCGCCTCGCGGCCGCGTCACGGTTCAAATCGGGGCTGATGGCTGCTCGAGACCGGCGCGCGCTGATTTACGGCGAATGCGGGGGATATATGGTTCTCGGCCTAACGCTCACCGACAAGGCCGGCGCGACCCACGCAATGGCCGGCCTTCTGCCGGTGGAGACCCGAATCGACCGGCCGCGGCGCAGTCTCGGCTATCGCCGGCTCGCGCATGGCGGTGAACTGCCGTTCCCCCGCGATTTGCTCGGGCACGAGTTTCACTATTCGAGCGAGCGGCTGATGGGTGGGCCAACGCTATTCGCCGCCGCCGATGCCGAGGGGACAATTCTGCCGCCGATGGGCGCGGTGGACGGGCGGGTGATGGGATCCTATGCCCATGTGCTCGACGCCGCCTAGCCGTTACGCACCAGCATATAGGTGTCCATGATCCAGCCGTGTTGCGCCTGCGCGGCGCTTCGGACGCGCTCGATCTCGTCCATCACGGCCGACAGGTCCCCCGCGATAAGAATTTCGTCGGAGGTGCCCAGATAGGCACCCCAATAGATGCGCATCGGTTGCCCGGCGAAGCGCCGGAACGCCATCTCATTGTCGAGCATGACGACAAAGCGTTTGAGGTTGTCCGCTTCGCCGGCAAGAACGCGACGGCCAGTCGTGACCACCATTGCTTCGCCCACGCCATTGAGCGCAATCCTATGTCGCGCGGCGAGAGACTGCACGGCGCTGATGCCCGGGATCACCTCGAACGCCACCGCTATTCCGCCGATTTGTATGCCGGCAAGTATCCCCAGCGTACCGTCATAAAGCGCCGGGTCACCCCAGACGAGAAAGGCGCCGGTCTCGCCGACCGCCAGTTCCTCCGCGAACAGGCGAAGGTAGGCCGCCTCCAGCTTGCCGCGCCATTCCTCGATGCTGTCCTTGTAATTCGGTGTCTCGGCCTTTCGTCGCTCGGGAACCGTGAAATCGACCAGCCGGTACTGGCCCCCAGGGACAAAGCGCTGGAGAAATTCCAGCCGAACGCGGTTGAGGCCGGCCTTCTCCTCGCCCTTGGCTGGCATGAAGAACACGTGGGCGGCCCGCATCGCCGCGATCGCCTGGACCGTCAGGTACTCCGGATCGCCCGCGCCGATGCCGATGACCAGAATTTTGCGCATGGACACTCCCTATCCGACCGCGCGGCGAGCCGCTAGAACGGCCGCGTGGCGAAGGCACTCATGTTCATGGGCACCGGCAGCGACGTCGGCAAATCGCTGATCGTCGCCGGGCTCTGCCGCGCCTACACGAACCGCGGCCTGCGTGTGGCGCCGTTCAAGCCGCAAAATATGTCCAACAATGCCGCGGTGACGGCCGACGGTGGCGAGATCGGCCGAGCGCAAGCCTTGCAGGCGCGGGCTGCGCGGCGCCAGCCGATGACCGCTATGAACCCGGTGCTACTGAAGCCCGAGCACGAAACCGGCGCGCAGCTGGTGGTGCGCGGCAAACGAGTCGGTTCCTACGCGGCGCGCGACTATTGGCAGATGCGCCAGAGCCTGTTGCCGGAAGTCGAGTTCGCCTTTCGCCAGCTGGCGCAGAATTCCGATCTGGTGCTGGTCGAGGGTGCCGGCAGCGCGTCGGAGATAAACCTCCGTTCTACCGACATCGCCAATTTTGGCTTTGCGCGTGTCGTCGACGTGCCGGTGATCCTGATCGGCGATATTTCCCGCGGCGGCGTCATTGCTTCGTTGATCGGCACTTTTGGCGTGATCGAGCAGCTCGATGCAGCGTTGATCCGCGCCACGCTCGTCAACAAGTTTCGCGGCGATCCGGGCCTGTTCGCCGAGGGCGCCAAAACCATCGCCGCGCTAACCAATGTGCCGTGCTTCGGCCCACTGCCGATCTACGAGGCGGCCTCGCGCCTGCCGGAAGAGGATTCGCTGGCGCTTGAGCGGCGCAAGAAAACCAGCGGCCGGTACTTAATCGCCGTGCCGCATCTGCCGCGCATCGCCAATTTTGACGATCTCGATCCGCTGCGCGCCGAACCGGACGTCAGCGTCGAGATCGTCGAGCTTAGTACGCCGTTGCCGCAAGCGGCCGATCTCATCATCATCCCCGGCTCAAAGGCGACCCGCGCCGATTTGGCTGCGCTGCGCCAGACAGGCTGGGACATCGATATCCTCGCTCATCACCGCGCCGGCAAACCCGTCCTTGGCATCTGCGGCGGTTATCAAATGCTGGGACGGATGATCAATGATCCCGACGGCGTCGAAGGCTTTTCGAGAAACACGCGAGGGTTGGGGTTGCTCGACGTCGAGACCACCATGACCGAAATCAAGCAATTGCGGGTCGAGGACGCCCGCCACGTTGCGTCTGGCGCCGCGATCGCCGGCTATCACATGCATATGGGCAAGACCACCGGCGCCGATCGTGCCCGGCCCTTCGCCAAGATCG
>JBDSEK010000147.1:0-3379 GCA_039920085.1 Devosia sp. | reverse complement strand
CCAGAAGGTCTCGTTCGACACCGCCGAAGACCGCCGTTCGGGCAAGGTCGCCGTGAACACCATCACCGCCGTGTAATTACGCCGGTCGATTGAGTTGATGAAACCGGAGGCTCACGCCTCCGGTTTTGTTTTGTGATCCTGCAGGGGACGAGCAAGTCTTTTCCGCAGGGACATTACATCGTTGCATCGGCATCGAGGCCGACGGTGGGATTCTCGCGCTCGACCCTTTCGTCGGCAAGACGATCAAGATCGACCCGGCCAATTGGAAGAGCGTCGAATGCCTTGGCCCCGGTGACCATCTCGCTGATGCGTATGGTCGACCGACCTCTAGTCGCGCGCTTTGCCCGGCCCCCTCGCCAGGCTGCTGGCCCTCGCGTCGATTGGATAGCTGCCGCGCAGGTGAAGTTGCGGCAGAGTCGCCAGTTTCGCCCGCTCGGATTTCGGCAGCGAAATGCGAAGGACTTGTATTGGGTCGGAAGCGGCAGTCAGCGGCAACAGCCAGTCCCAGTAGTTTCCGGAGCGCCACTGCCCGAGAATTCCGGAGAAAACTCCGTCTTCCTCTAGAGCTCCTGGGCAGAATGCCACGTAATCGAGACCGCGCTTATCCACAATGGTGCGGGCGTCGTCTTCACTAGCCGAGAAGAACGAGAGCTGGTCCAGGTTCCCTTGGTCATTGCGATGGAAGCCGGCGGAAACAACGGAATGGTCCGTGTAGAGAAGGACGTGCGCACCCAGGGGCGGCGCGGACATGACTCGCCCCGGCGGTAGCGCCGCCAGCTTCGTGTAATTGGAAGCAAGGAAGCATGCCCCTGCGCTGCGCTGATCCCGAACTGCAGCGTTGCTCGCCTGTGCGCCGCCCGTTAGGCCGACCACCACACCCACAAGCGCGAACTGACCGCTGCCGGCACTCGCGATCCATGCGCCCACGAGGCCCAGCGTGCGCATGATCGAGCGATGGCGAAACGTAGCTCCACGTGCTCGGAGAATGAAAGCTGCAAGCGCGGGTAGAGCAAGGGGATCCGCAAAGCGTGCGGCACGAATTTGAAACAGCATAGTTATGCAGGCCATGCCGACAAAGGCGAGCGCGATGTACCACCGCTGCTTCGACTCGCCTTCGCCTGTGATTGCCTCCCGCGCGGTCAGCGCGAGTCCGAGAAGCGAAGGGATGCAAAAGGCGATAGCCGTGGCGGGGTCCACGAACAAACGCGTCCAGAACGATTGCACCTCGGCAATCATTGAAAACTGTTCGCCCAGAATTTCCTGCGGGACCGCCCCGTATGGTCCCCCGAGGCACTGCGGAAAAAGCCCTCCACAAAGCAGGACCGGAAGAAGTCCAGATATCACCAGACCCCCTGCGCGACGCCATCCCTGGGTAGCGAAAGAGAGAAACGAAGCGCTGGCCCATAGCCCCGCCGCCGCGAGACACACTCCCAGCACATAGACGATGGAAAGATTGTCGCACGTCACTCCGAGGTAGCTGCTCGGTGGTGTGGCCGCGACAAAGTGCAGGATCGCTCCGCCCCCAAGCCCAAGCGCGAATCCTTTGGTAGCGCGACGTGAGAGCAGCGGTGCCGAGAACCAGAGAACACCGTGTAAGACAATGGCAACGACGACCAAAGGTAGAGTTTCAAGCCCGATGGCGAGGCTGGTCGCCGCAGCGCCGCCGGCGACGAGCCCGCCCCAACTCGTCTCCCGCCATTTGAGCATGGCCAACAGCAGCGTTAGCATCAGGAGAATTTGCACTGAATGATGGTCGACACGACCCGGCAGGAACTCGATCAGCAGAACAATGCCGAGGCATGGCAGGACCGTCGCCGTCAGCGTATCTGCCTCGGGTACCAGTTCCTTTGTTATCGAGACGCTCAGGCACAGCAGAGGGAGGAGCAGAAGCAGCGGCCAGGAGAAGGCGACGAGGTCCCGTGCGTGTGGGCCGAACAACGGACTGAGGAACGCCATACCTGCGGCCAGCGGTGCGTCAAGAAGCCTCGACCAGTGCATCGAGGCCCCAAAGGGGCTGTTGTCACGATACTGCACGGGATCAAACCAACTCTGGCCGTTGAGAAGGTCTATGGCCGATGCCATACGCATCGCATCATCGCCATCTCCGTACAGAGGGACCGTACCGAACTGCGAAATAGTCCTGACCGTCAGCATGAGGCACATCAAGCCCCACACGATCAGAACAAGTCGCCAGTCTATCCTTTCCGACGAGGAAGTTATTCTGGAAATCTCCGCAAGCTGCCGAGTATAGAGAACCGCGCTTAACTCGGCCCTAATGGACGAGTTGGCAATGCGGTCTCTCCTATTAGCGCCGACTTGGCCGCCGTCTTCAGTCGGGGGCGTGGGACGAACTTGCTTCGTTATTCTGCCGAAATAGTGCGGCCTGTCCTGATAGTGGCCGTCGCCCTGACCGATCCTGGGTGATCAGCCGCGCGCTGCGATGGCCGGTGAGATAGATCCACAGCCAGTTGAGCGCGACGAAGATGCGGTTCTTGAGCCCGATCAAAAAGTAGATATGGGCCGCGCCCCACATCCACCAACCGAGCCGGCCGGTGAGTGTGATCCAGCCGAAATCGATCATCGCCGCGCTGCGCCCGATGGTGGCGATATCGCCCAGATGCTTGTAGCGGAAGGGCACGGGTGTCGTGTCGCCCCGCAGCCGCGCCTTGATCGCACGCGCCGCGTGCCGTCCGCCTTGCTTGGCGGCATCGCCGATGCCGGGGACCGGCGTTCCATCGACCCGGCGCGTCGTGATGGTATCGCCGATGGCAAAGATATTGGGATGGCCGGGGACGCTCAGATCCGCATCGACTTCGATGCGCCCCGCTTTGTCGGCCGGCACCCCGAGCCATTGCGCCGCCGGCGAAGCGAGGACGCCCGCCGCCCAGATGATGGTGGCGGCCTCCAGTGTCGTGTCGCCATAGCGGACGCTGCCGGCTTCGACGGCACTGACCCGCGTGCCGAAGCTGATCTCGACGCCGAGCCGGCGCAGCGCCTTTTCGGCATAGGCGGACAGCTCGGGCTTGAACGCCGCCAGCACGCGGTCGCCGCCCTCGATCAGCACGACGCGCGCTTCTTCCGGATGAATGTTGCGGAAATCGTCGCGCAGCGTAATGCGCGCGAGCTCGATGATCGCCCCCGCAAGCTCGACACCGGTGGCTCCCGCGCCGATGATGGCAAAGGTCAAGAGCGCCTTGCGCTTTGCCGGATCGGTCTCGAGTTCCGCCTGCTCGAACGCCATGAGCAGACGCCGCCGCATGGCGGTCGCGTCCTCGAGCGTCTTGAGGCCGGGCGCGAAGGGCTCCCAATCGTCATGGCCGAAATAGGCGTGCCGCGCGCCGGTGGCGAGGATCAGATAGTCGAACGGCACGCGCATGCC
>JBDSEK010000146.1:0-5069 GCA_039920085.1 Devosia sp. | reverse complement strand
GCGAACCAGACTATCAAAAGGGAAGTCAAATATGAGCGATATCGCTGACCGCGTCCGTAAGATCGTCGTCGAGCACCTCAACGTCGATGCGGAAAAGGTCGTCGACAAGGCCAGCTTCATTGATGATTTGGGCGCCGATTCTCTTGATCAGGTCGAACTGGTCATGGCCTTCGAAGAAGAATTCTCGGTCGAAATTCCCGACGACGCGGCGGAGTCGATCCAGACCTTCGGCGATGCGGTGACCTATCTCACAAAGGCCGTCGGCTGATCTCAGAGCCGCCGGCTGATCCTCAGCCGCAGGAAATGCAGCTTCTATGGAACTGCGCCGCGTCGTCGTCACCGGAATGGGCGCGGTCACCCCGCTGGGGTGCGGCGTAGAGACGATCTGGGCGAACATCCTCGCCTCCAAAAGCGGCGCGCGACGCATCGACGATTTCGAAATCGACGACATTGCCTGCCAGATCGCGCACCGCATTCCCCTCGGCTCCAAAGCCGAGGGCCGGTTCAATCCCGAAGAGTGGATGGACCCCAAGGAGCTGCGCAAGGTCGATCCATTCATCGCCTTCGCCATGGCGGCGGCGACCATGGCCATCGAGGACGCTGGCGTTGAGCCCGCGGCCGAGAGCGACAAGCAGCGCATCGGCACCATGATCGGCTCGGGCATCGGCGGCATCGGCGGCATTTACGAAGCCTCCGTGACGCTCTTTGAAAAGGGCCCGCGCCGCATCAGCCCGTTCTTTATCCCCGGCCGGCTCATCAACCTCGCCTCGGGCTATGTATCGATCCGCTTCGGCCTCAAGGGGCCCAACCATGCAGTGGTCACCGCCTGTTCGACCGGCGCCCACGCCATCGGCGATGCGGCGCGGCTGATCGCTTTGGGCGATGCCGATGTGATGGTGGCAGGCGGCACGGAATCGCCGGTCAACCGGCTATCGATCGCCGGCTTTGCAGCGATGCGCGCGCTCTCGACGGGCTTCAACGATCGGCCCACCGAAGCCTCGCGCCCCTATGACAAAGACCGCGATGGGTTCGTGATGGGCGAGGGCGCGGCAGTCGTCGTGCTCGAAGACTATGAGCGCGCCAAAGCCCGCGGCGCCAAGATCTATGGCGAGATCGCCGGCTATGGCCTGACCGGCGACGCCTTCCACATCACGGCGCCGACCTCCGATGGCGACGGCGGCTATCGCTGCATGCAGGCGGCAGTGAAGCGGGCGGGGATTTCGCCTTCCGACATCGACTACATCAATGCACACGGCACATCGACGCCGCTCGGCGACGAGATCGAGCTCGGCGCGGTGACCCGGCTGCTCGGGGACGCGGCGGGCAAGACGGCGATGTCTTCGACCAAATCGGCCATCGGCCATCTCCTCGGCGCGGCCGGCGCCATCGAAGCCATCTTCTCGCTGCTCGCCATGCGCGACAATGTGGCGCCGCCCACGCTCAATCTCGACAATCCCTCGGTGGCGACGCCGATCAATCTGGTGCCCAAGGTGCCGGTCAAGAAGCGGATCGACATCGCCCTCTCCAACTCCTTCGGCTTCGGCGGCACCAACGCCTCGCTGATTTTCCGCAAGGTGGCGTGAGCCCAAGGGCTCTCGGTTCCTTGGCTGCATGTTGGACTAAGCGCGCTTGCCAAACTGGCGGGCCTGCTAGCTCAACAGCCATTTCTGTGGGAGGTTCAATTGGCCGTGGATACCCGACTTGTCTGGGTCGCTGTTGGCGGATTTGCCATCAATGTCGAAGTGTTTGCGTTCGCGGGGCTGATGCCCGGAATGGCCGCCGATACCGGGGTGGCCGTCTCGCAGGCGGGTTATCTTGCATCGGCTTACGCCGTGTCGTTTGCGATCGGCGCGCCGCTGCTGACATCGATCTTTGCGTCTTCTGATCGACGCCAGGTCCTGACCGTTGCGGCGGTCGTGTTCAGCGCTCTGGCATTGATTGCCGCGCTCTCCACGGGCTACTGGCAGCTGTTCGGGACTCGCGTCGCCCTTGGCCTTACGGCCGGCCTGTTCGGGCCGCTCGCGTTGGCGACGGCCGCAGCCCTATCCACACCGGAGGGTCGCGGCAGAGCGGTGTCGATTGTCATCAGCGGCCAGACCGCTGCCGTTGCTGTTGGCGTTCCATTGGCTGCCCTGATTGCAACCCGGTTTGGCTGGCGCGTGAGCTATTTGTCGCTGACAGCAATCGGGGCCATAGCAGCAATGGCCCTATGGTTCAGGCTCCCCGGCGGCATCCACGGTGTCCGCCTCACCATCCGCGAGCGGCTGTCCGCCCTCGCCATACCCGGCGTCTCCCTAACCTATGCGGTGACGGTGCTGTTCCTGATTGGGGGCTTCTCGCAGTTCTTCTATCTCGGTCCGCTGACCACGAAGTTCCTCGCCCTTGAAACCTGGTGGATACCGCTGGCCTTGCTCGGATACGGCCTCGGAGCTGCCATCGGCAATCTCACAGGCGGCAGGTTGAACGATCGCCTCGGGTCCACCCGCGTGATCGTTTTTGGCATCGCCGCAACAGCCTTGCTGCTGCCGTTCCTGGCGCTCATCCCGAGCCTCCCCCGACTTGCGGTGGGCCCGGCCTGGTGGGGCTTCCAATTCCTGACGGGCTTCACGGCGTGGGCGTACTACCCCGGACAGATCAGCCGCCTCGCCGCATTCCGGCCGAGCGCTGCCCCGCTGATCCTCTCGCTCAACGGCACGGCGAACAATATCGGAACGGCAATTGCCGCAATTGTTGGCGGCATCGTTCTCGATCGCATCGGACTTTCGGCAATCGGCCCGGTCGCATCCTTGTTCGCCTTGGCAGCACTGGTCTTGGTCTTGGTCATGGACCGCGGACGACGCCAAGATATGACTGCCTGAGGAGACCGCGTACGAGATTGATACGTCTCCGCGCGGTAAGGGCGAGCAGATGAAGAGAGCGGCGCGCCCTGCTGCCACCTGTGACATCCACAATTGCCCATCTTTCCGTTGCGATGCGGTCCTGATATTGCCCGGTTCACTTTGAGAATGGTGAGTTTGCAGCCATCGGTTTGGGGTGAGGGTTTATGAGCGTTCCGGCAGAGGATAGTCGCAGGCGGCACAAGCGTCGCCGCAACGGGTTGGTTGATTTCGGCAACGCCGTTCTGACCTTCCTCGTGCTCGTCATCATCGCGGCGGCGGCCTTTGCCTATTTCGGCTTGCAGCAATTCACCGCGCCCGGTCCTAAGTCCGAGGAGACGGCGTTCGTCATCGATGAGGGCAGTGGGCTGAATTCGGTCGCGACGCGGCTCGCCGACCAGGGCATCATTTCGAATTCCTATATCTTCCGCGCGGCGGTGATGGCGACGGCGCGCGACGCCAAGATTCTTCCCGGCCAGTACATCATTCCCGCCAAGGCCAGCATGGCCGATATTTTGAAGATCGTAACCAGCGGCGAGCCGGTCGAGTTCTTCGTCACCGTACCCGAAGGCGAGACGGCCTTCCTCGCCGCCGAACGCATTCGTCTCGCCAGCAACAATCTGAGCGGTGAGCTTACGGGCGACCCGAAGGAAGGCACGATCCTCCCCGGCCGCTACGACTGGACGCAGCCGACCACGACGCGCCAGAGCGTCTTGGCAGACATGCAGAAGCGCATGAGCGCTAAACTGAGCGAGGCCTGGGCCGGGCGCGACAAATCCATCGACGATGTGATCAAGACGCCTGAGCAATTGCTGACGCTCGCCTCGCTGGTCGAAAAGGAAACCCGCGTTGCGAGCGAACACGCCACGGTCGCCTCGGTGTTCGTCAACCGGCTGCGGCGCGGCATGAAATTGCAGACCGACCCGAGCGTTCTCTACGGCATCACGCTGGGCAAGTCCGTCCTCAACCGTGGCCCGACCAGCAAGGAACTGCGCGCCGAAACGCCCTACAACACCTATGTCATCACCGGCCTGCCGCCCGGACCGATCGCCAATCCGGCGGGCGCGACGCTGGAAGCGACGGCGCATCCGGCCGCCACCAAATTCCTTTATTTCGTCGCCAAGAGCGCCGACCCCGCCGACGGGCATCTGTTCGCGGCGACCTATGCCGAGCATCGGCGGAACGTTGCCGCCTATCGCCAGGCGGTGAAGGCGGCCGAAGCGAGCGAAGCCGCCGAGGCCGAGGCGGCCAAGGAAGAGTTCGCCGCCAGCGAAGCCGTGGGAGCCGGCGACACCACCCAATAGGGAGACTGCCCGGTCATGCCTTTGCCGCTTGCCAGCATGACCGGATATGCCAGAACGTCCGGCAGCGTCCCCGGCGTCGCCTTCAGCATCGAGATCAAGAGCGTCAATGCGCGCGGCCTCGATATGCGGATGCGCATGACGCCGGGCTACGATGCGCTCGAAGCCGAAATCCGTCGCCGCATCGGCGCGGCGCTGAGCCGCGGCGCCGTCACCGTCAACCTCAATGTCGACCGCGAAGGCGAGGGCGGCCGCGTCATCATCAACCGGCAGGCGCTCGACGCGGTGCTCGCCGCCATGCGCGAACTCGGCCCCGAGATCGATGCAGCCAAGCCAACGCTCGATGGCATTCTCGGCCTGAAGGGCGTCTTGGAACAGCATGAGGGGTCGCTGAGCGCCGAGGACGAGGAGCGGCTCCACGCCGCGATCCTTGCCGGCGTCGATGCCGCGCTGCTCGGGCTGGTCCGCGCCCGCCAGGATGAGGGCGCGCGGCTGGGCGCCGTGCTGGTTGCCGAGATCGACGAGATCGCGCGCCTGCGCGAGGCCGCCTCCGCGCATCCCGGCCGCAGCCGCGAGGCGATCCTTGCCCGGCTCCGGGAGCAGATCGCCGAGCTTGTGGCCGCCAGCGCCGGCTTCTCCGAGGAGCGACTGGCGCAGGAGGCGATGCTGCTCGCCACCAAAGCCGATATCCGCGAGGAACTGGACCGGCTGGCGGCCCATATCGCCTCGGCCCGGCAGCTCATCGCCGCCGGAGGGCCGGTCGGTCGCAAGCTCGACTTCCTTTCACAGGAGTTTAACCGCGAGGCGAATACGCTCTGCAGCAAATCCAACGCCGTGGAGCTCACGGCGATCGGGCTTGATCTCAAGGCGGTCATCGACCAGTTGCGGGAGC
>JBDSEK010000145.1:0-9954 GCA_039920085.1 Devosia sp. | reverse complement strand
GCGTTTCTGCGGGCCGCCATCAACCAAACCGGCATTTAGGACCCGTCGCAGCCCCGCCATGCGCGCAATTGTCTTGAGATTGTGACAGCGCTCCCCTATGTGAGCCGCCAATTCTTCCGTTTATCGTCAGGACCGCCCCATGGCGTTGCGCAACATCGCGATCATCGCCCATGTCGACCATGGAAAAACCACGCTGATCGACGTGCTGCTCAGGCAGTCCGGCTCATTCCGCGACAATCAGCGCGTCGAAGAGCGCGCGATGGATTCCAACGATCTCGAGCGCGAACGTGGCATCACCATTCTCGCCAAGGTGACCTCGCTGGTCTGGAAACAGACGCGCATCAATATCGTCGACACCCCCGGCCATGCCGATTTCGGCGGCGAGGTGGAGCGCATCCTGTCGATGGTCGATGGCGTGGTGATCCTCGTCGATGCCGCCGAAGGCCCGATGCCGCAGACCAAATTTGTCCTGTCGAAGGCCCTGGCGCAGGGTTTGAGGCCAATCGTCGCGATCAACAAGATCGACCGGCCCGACGAGCGCCATCTCGAAGTGCTCGAGGAGATTTTCGATCTGTTCATCGCGCTCGAAGCAACGCCCGAGCAGCTCGATTTCCCGGTGCTCTATGGTTCGGCCAAGCAGGGCTGGATGAGCGAGAAGCCAGAAGGTCCGAAGGAAGATCTCGGGCCCCTGCTCGACAAGGTCGTCTCCTATGTGAGGGAGCCCAAGGTCGAAGCCGGCCCGTTCCGCATGCTGGTCACCACCATCGAGCGCAACGCATTTCTCGGGCGTTTGCTCACCGGGCGGATCTTTTCGGGCTCGGTCAAGGCGGGCGATGCGGTGCATTCGCTGAGCCGCGATGGCAAGGAAGTGGAAAAGGGCCGGGTCAGCAAGGTCCTGGCGTTTCGTGGCCTCGAGCGCACGCCTGTCGATGTGGCTGAGGCCGGCGATATCGTCGCCATAGCCGGGCTCGAAGACACCACTGTCGCCGATACGCTGACCATCCCGCAGAACAGTGAGCCGATCGCCGCCAAGCCGATCGATCCGCCGACGCTTTCGGTCACCTTCCGCATCAATGACGGCCCGCTGGCCGGGCGCGAGGGCGACAAGGTCCAGAGCCGCATCATCCGCGAGCGGCTGCTGCGCGAGGCGGAAGGCAATGTCGCGATCAGGGTCACCGAAGGCACGGATTCCGATTCGTTCGAAGTCGCCGGCCGCGGCGAATTGCAGCTCGCGGTGCTGATCGAGAACATGCGCCGCGAAGGCTTCGAGCTCACCATCGGCCGTCCCCGTGTCGTCTTGCGCGAGGATGGCGGGCAGAAGCTCGAGCCGATCGAGGAAGTCATCATCGACGTCGACGACGAGCATTCGGGTATCGTCGTGCAGAAGCTGACCGAACGCAAAGGGGATCTCGTCGACATGCGCCCCTCGGGCACGGGCCGCACCCGTCTGCGGTTCTACGTCCCGACGCGCTCGCTGATCGGCTATCAGCCGGAGCTGTTGTCGGACACCCGTGGCACGGCGATCTTCAACCGCCTGTTCCACGAATATCAGCCCTATAAGGGCGCGCTCCCCGGTCGGCGCACGGGCGTGCTGATCTCCAACGCCAATGGGCAGGCGGTGGCCTATGCACTGTGGAACCTCGAAGAGCGTGGGCCGATGATGATCGACCCGGGCGTCGAGGTCTATGAGGGCATGATCATCGGCGAGCACACGCGCGACAATGATCTCGAAGTGAACCCGATCAAGGGCAAGCAGCTGACCAATATTCGCACCCATTCCAAGGACGAGGCGGTGCGGTTGACGACGCCCAAGAAGCTGACGCTCGAGCAGAGCCTGGGCTATATCGCCGACGATGAATATGTCGAGGTGACGCCCAAATCGATCCGGCTGCGCAAGGTCTGGCTCGATCCCAATGAGCGCAAGAAGCAGTTCCGGGCGCGCGCCAGCGCCTGACCGCCTTGCCGCCAAGGCTTTCGGGCCCTATCTAGGCCTTCAGCGTCAACCGGAGCCGCGGCATGAAGGTCCTGATCGAAGTCATCTATATCGTTCTCGACATCTATAAATGGGTGATGCTGGCGACCATCATCGGCTCGTGGCTGATCGCCTTCAATGTCATCAACACCCGTAATCCCGTGGTCGAGGCGATCTGGCGCACCCTGCTGTCGCTGACCGAGCCGGTGCTCAAGCCGATCCGCCGGCTGTTGCCGCGCATGCAGATCGATCTGAGCCCGATCATCGTCTTTATCGCCATTTACGCCGTCCAGGCGGCGCTGATGCGCTACGTTTACCCCTACGTCTTCTGATGCCGGCCGGCCCGGTCCGGCCGCGACAGAGCCACAGCCTTCGCAAGGATTATTTCGCGGCCTTCAACACCCGCTTTCCGGCTGTGAAACTTGGCTGGGGCAATACATTTTCGCGCTGGCGCGACGTGCCGGGCACCGAATTGGTGCTGGCCTATTACATCACCAATCACAGCGTCGGGGTGTTTGTGCGCGGCCAGCGCGGCGTGCCCTGCCGCGACACAGCGGCGACGCTTCCCAGTTATTCGCTCGAAATCGCCCTTGGGGTGCCGATGGGCAATGCCGATTTCCCCTTCGTTTCGGCCTATCGCTTCGATCCCGAGGCGCGGGCCAGCTGCCAAAGAGCCATTGACTGGCTGCATGCCAAGGGCGAGCGCTATGTCGCCGCGCTCGCGGAACTGGTGGGCGGGCTCGCCTGATCCAGAATCGGGCTGAAAGGCCCGGAAATCCCGCGCGATTGCGCCAAAAGCGGTTGAATCACCCGGCCGATTTTGGCAGAAGCGCGTCACAATCCGCCGGGCGGGGGAGGGACGGGTTCGTCCCTTGGGGTTCGGAGCGTCCCGGCGCTCACACATCGAGGGACTTTTCATGACTCTTCTCCTCTGGGCGATCGTCGTCGCGGGCGCACTGTCGATCGTGTACGGCGTCGTCACGACGCAGCAGCTGCTGGCCGCCGATAGCGGTTCGGCTCGCATGCAGGAAATTTCGGCCGCGGTGCGCGAGGGCGCGACGGCCTATCTGCGACGCCAATACGCCACCATCGGCATTGTCGGCCTGGTGATCCTCGTTCTCGCCTACTTCCTCCTCGGCATCTACGCGGCCATCGGCTTCCTGATCGGCGCCGTGCTTTCGGGCGCTGCCGGCTTTATCGGCATGAACGTGTCGGTGCGCGCCAATGTGCGCGTCGCCCAGGCGGCGACCACTTCGCTGGCCAAGGGGCTCGACCTGAGCTTCAAGGCGGGCGCCATCACGGGTCTTCTGGTGGCGGGCCTTGGTCTGCTCGGCGTCACGCTCTACTTCATCGTGCTCAAGGATGCGCTGGGTTTTGACCCGACGAGCCGCACCGTCATCGACGCGCTGGTCTCCACCTCGTTCGGTGCCTCGCTGATCTCGATCTTCGCCCGTCTCGGCGGCGGCATCTTCACCAAGGGTGCCGATGTCGGCGGCGACATGGTGGGCAAGGTCGAAGCCGGCATCCCGGAAGATGATCCGCGCAACCCCGCGACGATCGCCGACAATGTCGGCGACAATGTCGGTGACTGCGCCGGCATGGCCGCGGATCTGTTCGAGACCTATGTGGTCACGGCGGTTGCCACCATGGTGCTTGCCGCGATCGTGCTACCCGATGCGTACAAGCTGGCCGGCATGGTTCTGCCGCTCGCCATCGGCGGCGCCTGCGTCATCACCTCGATCATCGGCACTTATTTCGTTCGCCTCGGCGCCGACAACAACATCATGGGCGCCCTCTATAAGGGCCTCATCGCGACCGGCGTGCTCTCGCTGATCGCGCTGCTGCCCACCCTCTGGCTTACCTTCGGTGATCTCAACGTCGCGCTTGGCGCCGAGGGCGGCAAGGCGTTCACGCCATGGTCGCTGTTCTGGTGCGGTGTCGCAGGCCTCGTCATTACGGGCCTCATCATCGTCATCACCGAATATTACACCGGGACCGGCAAGCGCCCGGTCAACTCGATCGCCGAAGCCTCGGTCACTGGCCATGGCACCAACGTCATCCAGGGCCTCGCGGTGTCGCTGGAATCGACCGCGCTGCCGGCGCTGGTGATCATCGCCGGCATCATCGTCACCTACAATCTTGCGGGCCTGTTCGGCATCGCCTTTGCCGCCGCTACCATGCTGGCGCTGGCCGGCATGATCGTCGCGCTCGACGCCTTCGGCCCGGTTACCGACAATGCCGGCGGTATCGCCGAGATGGCAGGCCTGCCCAAGGAAGTGCGCCACAATACCGACGCGCTCGATGCGGTGGGCAATACCACCAAGGCCGTCACCAAGGGCTATGCCATCGGCTCGGCAGGGCTCGGTGCGCTGGTGCTGTTCGCCGCCTACACGGAAGACCTCAAGCACTTCTTCGGCAATCTCGATGTCACGTTTGATCTCTCCAGCCCCTATGTCGTGGTGGGCCTGTTGTTCGGCGGCCTGTTGCCGTTCCTGTTCGGCGGCATGTCGATGACGGCGGTGGGCCGCGCGGCCCAGGCCGTGGTGATCGAGGTGCGCCGCCAGTTCAAGGAAGACCCGGGCATCATGGCCGGCACCTCCAAGCCCGATTACGCACGAGCCGTCGACATGCTGACCCGCGCCGCCATCCGCGAGATGATTATCCCCTCGCTGCTGCCGGTGCTCTCGCCGATCGTGGTCTATTTCGTCATCAACGCCATCGCCGGCCAGGCGGCGGCCTTCTCGGCGACGGGCGCCATGCTGATGGGCGTGATCGTTACGGGTCTGTTTGTAGCCATCTCGATGACCGCCGGCGGCGGCGCCTGGGACAATGCCAAAAAAAGCTTCGAGGACGGCTTCACCGACAGCCACGGCGTCAAGCACATGAAGGGCTCCGACGCTCACAAAGCCTCAGTCACCGGCGACACCGTCGGCGACCCCTACAAGGACACGGCTGGCCCCGCCGTCAACCCGATGATCAAGATCACCAACATCGTGGCGCTACTGCTGCTCGCGGTGCTGGCAAGGTTCAACGGGGTGGCGTGAGCCACGGCCGCATCGCCGAACAGGTTGAGGGCCCGGGAGCGATCCCGGGCCTTCGTCACTCCGCCGGTACTGCCACTTGCCTAACCAACCCGGCCCTTCTTATCGCCCATTCCGCCACCGCCAGATTGATCACCCAGGCTGCGCTCAGCATCAGGGACGCCGTCAACGGTTCCGGCGTGCCGAACGGCGCGAGCGGGATGAAGATGAACATCTGTGTCGCCGCGCCGAGGCCAATGGCGTAGGCGCGCATCATCCAAGCGCGGTGGGTGGGCACGTCGCGGTGGACGATGATGGCGATCAGCGCCAGGACGATCGCCAACGCCATGCCGCTGCCGAAGAGCAGGCGGATCGGCATCAGGATCGGGTGGTATTCGGGCGCGGTGGGATAGAGCAGCGTCATGGTGAGGCCCGACAGGGCAGCGCCCATCCCGAGTGGCGCCAACAGCCTGCCGGCGCGCCGGTGCCAGGCCGTCCGTCGCAAGGTCGGCGAAAACTGCCAGGCGCCGAACACTGTGTAAAAGAACGCCGTGAGGATGTGGACGATCACCGGCGCTGGCATGGCGTGGACGCGCGGATTTTCGGGCATGAGTTGTGGTCCGCCGCCCAGCTCCACCAGCCGGAAGGCACCGGGGATCAGCGGCAGGATGGCGTAAATCATCAACAGCAGGGGTATCAGCCAGTCGCGACGACGCATCGGACGCTCCGCAGGATTAGCGTGTTAGATAACTAACACACCAATGCAGCGCGAGCAAGCGGAATCGGTGGCCGCATGATAGCTGGCGAGCAGTTGCCGGCGCCCCGTCTGATGCGAAACGTCGATTCGCCGGTTCCGTTCGCCTACCCTTCTGGGCACGCCCGTCCTAGACTTGCCCCCATCGAACCTAGAGGCCAACATGTCTCGTATCGTCGTTTTCGGCGGCCATGGCCGCAGTGGTCAGTTGATCGTCGAACAGCTGATCAAAAAGGGCGACGAGGTCGTCGCCACCATTCGCAAGCCAAAGGACATGGCGGCGATGGTCAAGCTCGGGGCCGAGACCGTGCTGCTCGACCTCGACAGCTCGCCCTTCGACGAGATCGGGCATACGCTAAAGGGCGCCGACGCGGCGGTGTTCGCGGCGGGCTCGGGTGCCGGCGAGCCGAGTGCGTTCGATCGCAAGGGGACGTTGCGCACGGTGCGCGCTGCCGAGAAGGCGGGGGTCAAGCGCTATCTCACCATCTCGTCGATCGGCGCCTCGACCGGCATGAAGCTCACTGGCGCCATGGCGACCGAGGAGATGCGCGATTACTACAAGCAGAAGCGTGCGGCCAACAAGCTGCTGCGCGACTCCGAGCTCGACTGGACCATCATCGAGCCGGGCGAGCTCAACGACGGCAAGCCGACCGGTAAGGTGACGCTGAGCGAACAGTCAATCGACAATGGCAAGATCGCGCGGGCGGATGTTGCAGCCGTGCTGATCGCGTGTCTCGCCGACAAGGCGACCATTGGAAAGACGTTCCAGCTGGTCGGCGGCAAGACGCCGATCGCCGACGCCATCAAGAATGCTTTGGGCAGGAAATAAGCCGCCAATCATCTGAAAGGCCAGCTTAGAAACCAGCTCCCGGTCGCGACCTGATAGGCAGTCAGGGCTAACAGCAGGGCGAAGAGCAAAGCGATGATCGACGCGGCGCGGCTGCGGCGCCAGGCCATCGCGCCGACGATGAGCATCATCACTAAGGCGTAGGCGGCCACATTGACCGCTATTGGATGTTGGGCGCTCAAAAACATCTATTTCTGCCGCAGAAAGGGCCAGCGCAGCGTCCAGCGGCCCGACCGGATCTGGTGGGCCGCCAACGCAAGCAGCAATCCAAAAAGGGTGGCGATGAGCGCAATCGCCTGGTCGACGCGCCAGATCATCAGCGCGACGATCAGCTGAGCGGCGGCTGCAAAGCACGCCAGATTGACCGCCGTCGAATGTCGAGACCTGAGCACAGGGATAGACTCTCCCGCGAGCGCGCCGCCAAATCAAAAGCGCTGAACCCTAGCGATACGCGGCCAGCCGCGCCAGCAGTCCGTCGCGTGCCGCCACTAGCCCCTTATACGCCAGCTGCTCGGCACTGAGCGCTTCGAGTTGTGCTGCCAGTCGCGCGGCGATTGCCGGCGCGTCCTTCTGCTTTTTCAGTTCTGCCAGCGGATCGACATAAATGCGGATGGTGAAGACGATGTCGCCGCTCACCGGCAGCTTGCGCAAGGTCTGTCGCTCGGCGCGCAGGAACAGGGCATCCAGTTCGCCGAACTGCGTGCCGCTTTGCGGATGGAACAGTTCGGCATCGCCATAGAGCGACCAGTTCCAGCGCAGCATGCTGCTATCGGGCCTCAGCGTATCGAACATGCGGGCGATGAGCTCGGCATTGCGCGAGCCATGTCCGAAGCCGGGCACCGGCGCATGCACGTCATGGATTGGCTTGCCGAATTTGTCCCCCAGCCGCCAGGACGAAGGAAAGCTCAGCGAGGCCGCAGCCAGCCGCCAATTTTCAGGGCCACGACGCATCAGCAGCAAGTCTTCCTGCACCAGGCTCGCGGCGATCCTTAGGGGTGCATCGCCCGCCAGAGACACTGTGCCCTCGGCTATTTGCATCGTGTCGCCGTCGCGCCGGTAAATCTGTGGAAATCGCGCCGGTAGATGCTCCACCAGCAGCGCCAAGAGTTCCGCCTGCGCCGCCTCAGTCCCGGGCTCGGCCGCGAACACCTCATCGGGATGGAGCTGCCGTAGACGTTGCTTTTCTTCGAGATATTCACCCAGCCGCGCGTCCACATCGATCCAGTCGGCGGCCTCGAGGGGCTTCAGCCCGATCTGGAACAGGCGCTGGGTGCCGTCGAAGCGATGCGATTGCGCGACAATCATGCTGCAGACTACCTGGTCGCCACGCGCTGGCATACGGTTGCCCAGGGATTGTCCGCCTGAGACGTGAGCGGCCTGCATTGCTGCATTGCACGAGACGGGAGGCGCGGACGACGGCCCGAAGCTAGCATCCGCCGCAAACTCTGCGGCTGCTGTCGATTCCTGTCACGTCCGCTCGTCATGAATATGGGGAGGCGCTTTAGCGCCCGCAAGATCGCACATCAGGTGACGCGCGAATGATCAAAGTCCTGTCCAGACTTTCCTTGCATGGTCCCCGAAACCTGCTATTGGGAGCCGCCCTGATCGGCGCCCTGCGCATTCATCCGGCACAAAGGCTCACATCATGACCTCCGAAACTTTCGCCTCCGACGCTCCGTCGGCGTCGCCTGTCGACACTTCCAATGCATCCCGCAACAGGCTTGTCATCAACGTGCTGCTCGTTTCGACCTTTGTGGTCATGCTCAACGAGACGGCGATGACGGTCGCCATCCCCAAGCTCATGCAGTCGCTGAATGTCGAGGCCAGCGCAGCGCAATGGCTCACCACGGCATTCCTGCTCACCATGGCCGTGGTCATCCCGATTACAGGCTTTTTGATGCAGCGGCTCAATTCACGGCCTGTGTTTCTCCTCGCGATGTCGCTGTTCTCGCTGGGCACGCTGATCGCAGCGGTGGCCAACGGCCTGCCCGTGCTGATCCTCGGGCGCGTTGTTCAGGCCTCGGGCACGGCAATCATGATGCCGCTGCTGATGACCACGGTGATGACCCTGGTCCCACCCGATCAGCGGGGCAAGATGATGGGCAACATTTCCATCGTCATGTCGGTTGCACCCGCAATCGGTCCGGCAGCGGCGGGGCTCATCCTCAACTACCTCGAATGGCGCTGGTTGTTCATTATCGTCTTGCCGATCGCACTCAGCGCGATGTTTCTGGGCTACCGCATGATGCTCAATGTTACGACGCCCCGTTACGCACCCCTCGACATCCTTTCGGTGATCCTGTCGGCGCTGGCGTTCGGCGGGATCGTCTACGGGCTGTCCAATTTCGCGGCTCCCGATGCCCCGGTTCCGGGCAGCTGGGCGCTCGCCATAGGCGCCGTCACCATGGTCGTTTTCATCTGGCGGCAGCTCGGCCTGCAGAAAAAGGAGGGCGCGCTGCTTGATCTGCGGCCGCTTCTGGAGAAGAATTTTACTATCTCCATGACGATGATCTCCATCGTCATGCTGGCCATGTTCGGCACTATCATCCTGCTGCCGATCTATCTGGTGCAGGTCCTGCATTTCGACACGTTGGGCACCGGCCTGCTGCTGTTGCCAGGCAGCCTGCTGATGGGCCTGCTCGGCCCCTTCGTCGGCCGGCTTTACGACAAGGTAGGGCCACGGCCGCTGATCGTTCCGGCCATGGCTGTGGTCACCGCCGTGCTCTGGGCGATGACCTTGCTTGGAACCCAGACCTGGTGGCCGTTGATCCTGATTGGCCATCTGTTCATGAGCGTGGGTTTTGCGTTCCTGTTCGGGCCGCTCTTTACGGCCAGTCTCAGTTCGGTCAAGCCGCAATTCTACTCGCACGGCTCGGCTCTGCTTGGCTCGGTACAGCAGGTAGCGGGTGCGGCAGGCGTTGCGATGTTTGTTGCCGTGATGTCGGCTCAGCGGGCCGGATTACTCGCGGCCGGCCAGCCGCCGCTCGAAGCGCTGTCCGGCGGCATACGCCTCGCGCTCACCATCGGCGCTTCGATCGCCATCCTCGCGCTCATCGCCTCGTTCTTCGTGCGCAAGCCGCCGGCACAGGAAGGTGGCTGGGGCGGCGGGCACTAAGCCGGCGCTCACTCAATCGACGGCAAAGGCCCGGAGCGATCCGGGCCTTTGCGTTTGCGGTCAACGTAGGTCGCCTGCGCCCACGAGCCAGGCTGACAAGGCGAGGGGGGGGCGAGGTGCCGCTGCGGCTATGCCGCCAGTGACGTGTCCGCCGCTACGCCGAGCATCAGATTGAGGTTTTGCACCGCGGCTCCAGAGGCGCCTTTGCCCAGATTGTCGTAGACGGCCAGCAGCACGGCCTGCGCC
>JBDSEK010000144.1:0-14758 GCA_039920085.1 Devosia sp. | reverse complement strand
AAAAGAAGCCGAGCTCCTCGAACAGCGTTCCACCCGTCCACCAGCCACGCGCATATTCCTCGGTCTTGCGCGCCTGCTCCTTGAGGAAGGGCGGCAGCAAATTGGCGAGTTGCTTGGCGACGTTGCGGAGACCACGATAGGCAGGGCCGGAGACGAGGCGGGCCAGGTAAGCCCGCATGGCGCCAGTGGGCGGGGCGATCGACATGTCGTTGTCATTGAGGATGACGATCAGCCGGGCATCCATGGCGCCGGCATTGTTCATGGCCTCATAGGCCATGCCGGCGGACATGGCGCCATCACCGATCACCGCGACGACATTGCGGGTCTCGCCCTTAAGGGCCGACGCAACAGCCATACCTAAGCCGGCCGAGATCGAGGTCGAGGAATGGCCGGCACCGAAGGGATCGTATTGGCTCTCGGCGCGGCGCGTGAAGCCTGACAGCCCTTGCCTCTGGCGCAGTGTGCGGATGCGGTCGCGCCGCCCTGTCAAAACCTTATGCGGGTAGGCTTGGTGGCCGACGTCCCAGACCAGGCGGTCGTCCGGGGCGTTGAACACTGCGTGGAGCGCGACGGTCAGTTCGACGACGCCCAGGCCCGCGCCCAGATGGCCGCCGGTGACGGAGACGGCGTCGATCACCTCGGCCCGCAACTCATCGGCGAGCTGACGGAGCTGGGCCCGATCCATTACCTTCAGATCGGCGGGGGCGTTAACGGTGTCGAGCAGCGGAGTGACGGGCTTTTCGGCCAAAGCGGGCGCGTCCTTTGCCGGCGCTTGGTAAGATTGATCGAGATGTAGAACCCGCGCCGGGCCAATGCAACCTGAAGCGCTGTGCAGTTTTGGCGCAGGAAGACGTACCCGAGCGGACCCCGCGGTCGGCTGCCTCCCGCCGGACTTTGCTTAGGTCCCCGAAAGTGTCAGGGGCTCACTCGGCGCTTAGTTGGGGCGCGCGGCGGATAAAGCGATCATAGGCTTCCGGCGCGACGAGGTTGGATTCGACGATCATGCGGCTGGCATAGGGGCCGAGATCGGCCTGACCGTCGAGGTAGCCTTCGGGCTCGTAGAGCTCGGAATAGTGCGCCGAGGAAATCATCTCGGGGGTGGCGAGGGTCTCATCGACATGGTCGACTTCGGGGGCGACAAGATCGAAGCGGCGGGGCAGGAGGCCCTTAATCACCGGAATGTCGTTGCGGCCTTCGAGCGCGCCTTTGAGATCGGGCCGTGACCCGGCCTCGGTGACCGCGGTCCAGGTCAGGTCGAACATGGTGGCTACGATGTCGAGACCGTTGGTGCCGCCAGTGAGGCCCGGACGAATTTCGCTGGGGTCGAGCGCGGCGACCTGGGTGCCGCCCCGCACGGTCGGCTGTGGCTCGAGCACCGGCAGGTCGGGGGCGATCAGTGGCAGTTCGGGCTCGGGGACTGTCAGCGGCGGGATGGGCTTTTTCGCGGTGGCACTGGCCGTGGTCTCGCGCTCGATCAGTATTTGCAAGGCGCGCTGCGCACCCTCATCGGGTACGATGTCAGGCGCGTAAGCGGTAAGCACCTCAGTGTCCTCGGGCGTCATGAGCACGCGCGGCTCGGGGCGATCGCCGGCGGGCTCCTGCAGCAGATCGAAGGCATCGAAGGCGTCGGTCTCGATGGGCGATTGAGCGCGGGTCGCCAACTCCATTTCCGGAGATTTGCGCGCCGGGAAGGGTACGGAGGCGATGCCGAAATCGGGGCGTGGGGCCGGTATCACCGAATGGATATCGACGGTCGAAACAGAACGCTGCGCCGGATCGAGCGAAGCGGTCAGCACCTCGACCGTATCGGGCACGCTGACGATTGGGCTGCCACTGCAAGGCACCATGTGGCACTTGTTCCACTGCGCCTGCGCATAGGCGCGGCCGTCGCTCGAGAGTGGCTTGCCGTCGACAGGCAGATGGAGGGTGCGACCGTCGGGGAAAACTTTCTTGAGCTGCGCCGTGGTCATGCGCGGCCAAGCGCGCACAGAGCCAGTATCGACGTGAACGAAGGGGCTGCCGGAGGTGGGGTAGTAGCCTACGCCGCCCACCTGGTGCCGCATCGCGGTGGCGCGAAGCTTGCTGAGTTCGATGCCGGGGATAAAGATGTCCATGGCGTTGCCGCGAATGTGCTGGCTGTTTTCGGCGACACCCGAGGATTTGGCGCGCAGCATGGCGTTGGTCTTGGGAGAGCGATAGGAGGAGACGATGTTGACCGGCTGGCTGGCGCCCACCTCCTGATAGATGGTCCAGATCAGATCGAAGAGCGCCGGGTCCATCTTGGTGGGCTCTTTGGTGCGCCAATCGGCGAGAAAGATGTTGAGCTGGCGCAGCACTGTCTGGTCGTAGACGCCGTTGCGCCTGAAGGTGAATTTCCCGGTTTCGCCGGTATGAGTATGGTGCAGATAAAGCGTCCTGTCCCCGAACGCGGCGCGGACCGGCAGGCTCGAATTGGCGACGAATAACAGTAAGGCGACGCCGGCCAGCAGCGCGCGCAACCCCCAGTGCCAATCGCCTCTAATGTTGCCCGACACGCCCCGACAGCCCATATGGTCCAAATACCGACGGTCGAGACTAGCGTTCAAGGCCGTAAGGCATTGTTAACGCTGATTGTCCCCTCACGACCCGAAGACCGCCGATCCCAGCATTTTTTAGGCAGAAATCGCGGCTGAACCAAGGCTCAAACACTAAGGCTTGGTAAAGGCGGGGGAAAATAGAGGCGAAGCGCCACAGAAATGGGGCTCCCGACAACGCCCGAGGTGGCGGTGTCACTCAGCGTTCAGCAGGCCGATCAGTTTCTTGTTGTGGCCGTAGACATCACCATAGGAGCGGATGGTGCCGTCAGGGTCGACCCGCAAGGTAAAGTACATGATGTGGACCGGGATATGGTTCTCGAGCGAGACCCAGCGTTCCTTGGGCCCGAACATGTTCTCGAGCGAAGCGCGGCTGATGTCGGGATTGGACGTCATCAGCGCTCCAGCGAATTCCATCGGGTTCTGTACGCGCACGCAGCCATGCGAATAAGCCCGGAAGGAGCGGGCGAAAAGCGATTTGGACGGCGTGTCGTGGAGATAGACGTCATGCTCGTTGGGAAACAGGAATTTGATGGCGCCCAGCGCGTTGCCGGGACCGGGGCGCTGGCGGATGTGGTAGTTGTTGATGTTGGTCTGGGTCCAGTCGATCGCCGCCGCGTTGACGATCTTGCTCCCTGCCAGCATCTCCATATTCTGGCTGTCGAGGTAGTTGGGGTTGGCCAGCAGATGCGGCTTGATCTCGTTGACCGCGATGGAAGGCGGCACGTTCCAGTAAGGGTTGACGACGATGTTCTCGATTTCATCAGAAAAGACGGGGGTCTGGTGCGTCGGCGTACCGACGACGACGCGCGTCGTGTAGTGCTCGGCGTCGTCGTCCATGATCCAGAGGCGGAACTCGGGAATGTTCACCTCGACATGGAACTTGCCGAAATTATCGGGCTCCCAGCGCCAGCGCTCCATATTGGCGACGATGTCGTCGCGGCTGATGTCGCTGCGGCCATTGAGGGCAGCGACGGTCGCGGCGCCGAGCACGCCGTCGGCGGTGAGGTCGAGGCTTTCCTGAAAGGCCTTCACAGCATCGAGCAGAGCCTGGTCATAGGTGATATCGACCTTGGCGTCGGTTGCGCCTTCGGGAATTTCGGGGGCGGCGACGGCGAGACGCTCGCGCAGCAGCGGCACGCGCTCGTCCTGCATGCCCAGCTTCAAAGTCTTGCCGTCGGGGATGATGATGGTTTCGGCCTCGACCCCGCCATCGACGAATTTGGCGAGCGCCGCCTTGAGCAGCAGGAATTCGGGATGCTTGGGATCGAGATCGAGCAGGATTTGGTCCGGCGTAGGGCTCGCTGCCAGCTTAAGCAGCATATCGGCTTCGCTGATGCGGCGCGGGGTGATGGTGAGGAGCTTGCTCACGGCGGCGGGAGCGACCCGTCCCCCGTATGCGTCCTGGGCGTAGCGAACCGCCGATTGCGAGAACGCCGTCTCAAGCGCGGCGAGCTTGGCCGGGTCGCTGCCTGCGGCGACAACGTCCAGATCAGCCGTCAAATAGTCCGAGGGGCGAAAGCCTTCGAGCTCGGCGGCTTTGAACACGGCGACGATCTTGTCGGCGTTGGCTGAGAAGGTGACTTTGCCGTCGGCGGCAGTGGTCAGCCATAGGGGCTCGAAACCGCGGGCACCGTAAAAATAGTACAGCTTTTGCGCCTGCGCGTAGTCCCGGCTGTTTTTGTCGGCACCATAATAGGCCGATTGGAGGCCGGTCTTGATGATCTTGGCCAGGACGGAGCGCGGCGGGGCGATAACAATGCGCGTCACTTCCTCGCCCGTGGCCTTAACCGTTTCCTGAGCGAGAACGGCGGTGGCAATGCCAGGCAGGCTTGCGCCGAGGAGCAAAAGGACAAGCAATACGCGCATCAACAAATCATCTTTCCGGGTGTGCGGCGCGGGGGGAGAAGCGCTGGCACGGAGCAATAGGCCCTTCGCTTAGACCCACAAAACTTAAGACTGGCAATTCCACACGAACTTGTGAGTCAGCAAAGTGGCGGGAATGCAACGGAAACCATGGTGTTCCCGCTTTACGCTGCGTCGCGGTCGATGCCGCCATCGAGCCCATATTCGCGAAGTTTTCGATAGAGCGTCGAGCGCCCGATCTTAAGGGCGCGGGCGATCTGCGACATGCGTCCATCATAGTGCTCGAGGGCGAAAGCGATGAGCGCACGCTCGATGTCTGGCAGAGCGGCGATCTCGCCGGTTTCAGCAAGGAATCGATCCGGCTCTGCATCGCTCTGCGCCACATTTCGCCACGACTTAGCGGCGTCGATGTGAACTGGGGTTGAAGGGAGAGGCGGTGATGCGATCGCCTGGCCGCGGGCGAGAAGTTGGGGGAAATCGGCTGGTGTTAGTGCCCCAGACTCGCTGACCAAGACGGCGCGATAGATGAGCGTTTCGAGCTGGGCGACGTTGCCGGGCCAGTCATAGGCGTGCAGCAACTGTGTGGCAGTTGGGTCGATGCCGGCGATTCGTCGCCCGGTCTCGGCGGCAAAATGCGTGATGAAATCGTCGGCGAGGACAGCGATGTCTGCGGGCCGCTCGCGCAGCGCCGGGAGGTAGAGTGGCTGCACGGCGAGCCGGTAGTACAAATCCTCGCGCAGCGCGCCGGAGCTTGCGGCATGCAGCAGGCGTTGGCGGGTACCGGCGATGAACCGCACATCGACGCGCTCGGAGCGCATGGCGCCCTCGCGGTCGATCCGATTGTCAGTGATGGCGCGAAGCAGCCGTATCTGTGATCCGGCGGGCAGTTCGCCGACATTGGCGAGATAGAGCGTGCCGCCGTTTGCTTCGGCGAACTTGCCGGGTTTGCCGCCGGCAAAGAGTTCGGCCTCGATCGTGTCGGAGGCACAATCAGCGATGATGAAGGGTTTGCCCGACCGCTCGCTCATACCATGGATGATGCGCGCCAGACGCTGCTTGCCAGCACCGGTCTCGCCCTCGATCAGGACCGGCAGGGCGTTCCGCGCCGCCTTTTCCGCCAGCGCCCGTGCGCGTTGCATGGCGGGGTCGATGGTGGTGACGTCGAACAGGTTCATAGTGCCGCCGATGCGGCGGGTCTGGGTGCGGATGATTGCCTGCAGCGCGCCGAGCCTTAGCGCATTGCGCAGTGAGACGACGAGGCGTTCCGGGGCAACCGGTTTGACGAAGAAATCGGTGGCACCGTTGCGCATGGCGGTAATGGCGGTTTCCAGCGAGGGATGCGCGGTTTGGACGATCACCGGGGTAGTGATGGCCTCGCGGCGCATGGCCTCCATGACCGCAAAGCCATCGAGATCGGGCATGACCAAGTCGAGGACTATCGCGGCGATACTGGGATCGGCGCGCAACAGTTTCAGGGCTTCAGATCCCCCGGTCGCGGTCAGGGGGGTGAAGCCAGCGGCGGCGGCAACATTTGCGGTGAGGCGCAACTGCACCACATCATCATCGACTATAAGAAGGCGCGACAAGTTTCCCCCAAGTACTTGAGCGCGAAGGCGAATCGCGCTGTCCCGTTTTGACGCAGGATGGCGAGCGGCGGTTAAGGGGGTTTTAAGAGGGTGGGATCGGCCCAACCGTCGCGCTACGCGGCGTTTGGGCCGGTAGGACAAGGGCAAAAGCCTTGAGATTGGGGGGTTCGATGAGTATGGTCCCGGCGATTTTGACGCCGACGAAAGTAATCGCATGGGTGACCCAGTTCGCGCCGCTCCCGCCACCGCCGAGGCAGGACACAACGAGTTCGGCGCGATGCCGCACTGGGACCTCGACGATCTCTATCCGGGTCCAGATTCGCCGGAACTGAAGCGCGATCTCGACTGGGCGAAGTCTGAGGCCAAGGCGTTCGAGGCCGATTACAAGGGCAAGCTCGAGTCGCTGGCAAAATCCGGCAAACTGCATGAGGCCGTGGCGCGAAGCGAGAAGCTAGGCGACGTGTCGGGTCGCCTCGCGGCGTTTTCGTATCTTCGCTATGCACTCGACACGCAGAACCCCGAGAAAGCCAAGTTCCTCGGCGACACCGGCCAGGCGCTGACTGATCTTTCGACAGGACTGCTCTTCTGGGAGCTCGAGCTCAACCGGATCGACGATGCAGTTATCGAGGCGGCATTGGGCAAGGACACGAGCCTGGCGCGCTATCGGCACTGGTTCAATGAACTGCGCAAAGCCAAGCCCTATCAGCTCGAGGATCGGGTCGAGGAGCTGTTCCACGAAAAGTCGGTAACGGGGGCGCAGGCCTGGAACCGGCTGTTCGACGAGACCATGGCTGCGTTGAAGTTCGAGGTCGCCGGCGAGACCATGAGCGTTGAGCAGGTGCTGCATCTGCTTTCGGACCGCGATGAGAAAAAGCGCGAAGCAGCCTTCCATGGGCTCGGTAAGACGCTTGAGGACAATTCGCGGCTGTTCGCGCACATCACCAATGTCCTCGCCAAGGACAAGGAAATCTCCGACCGCTGGCGCGGCTACAAAGACATTGCCGATAGCCGCCATATGGCCAATTCGGTCGAGCGCGAAGTGGTGGATGCGCTCGAGACCGCGGTGCGCTCGGCCTACCCGCGGCTCAGCCACAAATATTATCAGATGAAGGCCAAGTGGTTCGGCAAAGACCAGCTCAATGCGTGGGACCGCAATGCTCCGCTGCCGACCAGCGACGAGCGAGTATTCGACTGGGAGACTGCCAAGAGTACGGTGCTCGATGCATATGGTCGGTTCTCGCCGAAGTTGCGTGAGGTAGCGGAGCCATTCTTTGCAGGAGGGTGGATCGACGCTCCAGTCAAGGCAGGCAAATCGCCTGGAGCCTT
Source organism: Devosia sp. (assembly GCA_039920085.1). GTDB lineage: Bacteria > Pseudomonadota > Alphaproteobacteria > Rhizobiales > Devosiaceae > Devosia_A. Next base: position 7,407 of record JBDSEK010000144.1, on the reverse strand, counting down.
CGCGCATCCGACAGTGCCGAGCGCGCACCCCTATCTGATGCTCAACTACCTGGGCAAAGCGCGCGACGTGATGACGCTGGCGCATGAGCTGGGGCACGGCGTGCACCAGGTGCTGGCCGCACCGCAAGGCTCGATCCTGTCGAACACGCCGCTAACGCTGGCGGAAACGGCCTCGGTGTTCGGCGAGATGCTGACCTTTCGCTCGATGCTGGACAAGACCACCGACCGCGCGCAACGTTTTGCGATGTTGTCGAGCAAGGTCGAGGACATGCTCAACACGGTGGTGCGGCAGATCGCGTTCTACACCTTCGAGCGCAAGGTTCACACGGCACGCAAGGAAGGTGAGTTGACCAAGGATCAGCTCGACCAGCTCTGGCTTGAAGTATCGGCCGAGAGCCTGGGGCCGGCGATCAAATTGAATGACGGCTATGGCGTATTCTGGAGCTACATCCCCCACTTCATCCATTCGCCGTTCTACGTCTACGCCTATGCCTTCGGCGATTGCCTTGTGAACTCGCTCTACGCCCAGTATGAGACGGCGAGCGAGGGCTTCGCCGAGCGCTATTTTGAGCTGCTCAAGGCAGGTGGATCGAAGCACCATTCCGAGCTGCTTAAGCCCTTCGGCCTCGATGCCCGCGACCCGGGCTTCTGGTCGCTGGGGCTCTCGATGATCGAGCGCTTGATCGGCGAACTCGAAGCGACGCAACCGAACTGACGAGACGGAAACCACGATGGCCGACCACAGCAGCGAAACTCGCCACCCCGACATGGACTACGAGCAGCACGAGGCCACGTGGGCCAATGTGCTGCGGCTGACCAAATGGGCGGTCATTATTCTGGCCGTGCTGCTGGTGGTGCTGTACTTCGTCATCAATCCCTAAACGCGGGGCCGGCGCGCCGCTGGCTTTTGGAGACGATCATGAAAATAGCCATCGTCCGCGAGCGGGCCGACGGGGAAACGCGCGTGGCGGCAACGCCCGAGACGGTGCAGAAGCTGATCGGGCTGGGGGCGAGTGTGGCGATCGAAGCCGGCGCCGGCACCCGTGCGCGGTTTCTGGATGGCGACTATGCCAAGGCAGGCGCCAGTGTGACGTCGGGCGCCGCGGAAGCAATCAAGGACGCCGAGATCGTCCTTACGGTGCGCCGTCCGACGCCTGATATCCTCGAGGGTGCAAGCAAGGGTGCGCTGGTGATCGGGGCGATGGACCCCTACGGCCATGAAGGTGATATCGACGCGCTGGCGAAAGCTGGGGTCACGGCGATAGCGATGGAGTTCATGCCGCGCATCACGCGCGCGCAGGTGATGGATATTCTCTCGAGCCAGGCGAACCTTGCTGGCTATCAGAGTGTGCTGGATGCAGCGGTGGCGTTCGACCGGGCGTTCCCCATGATGATGACGGCAGCCGGGACCGTGCGGCCGGCAAAAGTATTCGTGATGGGGGCAGGGGTCGCCGGGCTGCAGGCAATCGCGACGGCGAAGCGCCTAGGCGCTGTGGTCAGTGCGACCGATGTGCGGGCGGCGGCAGGTGAGCAGGTCGAATCGCTGGGTGCGAAATTCATCATGACCGACGCGCTCAAAGACGCCTCGGGCACGGGTGGCTACGCGCGCGAGCTGACGGCTGAGGAGAAGGCGGCGCAGGCGGAGCTGACGGCATCGCATATTTCGAAGCAGGACATCGTCATCACCACGGCACTGATCCCCGGCCGGCCGGCGCCGAAGCTGGTGACAGCGGCGATGGTCGAGTCGATGTTGCCGGGATCGGTGATCGTCGATCTTGCAGCAGAACGCGGCGGCAATGTTGAATTGACCAAGCCGGACGAGACGGTGGTCACGGCCAACGGTGTAACGATCATCGGCTATCGCAACGTACCGGCGCGGCTCGCGACTTCGGCCAGCCAACTGTTCGCGCGCAACCTTGTGGCATTCCTTGAGACGATGTTCGACAAAAAGACCAAGGCCTTTGCGGTCAACTGGGACGACGAACTGTTGAAGGCGACGGTGCTGACACGCGACGGCGCCATCGTTCACCCCAATATCAAGCTGCCCGGCGCAAGCGCGGCATAGGAGCGACCCATGGAAGCGATCGATCCCTTTACCTTTCGCCTGGCGATATTCGTCCTGGCGATATTCGTTGGCTATTTCGTCGTCTGGTCGGTGACGCCGGCGCTGCATACGCCGTTGATGAGCGTTACCAACGCCATCTCGTCGGTGATCGTGGTGGGCGCGCTGTTGGCAGTGGGTGTGCCGCTTGCCGCGGACGCCAATTGGGTCAGCAAGGCTTTCGGCTTCGTGGCGCTGGTGTTTGCCAGCGTCAACATCTTCGGCGGCTTCCTCGTCACCCAGCGCATGCTGGCGATGTATAAGAAAAAGGGCTGATCCGTGATCGATCCCAATATCGGCGCCGTCCTCTATCTCGTCGCCGGCGTCCTGTTCATCCTGGCGTTGCGCGGGCTTTCGAGTCCGGCCTCGTCGCGGCAAGGCAATCGCTACGGCATGGTCGGCATGGCCATTGCCATTGTCACTACGCTGGCACTGTCGGGCATTTCGGACTGGCTCAGTTGGGTGCTGATCGTCGGCGGCATCGCGCTGGGCGGCGGCATCGGCGCCTATATGGCGCGCACTATCAAGATGACGGACATGCCGCAGCTGGTCGCAGCGTTCCACTCGCTGGTGGGCCTTGCCGCGGTGTTCGTAGCGGCAGGGGCGCTCTACGCCCCGGAAGCGTTCAATATCGGGGGAGTGGGGCACATCCACACTCAGGCACTGGTGGAGATGAGCCTCGGCGTCGCGATCGGAGCGTTCACCTTCACCGGCTCGGTAATCGCCTTCCTCAAACTCAACGGCAATATGAGCGGCAAGCCGATCCTGCTGCCGGCGCGGCACGTCCTTCATATCGTCCTGGGCTTGGTGCTGGTTGCGCTCGTGGTGTTGTTTGCGATCGACGGCAATCCGCTGTGGTTCTGGCTGCTCACCATCGGAGCGCTGGTGTTGGGCGGGTTGATGATCATTCCGATCGGCGGCGCCGATATGCCGGTGGTCGTTTCGATGCTCAATTCCTATTCGGGCTGGGCCGCGGCGGGCATCGGCTTTACGCTCGGCAATACGGCGTTGATCATCACTGGCGCGCTGGTGGGATCGTCTGGCGCCATCCTCAGCTACATCATGTGCAAGGCGATGAACCGTAGCTTCATCTCGGTGATCCTGGGCGGGTTCGGCGGCGACGCCGCGGCCGCGGCAGCGGGGGAGGAAGAGCAACGGCCGGTGAAACAAGGTTCGGCCGAGGACGCGGCATTCATGATGAAGAATGCGAGCAAAGTGATCATCGTGCCGGGCTACGGTATGGCGGTGGCGCAAGCGCAGCACGCGCTGCGCGAAATGGCCGATCTGCTGAAGAAGGAGGGCGTGACGGTCAAATACGCCATTCATCCGGTGGCAGGGCGCATGCCCGGCCACATGAACGTGCTCTTGGCCGAGGCCAATGTGCCTTATGATGAGGTGTTCGAACTCGAGGACATCAATTCGGAATTTGCGCAGACCGACGTGGCCTTTGTCATCGGCGCCAACGACGTGACCAATCCGGCGGCAAAGACCGACAAGACCTCGCCGATCTACGGCATGCCGGTGCTGAATGTCGAAGACGCGGGTACGGTGCTGTTCATCAAGCGCGGCATGGCGGCGGGATATGCAGGCGTGCAGAACGAGCTGTTTTTCCGGGACAACACGATGATGCTGTTCGGTGATGCCAAGAAAATGACCGAGGACATCGTCAAGGCGCTGGGTCACTAGAACGGATCTCCCCGACGCACTGCTGGCCTTCGCCCTCGCGAGCCTCGCAATCGAGCTGACGCCGGGTCCGAACATGGGCTATCTGGCAGTGCTGAGTCTCGAGCGGGAACGGGCAGCCGGCTTGGCTGCCGTCAGCGGCGTGACACTGGGATTGTTGATCCTAGGGCTCGCGGCAGGCTTTGGCTTCGGCACGCTGATTTCCGACACGCGCTGGCTCTATGAAACCCTGCGCTGGAGTGGCGTCGCCTATCTCGTATGGCTGGCCTGGGACAGCTACCGTGAGGCCCTACGGCCACCTGAAGCCAAGGCAGATGAGCAACCACTGGGTGTGTATTTTCGGCGCGGGTTGCTGAGCAATCTGCTCAACCCGAAGGCCGCACTGTTCTACATCACCGTGCTGCCCAATTTTGTGGACCAGTCCGGCCCGAAGGGTCAACAATCGCTTACCCTTACAATGGTCTACGTCGCAGTGGCGACAGCCATACATGCAGGGATCGCGCTCGCGGCCGCGACGCTGCAGGGACCGCTGGCCTCGCCGCGATTTCGCCGTGCCACTGGCGTCGCGTCGGCGATATTGCTGGTTGGATTGGCGATTTGGCTCGGTATCTCGACGCGGCGCGTCTGGTAGAGCCTTCAAGCGGACCTTTTTGCCGGGCATGGGCGTTCCCATATCGGCGTCACGACCTGGTGGAACAGCATGCGCTATTTCAAAGGCTTGGGAAGGCGGATAGGGCTGACGCTGTTTGCGGCGGGCATCGCGGTGTCGCCGATGGCTGCCGACACCTTCCGGCTGTTGACGATGGCCGGCGACGGCGCGATAGCCGACTATCGACTGCGGCAGCTGCCACCGGAACGCTATGCCGAAGAAATTGCAGCGGCGGTGGCCGCCAAGGATGGCGACATGGCGCGCTCGCTGCTGGCGCTCGCTGAAGCGCAACAGGTGCCGGTGTCGCCAGCACTGGCGCAGCAGGTGGCCGACTTGCCGCCGGTCGATCTTGGCAATGTTGCCCTCCAAGGTTGGAACTGCATCGTCAATGGCGATTTCGAGAGTGAAGCGGGGTTTGCCTGCGTGGTGGCAACCGATCTGACCAGCGTGGGTGATGTGCGCGACCTCGCGACGCAGGGCGGCAATTATTTGACCGGGCGACCAGTCAATTATTTCCTGCTCGGCATTGCGAGCGTGGGACTGACATTGACGGGAGCGACCATCGCGACGGGCGGCGGGTTGCTGCCGCTGCGGGCCGGGGCGTCCTTCCTCAAAGCGATGAACAAGGTCGGGAAGATCCCACCACGCCTTGCGGCGGAGATCGGCACCGTGCTGGCGCGCAGTATTAACCGCTCTGCCCTCGACGAAGCGCTCCTGGTGATGCGCGAATTGCGCCTCGGCGAATTGCCGCGCGTGCTCGGGCGGGTATTCAGCCCGGTCGGAGTGGCACGCGTCACTGACCTCGCCACCGATTTCGGCAGGATCGGCAAGGTCGGCGGCGTGAGGGCGATGAAGATGAGTGTTGAGGCGGCGGATAGCGCGCGCGACGTGAAGGTCCTCGCCAAGACCGCCGAGAAGTATCAGGGCGGCTTTCCCGCTGTGATGAAGATGCTGGGCCGCGGCGCGGTGCGGCTGGCCGATCTGGTGTGGACGATTGGCGGGTGGATCGTGGCGGCGCTGCTGTGGGTGCTCGGCATGATCTGGTTCACGCTCCGGAGCACAAGTCGCGTAGCGCGGTTCACTGCACGTGGGCTGCGCCGTCGCCCCGTGGCGATCGCGCCGGGCTAGTTGGGCGGCAGCCTTGCCTTTGGCGGTGTCGCTGCGTCAAATGATGCGGGGAGGACTGGACGATGAAGCTCTTGCGGCGGATCGCAATCACTCTCGTGGTGGCGCTGGTGCTGGCCTATCTGGGCGGCATGGCTGCACTCTATGTCCTGCAGCGTGGGTTCCAGTACGATCCGGAAGGACGGGTGATCGAGCTCAGCGAAACGACGCTTCGCAATACTGCGCTGGTGGTGATTCCAACCAGTGACGATGCGACGGTAACGGGGTGGTTTGCGCCACCCGCCGCCGGCAAACCGCTGATCGTTTATTACAAGGGCAACGCCGACAGCTTTTCATCCGAGCACATCCGGTTCGAGGCGTTTGCCGAGGATGGCTATGGCTTTCTCGCCATCGACTATCGCGGATTCCCGGCGTCGCCCGGCGAGATCACGCAGCAGCATGTGCTGGACGACGCAATAGCGGCCTTCGACTGGGCTCGTGCCAAGGGCTATCCGCTGGTGATCTGGGGGCGGTCACTGGGTTCAGGTCCCGCGAGTTTCGTTGCAAGCGAGCGCGAAGCGCAGGCGCTCTACCTTGAAACGCCGTTCGACTCGGCCGTTTCGGTTGGGCAGGAACGCTACTGGTTCTTTCCGGTGGGCCTTCTGATGAAGGATCAGTTTCCGGTGGACCAGTGGATCCTCAAGGTCGAGGAGCCGGTGTTCGTGGCGCTGGCGCAAGCGGACAAGACCATCCCCTATCATCATGGGCAACGCGCCTATGATCTCGCACCGAACAAGGCCGGCCTCTGGATCGAGGAAGGGGCGGGGCACTCGGATTTATGGAAGGCGGGCGAGTGGGAAGCGCATGCCCGACCGTTTTTCGAAGCAACGGCAAGGGCGCAATAGCGCGGACCCACTCGCGAAAAACGAAAACGCCGCCCTTTGGAGGCGGCGTCCGTTTGCTCTGGACTTCAGCCCCTTACGGTCCTGAAGTCCAACAGTAGCCTTAGTCGAGCGTCAGATTAGTCAGCGTATAGGACAGGTTCACGCCGGTCTGCGACTGGATGCTCCAGGGCTGCAGCGCGAAGCTGTCCTCGAAACCGCCGACCAGGAAGTTGGCGCCAAGGCCGACAAACAGCGTCGCTTCGGCCGAACCGCCGATATACTGGCCCGCCAAAGCGTGCTTGCCGACGCTGGCATCGGCCGCGGCGAAGACCAGCCATTCGATCTGCGCGCCATCGGTGAAGCCGATGTCGAGGCCGAACTTCTGCAGGGTGCCCGAATAGTGTTCGGTCTTGTGACCCTTGCGGATGAAGTCGCAGCTCAGCTCCTTAGTGGAGGTGAAGATCATGCCTTTTCCGCCATCCACGTCGCACGAGAGACGTCCGACCTGTACAGTGGCTTCGGCATAAGCAGCGCCGGCCGACAGCGTCAGAGCTGCGAGCGAGGCGATGATCAGTTTGTTCATGTTGGTAGCCCTCAAGTTGATATTCGTTTGACGCCCCTGGTTATCGCGCCGCTTGGTGGGCGCGTTGAGGGGAAATTGGATTACGCAGGACCCATGCAAAACGCCGCCCGTAGGCGGCGTCAACATTACATACGCTCGGGGCGCGCGGGACGAGCCGCAGCGCCGGCTGCACCCGGAGCGGGCGGGGCGGGTAGACCGGTTTCGCGCTGAGCCCGCTTGCGTGCCAGTTTGCGGGCGCGGCGCACCGCCTCAGCCTTTTGGCGGGCCTTCTTCTCAGACGGCTTCTCGTAGTAGTTGCGCAGCTTCATCTCGCGGAAAACGCCTTCGCGCTGAAGCTTCTTTTTCAGGGCGCGGAGCGCCTGATCAACATTGTTATCGCGAACAACTACTTGCAAGCGGAGCC
>JBDSEK010000143.1:0-5723 GCA_039920085.1 Devosia sp. | reverse complement strand
CCGGACCGACGATGTGGACAATGCCCTGCCGACGATCGAGTTCGTTGAAATATTCAACTCCGAACTCAGCCGCGTTCTCGGCCATGGTACGGACCTGCAACGCCGATTCCGGATCGTCGATGCCATGGCGGCGATCGGTCGTGGGCACGTTGTGATCGACCACTGCCAACGTACGCTCAGGCGCACGCACCTTGCGCCGATTCATCCTCAGGCCCTCGAAGGCCTGCGGGCTGGTGACCTCGTGGACGAGGTGGCGATCGATGTAGATGAGCGAGGTGCCGTCCGGGTTGTTGGCGACCAGATGATCGTCCCAGATCTTGTCATAAAGCGTGCGGCCCATCGGCGGAAAGTCCCATGGCTCAAGGGGTAGAGGCGGCGTCATAAGCCCGGCGGACGGCGCTGGTCAAGCAGCGCGATCAGCCATTCGGTTCACGAGGAAGGCACCGAGCAGACTGGTATCGAGGCCGATCCGCTTGCGGCTCCACCAGGCAATGGCCAGCTGCGCAGCAATCCGGGCGGTCATATTGACCGCGGCGGCGCCGACCAGCCCGAAAACCGGGATGATGGCGATCTGGACCAACACTCCGAGGACGATGATCGACCCGAAAATTCGGACATAGTCGCGCTCATGGCCGGTCATCATCATGACGATGCGCGAGGGCCCAGTCGCCGCGTCGAACAACAGGCCGATCGAGAGCAGGATGAGGATCAAATGCCCCTGATCCTGGGCGCCCCCGAAGAGGGCCAGAACCTTGTCGCCAAACAGCACGAAACCGGCGAACACTACCAATGAGAAGGCGAACCCGGCCCAGGCGCAGAGCGCGGTAATTGCCTGCGCCTTGCGCATTTCTCCAGCGTGATAATGCTGCGCCACCATCGGCGCGACCACGAGCGTGATGGCGAACATGAACAGCGTCAGCAGGCCCGCGGTGCGAAACGCGTTGAAATACACCCCCGCCGCGGCCGGAGCGACGATGAGCCCGACGAGGATTATGTCGACATTGAGCGCCACCGCGTCGAGCACGGTGCCCAGGAAGAACCAGCGGCTCGCCTTGCCGCGCTCGCTCCAATAATTGTTGAGGCCTCCGGTGCCGGGTGCGATCGCATAGCGGCGGGTGCGCGCCCAGAGCAATTGCAGACCCAGCGCGAGGGCGAGGATCGCTGCCGTCAGGAGCAGTGCGGCCCAGCCGGTGAGGCCGACGCCGGAAGCCGCGAGCGCGAGGACGAGTAAGGGCAGCGCCAGACGCCAGAGCAGATCGCGCGGGGCGAGGGCGGTCCAGACCGAGCCCTGCGCACGCAGTGCCGAGCTCCAATATTCGGCCAAGGCCAGCGGCAGGATCAGCGCGGTCGCGGCATAAAGGTGCAACACGGGCCCATTGCCCGTCGCGCCGAACCCGGCGCTGATCGCGAGCATCAGGAGAGAAATTCCGACGCCAGCAATGATTGTGAGGCCGCCACCCGAGCGGAGGGCGCTCAGGGCGCGGTCGGGTCGGCCGGCGACCAACTCTTCGGGCCAGTAACGTAGGATTGCCGTCTGCTGGCCAAAATTGGCGCCAATGGCGAGGATTGTCGCGAGCGACAGGCCGAAGGCAAAGTAGCCGTATTCGCCCACCCCCATAACGCGGCTGAAGATGACATACGTCCCATAGGTCAGCCCGGCGGTGGCGACCTTGATCAGCAGCGAAACCAGCGATTTGCTCAGTCCGGAGCGCAGCAATTGCCGCAAATCCGAGCGCGGATCGTGATCCATGGATTTCCCGGCCGAAGGCCGTCATAAGCCTGTTGCCGGACTATGCACGCCATTGTCTTAGAAGCTCTTACCGGCCCCTCGACAATAGGGGAGCTTGGACGCAGTGTATGGCCTCGGGCCAGTCATGGTTAAGGGGCCAACGAGGCCATGGACGCCAGTCTCAACACGCGCGACGCATTGACCGCCCGGGCGGAGGAGCTCAAGGATTCCGAGCCCAATTTCCGTCGCCTGCTGCTCGCGGTGCTGGGCGCTACCGACAATGACGACCTCGCGATCTATTCGGCCGAAGTGCTCGAATCGATGCTGCGCGGCACCTATCAGCGGCTCGGCAAGCGCGGCCTCGAACTGTACCACGTCCGTTCGATCCTGCCCGAATATACCGGGCATCCCGAGATGCTCGAAATCTACTCCGCCGACATGCCTTTCATTGTCGACTCGGTGCTGGGCGCCATCCGCGCCAAGGGCGGCGCCATCAAGTTCATGTCGCATCCGGTGCTGCATCTCGATCCGGAATCGCATCGCATCCTCGATCAGGCGACCGCCTCGAGTGTTGCCGAAAGCGTGCTGATCGTCCACCTCGAGGATCTGTCAATGGCAGCCCGCGCCGCCTTGATCAGCGAGATCGAGGGGACGCTGACCGAAGTCAGCCGGGCCACCAAGAACTGGCGCCCGATGCTGGAGCGGCTGAAGCGTATCGAAACTGACTGGAAGGCCAATCCGCCGCGGTCGCCGCAGGCGACCACCGCTGAGGCGCTGCAGTTTCTCGCCTGGTTGGGCGAGCACAATTTCACCTTCCTCGGTATGCGCGAATATCGCGTCGAGGGCGAAGGGGCCGACCGCCGGCTGTTGCCGCTGATCAGTACCGGCCTTGGCCTGCTCGAAGACCGCGACTTTCATTTCCTCCGCTCGGGCACCGACTATGTCGAAATGACCGAGCAGCATGTCGCCTTCCTCGCCGATCCCGAGGCGCTGATGGTGACCAAAGCCAATGTGCGCTCACGCGTCCACCGCCGCGCTTACATGGACTACATCGGCGTCAAGCTCTACCGCGACGGCGGCGAAGTCTCAGGCGAGCTCAGGATCATCGGGCTCTTCACCTCGATGGCGCTGGCGACGCCCCATTCGGACGTGCCGCTGATCCGCCGCAAGGTGTCCGAAGTGATGCGCCGCTCGGGCTATGCTCCGGCGAGCCATGCCGGCAAGGCGCTGATGGCGGCACTCGATTCCCATCCGCGCGATGAATTGTTCCAGATCAGTGGCGACCAGTTGTTCCAGTTCGGAACGCTGATCGCGGCGCTTGCCGACCGGCCACGCGTGCGCGTGCTGCCGCGCATCGACCGCTTCGACAATTTCGTCTCTGTGCTCGTCTTCGTGCCGCGCGACCGCTACACCTCCGAAACCCGTGCCAAGGTCGGCGAGCATCTCGCCAAGGCCTATGCCGGCCGGGTCTCGGCGTACTACCCGCATTTCCCCGAGGGCGATCTCGTCCGCGTCCATTTCATCATCGGCCGCGATGGCGGGCGTACGCCGCGGCTTGATCGCGACGATCTCGAAGAAGCGATCACCACGCTCATCCATACCTTCGGCGACCGGCTGCTCGCCGAGGCGCCGAGTGAAACTGCCGTGCTGCCCTGGGTCAACGCTTTCTCAGCCGCGTATCAGTCGCGCAATACCGCGCAGGATGGCCTCGCCGATATCGCGGTGATGGATGGGCTATTCGATGAGCATGCGCTGGCGCTGAAGCTTACGCCACGCAGCGGCGAGGGCGGCGGCGACTTCGCTCTCAAGGTCTATCATCGCGTACGGCCGATCCCCTTGTCCGACCGCGTGCCGATGCTTGAGAATTTCGGCTTCCGCGTTATCGACGAGCGCACCTACACAGTGGAGCCCGAAGGGCGCGACGCCTGCTACATCCACGACATGGTGCTCGACGCCATCACGCCCAATGCAGGCATCGCCGCGCGGGCTTCGGCGATCGAAGAGGCCATTCTCGCTGTCTGGCAAAACGAGGCCGAGAGTGACGGGCTCAACCAGCTCACCGCCACCGCGGGCCTTGCCTGGTACGATGTAGCGATACTGCGCGCCCTATCGCGCTATCTGCGCCAGCTCGGTGTCTCCTATTCGCGCGCCTACCTGGCTCAGGTGCTCAATCTCCACCCCGATGTTGCCAGCTCGCTTGTAACGTTGTTCCATACGCTGCTGCATCCGGCCTATCCGGGCAACCGCGAACGCGCCTTGAGCGGCGCGCGCGAGGCCATCGCCGCCGCGCTCGAGGCGACGGAATCGCTTGACGAGGACCGCATTGTCCGTCGCTTTCTCAATCTGGTCGATGCGGCGACGCGAACCAATGCCTTTCAGATGGACGCCGCCGGCATGCGTCGCCCGGCTCTCGCCATCAAATTCGATTGCCACAAGGTCGAGGGCATGCCCGAACCGCGGCCATTACGTGAAATCTTCGTCTATTCGCCGCGCGTCGAGGGGCTGCATCTGCGTTTTGGCGCCATCGCCCGCGGCGGCCTGCGCTGGTCCGACAGGCCGGAGGATTTCCGCACCGAAGTGCTGGGGCTGGTGAAAGCCCAGCAGGTCAAGAACGCCATTATCGTGCCGGTGGGCGCCAAGGGCGCGTTCGTCCCCAAGCAGATGCCCAAGGGCGCCGACCGCGAGACGGTGCTGAAGGAAGGTACCGCCTGCTACAAGATTTTCGTGTCGACCCTGCTCGACGTTACCGACAATCTTGAAGGCGACGTGCTGATCCCGCCGCCCGATGTGCGCCGCCGCGATGGGGATGATCCCTATTTGGTGGTCGCCGCCGACAAGGGTACCGCAACCTTTTCCGACACCGCCAATTCAATCGCTCTCGAACGCCGCTTCTGGCTCGGCGATGCCTTCGCCTCCGGCGGCTCGCAAGGCTATGACCACAAGAAAATGGGCATTACCGCCCGCGGCGCGTGGGAAGCGGTGAAGCGGCATTTCCGCGAGGTCGACCGCGACATCCAGTCTTCGGCCTTCACCGTCGTCGGTGTCGGCGACATGAGCGGCGACGTCTTCGGCAATGGCATGCTGCTGTCGCGCAAGATCCGGCTGATCGCCGCGTTCGACCATCGCGACATCTTCATCGATCCCGACCCCGATCCGGAACGCAGCCTCGCCGAGCGGCAGCGGCTGTTCGGGCTACCGCGCTCCAGCTGGCAGGACTACAATGGCGACGTGATTTCGCGCGGTGGCGGCGTCTATTCGCGCGCGCTCAAGAACGTGCCGCTGTTCCAGGAGGCGCGGCAAGCCTTGGGGCTCGGCGAGGAGCCGGTGACGCCGCAGGAACTGATGCTGTCGATCCTCAAGGCGCAGGCCGATCTGCTCTGGTTCGGCGGTATCGGGACTTATGTCCGCGCTTCCGACGAGACCGACGCCGAAGCCGGCGACAAGGCCAATGATGCGATCCGCATCACCGCCAAGGATATTCGCGCCCGCGTCGTCGGGGAGGGCGCCAATCTGGGCGTTACGCAGCGCGCCCGCGTCGAATATGCAGGCCTGGGTGGCCGCATCAATACCGACGCCATCGACAATTCAGCCGGGGTCAATTCCTCCGACCTCGAGGTCAATATCAAGATCGCGCTGGCGAGCGTCGTCCGGCTGGGCAATCTTGATTTCGCCGGGCGCAATTTGGTGCTGGCGCAGATGACGCCGGAAGTTGCGGCGCTCTGCCTCCGCAACAACTATCTGCAGCCGCTCGCCATCTCATTGGCGCAACGCGCCGGGGTCAGCGCTCTGCCCGACCATCGCGCGGTACTCGAGACGCTGGAGAAGCGCGGGCTCCTGAGCCGGCCGGTGGAGTTCCTGCCCGACGATGACGGCCTCGAGGCCCGCGCCGCCGCCGGCCGCGGTCTCACCCGGCCCGAGCTGGCGGTACTGCTCGCTTATGTCAAAAACGCGCTCTATGCCGATCTGCTCGAGAGCAAGGCGCCCGACGATGCCT
>JBDSEK010000142.1:0-33642 GCA_039920085.1 Devosia sp. | reverse complement strand
GCCCTGGCTGAGGCCATAAAAATACACCGGCGTTGGCAGCACCGCCGTCGGCCCGTAGCGATCCTGCGTCTTGAGGAAATCGGCAAACACCTTGGGATACATCAGATGCGAAGCAAGCCGCAGATCGTCGAGCTTTTCGCCTGTTTCCTTCTCGACCTTCACCCGCTCGGCCTCGAGGTCGACATCCTTGAGATAGGAGCCGGGGCGCTCGGTCAGCGGCGTCTTGCCCTTCAGCACCTTCTTTTGCAGCGCTTTGGGAAAGCCCCCCGGCGGCTGGCCAAGATCGCCCATGAAAAAGCCCACGACCGAATCGGGGAATGCCACATCCTTGCTCGGGTCTTCGACATCGGCGCGGGTTAACCCGGAACTCACCATGGCCAGCGCCATGTCGCCGACCACTTTGGAGCTCGGCGTCACCTTCACGATATCGCCGAACATCTGGTTGACGTCGGCATAGGTGCGGGCAACCTCGTGCCAGCGGCTTTCGAGCCCCAGCGAGCGCGCCTGCTCCTTAAGATTGGTAAACTGCCCGCCCGGCATTTCATGTAGATAGACTTCCGACGCCCCACCCTTCAAGTCGCTTTCGAAGGCCCGGTATTGCGTCCTTACCGCCTCCCAGTAGAACGATATTTCACGAATTGCCCGCGGATCAAGCCCTGGATTGCGGTCGGTATCGGCGAGGGCCGCTGCGAGCGAGCCGAGGGTCGGCTGGCTGGTAGTGCCCGAGAACGCATCCATCGCTGCATCGACGGCGTGAACGCCTGCCTCGACCGCCGCCATCACCGTTGCTGCCGCAGCCCCTGAGGTATCATGCGTATGAAGATGGATGGGTAGGCCAATTTCTTGTTTCAGCGTCGAAATCAGCTTTTTTGCCGCAGCAGGTTTCAAAAGCCCCGCCATGTCCTTGAGGCCCAATACATGGGCACCGGCCGCCTCGAGCTCTTTGGCGAGGCCGACATAATATTTGAGGTCGTATTTTGCCCGGTCGGGATCGAGCACATCGCCGGTGTAGCAGATGGCGCCCTCTGCCACCTTGTCCGCTTCCACCACCGCGTCGATCGACACGCGCATATTCTCGACCCAGTTGAGGCAGTCGAAAATGCGGAACACATCGACCCCGCCCTTCGCAGCCTGGCGAACGAAAAACTTCACCACATTGTCGGGATAGTTGGTGTAGCCGACGCCATTGGAGCCGCGCAGCAGCATCTGCGTCAGGATGTTGGGCGCGCCCTCGCGCACCGCCGCCAGCCGCTCCCACGGGTCCTCGTTGAGAAAGCGCATCGCGACATCGAACGTCGCCCCGCCCCAACATTCCAACGAAAACAGGTTCGGCAACCCGCGCGAATAAGCCTCCGCAATGCGGGTGATGTCATAACTACGCATCCGCGTCGCCAGCAGGCTCTGATGCGCATCGCGCATCGTCGTATCAGTGAACAGCACGCCTTTTTGCTGCTTCATCCACGAGGCCAGGCCCCTGGGGCCCTGCCGCTCCAGCACTTGCCGCGACCCTTCGACAATCATCAGCGGCGCGTAGTCGGGCGGAAGCGGTTCGATCGCCTCGGCGGGGGGCCTTGGCCGGTCGCGTACTTCCGGGTGACCGTTGATCGTCACATCCGCGATATAGGTCAAAAGCTTCGTCGCTCGGTCCTTGCGGCGACGAATGTCAAACAGCGCGGGGGTCGTATCGATAAATCGCGTCGTGTAGCGGTTCTCGACAAAATCCGGATGCGTGATGATGTTTTCGAGGAACGCCAGATTGGTCTGCACCCCGCGGATGCGGAACTCGCGCAGCGCGCGGTGCATTCGCGCAATCGCCTCCTCGGCTGTCGGCGCCCAGCATGTGACTTTCTCGAGCAGCGGGTCGTAGAAGCGGGTGATAATCGCCCCAGCATAAGCGGTACCACCATCAAGGCGCACCCCGAACCCAGTCGCCTCGCGATAGGCAGTAATGCGGCCATAGTCTGGAATGAAGTTCTCTTCGGGATCCTCGGTGGTGATCCGGCACTGGATGGCGTTGCCATTGAGCCTGATGTCCGCCTGTTTCGGCACGCCCGATTCTGGTGTGCCGATCGCCGCACCTTCCATGATCCGAATCTGCGCCTTGACGATGTCGATCCCAGTGACGACTTCGGTCACCGTGTGCTCGACCTGGATGCGCGGATTGACTTCGATGAAGTAGAATTTGTCCGTATCGGCATCGAGCAGGAATTCGACCGTACCGGCGGCGCGGTAGTTGGCGGCCTTTCCCAGTCGGATTGCTGCCCCCGTCAGGTCATCCCGCACCTTCTGGCTCAGATAGGGGGCCGGCGCCCGTTCGACCACCTTCTGGTTGCGCCGCTGCACCGAACAATCGCGCTCGAACAAATGCACCAGATTGCCGTGTTCGTCGCCGATCAGCTGCACTTCGACATGGCGAGCTCGCTCGATCAGCTTTTCGAGATACATCTCGTCCTTGCCGAAGGCGGCCTTGGCCTCGCGCTTACCCTCCGACACCTCATTCGCGAGCGTCGTCTCGTCCATGATCCGGCGCATGCCACGCCCGCCGCCACCCCAGCTGGCCTTCAGCATCAGCGGATAGCCGATCCCCGCCGCGAGCTTGCGCACCGCCTCCATATCGTCCGGCAAAGCATCGGTCGCCGGCACCACCGGCACCTTTGAGGCGATTGCCATGTTGCGGGCCGCAACCTTGTTGCCGAGATCGCGCATCGTCTGCGGCTTGGGACCGATGAAGATGATCCCAGCGTCCTCGCAGGCTTCCGCGAACTCGGGCGATTCCGACAACAGCCCATAGCCAGGATGGATCGCGTCCGCGCCGCTCACCCGGGCCACGCGGATATATTCGTCGATCTGCAGATACGCCTCGACGGGTCCCTTGCCTTTGCCGATAAGGTACGCCTCATCTGCCTTGAAGCGATGCAGTGCGAGCTTGTCCTCTTCGGCGTAGCAAGCGACCGTTTTGATGTTCAGTTCATTGGCCGCCCGAAACACCCGGATGGCGATTTCGCTGCGGTTGGCGACGAGGATCTTCTTGATCGGCATGAAATGTCGTCCAGTGAGGGGTGGGCGATAGAACGAAAGCGGATGACTCCCGCTATTTCTGACTCAGATATCCCGCCAGATGCGACACGTCATATCCCGCATGCGCCGCCGCCGAGACGATCTCTTCTGCTGGCAGCTCGCCGGCCTGGGTCAGTGCCCACAGCGTCGTCGAGCGCGTACCCGACCGGCAGTAGCAGAGAACCGGCCCACTGCTCCCCTCGAGCGCTGCCTTCTCCGCCGCAATGATTTCAGCGCTCACCCCTTCACGACCCAGCGGAATGTAGTGATAGGCAAGCCCCGCTGCCTCGGCAGCCTGCTGCATCGCCGTCGAGCTCGGCTGCCCGGGGGCCTCGCCATCCGGCCGGTTGTTGACGATGGTGCTAAAGCCCGCGGCCTTGATCGCGGCAACGTCCTCAAGGCCGATCTGCGGGGCCACCGAGACGTGGTCGTTGATCCGCTTCAGGTCCAAGAAACAACTCCAATTCGCATGCCGCTGGCCTCCCGTGAGGCTTATAGCCGTGCCGCCGAGAGGCGCGCAACCAGCCTATTCCGCCGCTCTGCCAACCCAGGGCAGCCAGACTTCGCCTCGCGCCGCCACAAAAGCATCGGCAGCGCTCTCGATCGTTGCCCCCGGCTCGCTCAGATTCTGCAGCAGGGCATTCATCTCCGCAAAGGGCATATGCGCACGCTGCAGATAGGCGGCGACGTCTGGCGCATCGAGATAGACCCATTGCGCCAATGCCACGATCACCGGATCTGGAGCAAAGCCCGAAGGCTTGGGCGTCGCGCAAGCGAAACGCCCGAGACAGGCGAAGGCCTCGCGGTCATAGGGCCCCAGATCAAGTGATTGGAACCCGAACTGCGCCAGTACCGCATTGGGCTGCCAGTAGTAAAACAGGATCGGCTGCTTGCGGCTCACTGCTGAGGCGATCAGCGTATCGAGCTCGAAACGGTTTGCCGGCTCCACCACCTCGAACACATCTTCAAGGCCGTTCGCGCGGATCAGATTGCGGTTGACCACCGTGCATCCCCAATCGACCGGACACGAGATCAGCTTGCCCTTGGCCCCGCCTTCGGCGAAATCGCGCCAATACTGCTTGAGGCTCTGAATTCCGGTTAACTCTGGCCGGGCCGCCGCCTCATAGTCCGGAATGAACCAGCCCTCGAATACTGGCTCGAGGTAACTGGCGCCGGCCTGCCGCACCTCCTGCGTTTCCATCGCCGCATTCCAGATTTCGGCAACCCGCGTGATCCATAGCTCCGGCGCCACCGCCGGCTGTCCATTGGCCCCCATTGATGAGGCCGTGGCCGCCAGATCCCCCGGCACCACTTCAACGGTGCAACCAAATTCCTGCCTGATCAGCCGGGCATGGATCTCGGCGAGGATCGCCGCCGAAGGCCACTGCATCCTGGCGATCGAGATCGTCTGTCCATTGCAGGGCGCCGGCGGCTGCGGCTCCTCGGGTTCGGCGGATGGCTCGGCCGTCGCCGCGCCCCTCTCGGCCTGGGGTGGCTCCAGTGAAACGACGGAATCCTGTGCTCGCCCCTGCCCGGCCCCGAGGCCGATCATCGCGAGCATCAGGAGCAAACGGACCGACATCGAAGTGCTGCTGGCGATCATGGCGAACCTAGCTATGCGCAAGCGGCAGGCATTTCGCAACCCGGCCGGCGTCCTCTTGCCGCCCGGCCCGGCGCCCCTTAGTTTTCAGCAATGGTCGAGCGAGGCAATTTAGAGAACATCTGGCGGACGCTGCTTTCAAAACTTGGGCTCGACCGATCATATCGCAAGGTTTTTGCCATCGGCTTCAACAAGACCGCCACGACGTCGATCCACTCCGTTTTCACTGGCTGCGGGCTCACCGCCGCGCACTCGATACTTTGGCGTGACTCCCGCCATCCGCTTGTCCATTGGCCCTATCAGGCATTTTCAGATGGCATACCCAATGATTTCACCCGGCTAGACCAGCGCTTTCCGAATTCGCGCTTCATCCTCAACACGCGCGACCTCACCGAATGGCTCGACAGCCGGCTGGAGCATATCGCCAAGGCCCAAGCGGCTGGCCGTCCAACCTGGAAAAACTGGCAGAAGACCGAGGCAGCCATTGTCCGATGGGTCCATCGGCGCAACGAGCATCATGCCAAAGTCCTGCGCTACTTCGCCGATCGCCCCCAAGACCTGCTCGTCGTGAACTTCATCCGTGATCCGCAGGCGGCGAGCCGCATCGCCGCCTTTATCGGCAAAGACCCGCCCCCCGAGCGTCCCTACACGCATTCCCTCCGAACCGGGCGCCGGCAGGGCGAGTTGTCAAATCGCGAACTCATCGAAAGCGCGCTCACCAGCGAAGCCATCCCACCGGCGGACTGGAGCAACGACCTGTTTTGTCCCAGCCTTGGCGCCGTCGACGATTTGCCGCCGGACACGTCCGCTTTTACATCCGCCCAGTAACGCGCGTTTCGCGCATTGAAGCGGTTTGGCCGGATTTTTGACCGGACGATCAAATCCGGGTGACTTCTGCTCAACAAATGTGCAATATCGCAGCCAGCGGGACGCTTTTCTGCGCGCCCCCGAACCTTATTGCCCGGCTCGAAGACCTCCACCAATGAGGCCGGAGGCGGGCAATCTCACAGAGGGACATCATGAAACAATCTACTAGCATCCTTGGCATCGCGGTCGTCGCAGCGCTTTTTGCCGCGCCGGTCGCCGCTGAGGACGTCAAGCTCGGCTTTGCCGCCGACCTTACGGGCGGTATCGCCGCCTTCGCCCCCGGCATGGTCGCCGCGGGCCAGCTCGCGGTCGATCAAGTGAACGCCCAAGGCGGTATTCTAGACGGCCAGAAGCTCGTTTCGGTCACAGCGGATACGACATGCAGCACCGATCCGGCCCCCGGCGCCGATCGTCTTGTCAACAGCGAGAAAGTAACGGCGATCTTCGGTGCTTACTGCACGCCGGCGGTGGTCACCACTGCCACCACCGCGGCTATTCCTGGCAATGTCGTAATGATCTCGCCGTCGGCCAGCGCGCCGACCGTCACCGGGCTCGCTGACAACGACCTCGTTTTCCGTACCACTCCGTCGGACCTGTTCCAGGGGGCCAAGGCCGCAACGCTTCTGCTCTCGCAGGGCGTCAAGACCGTGGGCGTTACCTATGTAAACAACGACTACGGCAAGGGCCTTGCCGATGTCTTCGCCAAGACCTTCACAGAAGGTGGCGGTACGATCGCCGCCAGTGTTGCCCATGAGGATGGCAAGTCGGACTATCGCCCGGAAATCGGCCAGATCGAAGCGGCGGGCGCCGACACCCTGGTGATCTTCGGCTATCTCTCAGCCGGTGGCGGTACCATCCTGACGCAAGCGGGCGAGACGGGCAGCTTCAAGCTGTTTGTCGGCGGCGATGGCATGGCCGGCAAGGAAATCTTCGACGGGCGCGATCCAGCCTCGATCGAAGGGATGATCACCACCAAGTCGGCGGCGTCCTCTGGCGATGCCTATGACGTATTTGCCCCGCTCGCGCAGGCGGCCGGGGTGGACCCGCAGGGCGTTTATGTGACCCAGTCTTACGACGCGGCGTTCGCACTCGCTCTCGCGATCGAGAAAAATGGGTCGGCGAAACGCGATGGCCTCTCCAAGGCACTGCGCGACGTTACCGGCGCCCCGGGCGAAAAAATCTATCCCGGCGAGTGGTCAAAGGCCGTCGAGTTGATCAAGGCCGGCACCGACATCGATTATGAAGGCGCCTCTGGCCCACTCGATTTCGACGCCGCCGGCGACGTCTCGGGCGGCATCGACTACTGGGTTGCCGAAAACGGCCAAGTGGTCAACAAGGGCCTGATCAACTAATCAGCCTATCGATCGACGATGGCCCGGAAGCAATTCCGGGCCATTTGTCGTCCCGAGCCTGGCTAGTCGCTGCGTCTGATGACTTCGGGCAGCAACCCCCGGGGCGCATATCTGAGCACCAGGCAGATCACGATCCCCAGCACGAAGACCCGCATCTGCGAAGCCCGCGAGTCGATCTCCGGAATCGTGCCCCAGCCAAGGCTCGAGGCCCAGTCCGACAGGTTGTTGAGCAGGAACTGGCTGGCGGGATCCGAAATGACCCACACCAGATAGATCAACAGGGCACCCAGCAGCGTGCCCCAATTGTTGCCGGCGCCTCCCACGATCACCATCACCCAGATCAGGAAATTGTGGTTGACCTGCAGATAGCCGCCGGGGTCGAAGATCTGGTTGAAGGTCGCGAGGATCGCCCCGCTCACCCCCATCAATATCGAGCCCAAAACGAAGATTTCGAGTTGCCGCGCAGTGACGTTCTTTCCCATCGAGGCGGCCGCGATGTGATTGTCGCGAATGGCCCGCATCATGCGTCCCCACGGCGCCCGGTAAGCGCGGGAAATCAGAATGAATACCGCCACCAGAACGATAGCGACCACGGCTGCGAATCCGAGGCGCGCGTAGGTAAAGCTCTCCTGAATCCCGACGCCAATTGCCTGCAACTCCTGCGGCCGCGGTGTCGGCCATGGCAGCGGCGTCACCGTGAGCGTACCGCGTGTCAGCCAATCCATGTTTTTGATCAATGCGCGTATGATCTCGGCAATGCCGATCGTGGCGATCGCCAGATAATCGGTTCGAAGGCCAAGGGCGATACGGCCGACGATAAAGGCAATGATACCGGCCAGTACCCCGCCAAACGCCCAGCCCAGAACGGGATTCAGGCCAAGGCCGCCGACCCACCCGCTCGTCGCCTCAATCGACGCGGCGGCCGGATCGATTTGACTGCGGTATACGACGTAGCCGACCACCCAGGCGAGCACGACACAAACGCCTCGGCCGGCCCCGCGAATGCCGAGCCGATCTACATGTCGCGCCCCCCAGACCAGCAAGGCTCCGGCAGCGAAGGCAAGAGCCGCTCGGCCCAACAGCAGCGGGCCGTCCGAAACCCAGAAGGCATCGTTGCGTTCGGCCGAGACAAACACTGTCGCAAAGCCGCCCACCATCACAAAACCCATGATGCCGAAATTGAACAGGCCGCCATAGCCAAACTGAATATTGAGACCGAGCGCCAACAGGCTGTAGGCCAGTGCCTGAGCCAGGATCAGCGCAACGCTGGTCGGGCCCTGCCATAGGCCAACGAGCAGTAGGACGATGGCGAAGCCCGCATAGAGCAACAGACCACGCGCACCCAACCCGCCCAAATTCATGATTCAAGCCCCTTGAAGATGCCAGTCGGCCTCACCAACAGGGTGATCACCAGGATAACGAACGCTACCGTCAGTTTGTATTCGGTCGGGACGATCGCCAGGTTTGCCGGCAGAGCCACATTCAGAGCTTCGCCCAACGGCCGTAGAACAGCGGTCCAGTTGAACACAGCAAGAGCTTCGGTGAAGCCGATCAGCATGCCGCCCGCGATGGCGCCATATGAATTGCCAAGTCCGCCAACAATTGCCGCCGCGAAAATGGGCAGCACAATATTGAAGGCGAGGTCTGGCCTCAGATTGACATCCAGCGCCAGCATGGTTCCTGCCAAGGCGGCCAGCGCTCCCCCGATGATCCATGTGACGACCACAACCAGCTGCGTGTTGATGCCGGAGACCTGCGCGAGGGCCGAATTGTCGGCCATGGCGCGCATCGCCTTTCCCAGCCGCGTCGTTGTCAGGAAGTAGTGGACGGCCAATATCGCGACTAAGGTCACCGCGAACATCAGCACCTGTGGTTCAGTCAGCACAATTGGCCGCGACCCGCCAATGATGCTGCCTGGTATCCGGTAGAGTTCCTTGACTTCGGTAGCACCGAAGAAATCGCGATTCCCTGACCCGAAGAACAACCGGATCAGGCCCTGCATCATCATTGTGACGCCGATGGAAGCGATCAGCAACGTCACCGGACGCGCCCCCCGCTGTCGAAGCGGCGCATAAAATGCCTTGTCGATGCCAAGCGCGAGGAGCGCCGTACCAACCATAGCGACGGGCAAGACCGCAAAGCCTAGGGGGATCGGCAGGACGACGCCCATTCCCGCCAGGATACCCGCGAGCACGTAGGACAAGAACGCCCCAAACGTCATCATGTCGCCGTGCGCAAAATGCGCAAAGCGGAGAATTGCAAAAATTAGCGTCACCCCAATTGCGCCCAGCGCATAGACCGATCCCGTCACCAGTCCCGGAACCATCACCTTGTTGATGAAGAAGATCAGTTCATCCATCATCAACCTCCGAGGAAACTTTTGGCGACTTCGGGATCAGCCATCAGTTCCGCCCCCGTACCGGTGAACCGGTTCTGTCCATTGGCGAGCACGAACCCTTTGGACGCAAAGGCCAGCGCCTGCCGCGCATTCTGCTCGACCATCAGAATGCCAACGCCGGATTTGTTGACCCGCACGATGGTCTCGAAGATTTCGATCACATAGCGCGGCGAAAGCCCGGCTGACGGTTCGTCCAGCAGCAGCAGCTTGGGCTGACCCATCAATGCCCTGCCCATCGCCACCATCTGGCGCTGACCGCCGGACAATTCCCCGGCTGGTTGCCGCCGCTTCTCCTTGAGCGCCGGAAACATCTCATAGACAGAGGCCATCGTTCCCGAAAAATCGTCGCGCCGTATGAAGGCGCCCATTTCGAGATTTTCCTCGACGCTGAGCGAGGTAAAGACGTTGCGCTCCTGCGGCACAAAGCTCAGCCCCAGCGGCACCAGCCGGTCTGGCAACGCGTTCTGGATCTCTTCGCCATTGAAAGTCACACTCCCGGCCGAGATTTTGAGCAGCCCGAAAATGGCCTTCAGAGTTGTCGATTTGCCGGCGCCGTTTGGTCCGACAATCACTCCGATGTCCGACTGCTCGATCGCGATGTTGACACCGTTGAGGATCGGCACCGCGCCGTAGCCTGCAATGACATTGCTGACCTCGATGAGTGGCATCAGGCTTCCACCGCTGCGCCGAAATACGCCTCGATGATTTGTGGATTAGCGCGTATCTGGGCCATTGGTCCTTCCGCGATCACCTCGCCGGCGGCCATCACGATCACCGGATCGCAGAGGCGACCAATGAGATCCATGTCGTGCTCGATGACAAAGAAGGTATAGCCGAGCTCGCGGTTCATCCGCTCGATATTGGCTGCAAGATCCTGGAGCAGCGTGCGGTTGACACCCGCCGCAACCTCGTCGAGCAGCACGATCTTGGCATCGACCATCATGGTGCGGCCGAGCTCGAGCAGTTTCTTCTGCCCACCCGAGAGATTGCCCGCCAGTTCGTTTTTCACATGCGCCAGTTTTAGGAAGTCGATGACGTCGAGCGCCTTCTGCTTCACGTCTCGCTCGGCCCGCTTTACCGCTCCCGGCATGATCCAGTTGGCGAGCAATCTTTCTCCGGGCTGTCCCGCCGGCACCATCATCAGATTTTCAAGCGCAGTCATGTTGGAGAATTCATGCGCAATCTGGAATGTTCGCAGCATGCCGCGCCCGAACAGCGCATCGGGCTTGAGCCCCGTAACGTCCTTCCCGTCGAAAATGATCGAGCCGCTGTCGGGAGCGATGTTGCCGGCCACCAGATTGAACAGCGTCGACTTGCCTGCGCCATTGGGCCCGATCAGCCCGGTAACCGAACCGCGCTCGACCCTGAGCGAACAATTATTCACGGCCCGCAAGCCGCCGAAGCTCTTGGTGACGCCTTGGACGTCGATGACTGCGTCGTCGAACGACACGACCCCCGCCTGACTCTTGTTCTTGTCGGCCCCGCCCAGCCTTTGAGGCGACTTTGCGCAGAACGCCGGGGCAGGGTCAACCTTGACCATCCGGTCAAGGTGCGTGGCGTCAGAGCGCCGCAAGCACCGCGTCGGCAGTGGCCCGGTTCACCGCAAAAGGGATGTCATAGAGCGTCGCCAGCCGTGTCAGGGCCTTGACGTCGACGTCGTGCGGCAGCGCCGTCAGTGGATCCTGAAAAAAGATCAGCACGTCGAGCTTGCCCTCCGCGATCATCGCGCCAAGCTGCGCGTCGCCACCTTTCGGTCCGCTCAGTAGCCGCGTGACCTTAAGGCCTGCCCCCTCGATCACGCGCAAACCAGTCGTGCCGGTACCCCACAATTCGTGCTGGCTCAAATGCTTCTTGTGCTTTTTGGCCCAGGCGACAAGATCGTCCTTCTTGTCGTCATGTGCCACGAGACCAATGCGCATCATTGCGCCTCCCAATTTACCCTACTTAGCCGAGTGCGAAGCCGCGCGCTAACTTTTGAGGGCAACCGCTTCCGCCAGGAGGATCGCAATCTCGTCGGTGGGAATCGGCTCGCCCGGGCGAAACGGTATCCAGCGGACCTGCTTGACCTTGCCATTGTCGACGAGCAGCGGACTATCGAGCAATCTGCCTTGCTCGAAGATCAGGTCGACGTGGTCGGGATAGACAAACACCGCGCAGATGAAGCCGGCTTTCTCATGCCGGAAATTGACCGATCCCCAGCCGGTCCGCACTTTCACATCGAAATCGGGTCGGATCTGCCGGATCGTGCCGATGATCTTGCCAGCCAGGCTCGCAATAGCCTTGGGCCGTCGCGCCAGCAGCTGAGCAATCTCCTCTTCGAGCATGGGACGGGAAGCCGGGTCAGAACTCTTCCCAATCCTTGTCGACTGCGACGCTGCCCCCGCTGAGGTAGGATTTGGCTGCGTCTCGCACGCGCTCCTGCAGCCCCTTTATGCCGCGTGCCGGTTCTGGTCGCGTCGCGGCTTTCGGCTTGGGCGCTGGTGCACCAAGCGAAAAGATTTCAACGATACGATCGAGTTCGCTGGCCTGCTCCTCAGTACGTTCGATCGAGGCATTGGTTTGCTGGACCAATGCCGCGTTGTGCTGGGTCATCTCATCCATCTGGCGAACGGCCGCATTGATCTCTTCAATCGAGGATGCTTGCTCCTGGCTGTCCCTTGCGATTCCGTCCATCAATTCATTTGACGAGCGAGCGGCGCTGAGCATCGCCGAAAGTTTTTGTGCTGCCTCGGCCACGAATTTCGAGCCGGTCCTGACCTCGCTGCTCGATTGCTCGACCAGACCTTTGACCTCGGCCGATGCCTGCGCCGCCGATTGGGCGAGGCGGCGCACCTCGACCGCCACCACCGCGAAGCCCTTGCCCGACTCGCCCGCTCGCGCCGCTTCAACCGAGGCGTTCAGCGCCAGCAGATTGGTCTGGAATGCGATGTCGTCGATCAGTCCGATGATGTTGGAGATCTTGCCCGATGAAGCAGTGATCCGCTCCATCGCGTCGGTCGCCTTGCCCATCACCGCTCCACCTTCCTCGGCGGCATGCGTGACCGATCCGGCAACCAGGCTCGCGTCCTTGGCGCGCTGCGCATTCTGCTGCACCGTGGAGGCGAGCTGCTCCATCGTGGCCGACGTCTCTTCGATGGTTGCCGCTTGCTTGGTGGTTCGTTCGCTCAGATCGCTCGCTCCCGTAAGCATTTCACCGGTCGCGGCCTTGAGCGTTCGCGAGGTATCCCGCAACTGCCCCACGATCTCGCTCAGCTTTTTCGCTACGGCATTGGTGTCGTTCTTAAGGCCCCGGAACGCTCCTTGAAAATCGCCTTCGACCCGATGCGTGAGATCGGTCTGTGCCAGCGCCGACAGCACCCGCGCGGTCTCCCCGATGCCACGCTCAACGGTCTCCACCAGATTGTTGATGCTTGAGGCGATCGAATTGAGCTCGGCGTCGGGGAACTCTGCTTCGACGCGCTTGGAGAAATCGCCAGCAACCGCCGCATCCACCACTTCGCCGAAGGCGCCCTGCAGAGCGCCCATCATGCTTAAGCGCTCGACCCGGTGCCGTTCGGCAATGCCGCGTTCGTCAGCCCTCTGCGCCTCCGCCTCGCGCAATTTTTCGCGCAGCGTCACACCGGCACGACTGATCATGCCGATCTCGTCGTCGCGGCCCCCATCGTCAAATTCGGCGTCTAGCTGCCCGTCTGCCAATGCAGTGATCGCTGAGCTGATCCGCGGCAGCGGCCGCGAGAGTAGGTGCACGGCTACCACCCCCAAGACCATGCCGAGCAAGGCAAGTACGCCACCTGCACCTACCCACGCTACCGCCGGGATACCGGCCAGCAATTCATCCGGCCGTCCATGGCCCGCCCAGGCTAACCCGTAGCCGGCGGCGCAGGTGCCAAGCGCGGCGAGGAGGGAACCGCCGGTGGCCACCAGCGGAAGCTTCCTGGACAGGCTGAAGCGGGGGACTGACGGCATGACGCATAACTCCAGGGAGCAATCGGACGAGCAGGCGCAAACAAAGTCGGTCGGTCGTGGCACGTGCCTCGCCCATACTAGATCGCTTTGGTGAATAAGGGGTTTGTGCCAACCAATCCCGGCAGGAGAAACGCCTACGAAAGGGCACCAATGACCGCTTCGATGCGCTTGCGCATCGTGCCCGCGTCGAAGGGCTTGATGATGTAGTTGTTGACGCCGAACGAGATGGCTTCCTTCACCTGTTCCTTGTCCGACCGCCCGGTTGCCATGATGAACGGCATGCCCTGTGTCCGCGGGTGTTTGCGGATCACGCGCAATAGAGTGAGCCCGTCAATATCTTCCATGTTCCAGTCAGAGATGATGAGATCGATCTGCGACTTTTCGAGCTTACCCAGGGCATCGCGACCGCTGCGCGCCTCGACGATGTCCTTGAACCCCAGTTGCTCGAGAATATAGCGGCAAATGCCCCGCATTGACTGCTGGTCATCGACGATCAGGACGCTGACATCGCTGGCCCTGGGCATGAAGGACGGAAACCTCGGAGCGCTCCCGGGAACGTAGGGGCGGCAGTTTGAAACTAAGGTGAAAGCGTTACGATTTTCTCAATCGCCCACAGGTGTTTACGCGGCCTTGCTGAGCCTTCCTAAGGCGGCGGCGAGGCGCGCGGGAATGGCTTCAACGCTCGCCTGCTCGCCGACTGCGCCTTCCTCGAAGGCGACACGAGGCATGCCGTAGACCAGCGACGATTGCTGGCTTTGTCCGATGGTCTGGGCGCCTGCATCTCGCATCAGCTTGAGGCCACGGGCACCATCTCGTCCCATGCCCGTCAGGATCACGCCCGCCGCTAGCGGACCGGCCGCCTTGGATACCGACTCGAACAGCACATCGATACTGGGCCTGTGCCCTGAAATCGCATCGTCCTGCTTTAGTCGGAGCTGATAGTTTGGGCCGGCGCGCTCTACCCGCAAATGCCAGTTGCCGGGGGCCACATAGGCGTTGCCGGGCTTCAGTGCCATCCGGTCCGCGGCCTCCCTCACGCTGATCGTGCATAGCTCGTCGAGCCGTGCCGCAAAGCGGGTCGTGAAACCTGCCGGCATGTGCTGCGCGATGACGATGGGCGGACAGTCTACCGGCAACGCTGCCAGCACGACACGAATCGCTTCGACTCCACCCGTGGACGCCCCGATGGCAATGAGCGCTCCCGCCGGACCCGGGATGCTGCGCAACGGCGCGGGTGCCTGCCGAGCGTCGAGCGCACGCGCCCGCACATCGCTCTGAGCCGCTGCGCGGACCTTGTCCCTCAGGCTTATTCCAAATGCCTCGAAGCCACCGCTAAGATCGACGCTTGGTTTGGCAACGAAGTCCACTGCCCCGATTTCCAGCGCCAACAGGGTCTCGCTCGCACCCTTTCGAGTGAGCGTTGACACCATTACCACCGGCGTCGGCCTGAGCCGCATTAGCCGGTCGAGAAACGCCAGCCCATTCATGTCGGGCATCTCGATATCGAGCGTCACCACATCGGGATTTAGCGCCTTGATCTTCGCTCGCGCCTCAGCGGCGTCCGCCGCTACCCCGACCACCTCGATGTCGCCATCGTGGCCAAGCGTCCGAGAAAGCACTTCACGGATCAGCGCGGAATCATCAACGATCAGAACACGGATACTCATGCGGTGCTCCTGGCGAGCTGCGTCTCGCGCGCCTGATAGACTGTCTTACCCACGAGCCGGAAGCCCGAACTGACCAAGCCGAGATTCTCGGAATGCCCGACATAGAGCATTCCGCCCGGCTGCAGCGCGGCGGCAAGCCGGGTAAACACCGCCGCCTGCGTCGGCTTATCGAAATAGATCGCTACATTGCGGCAGAAGATCGCATCGAACTTCCCCTTCATTGGCCATTCTCCAAGCAAATTCAAAGGCTTGAAAGAGACTATCCGCTTAGCCTCGGTCGGCACGCGGATATGGCCGTTTTCGGAGCGCTCGAATAGTCGCGCCCGCTCAATTGGTAGTTCGTTCAATTCGCTATCCGAATAACTGCCCGCGGCGGCGCGCGCGATCACATTGGTATCGATATCGGTTGCAAGAATACGGAAATCCCAGCGCTTGAGTTCGGGATAGGCGTTCAGCAGCGACAGCGCTATGGAATATGGTTCTTGTCCAGTTGAGCATCCCGCCGACCAAATGCGCAACCGGCGCGGCATATTGCCCCCACCGCGCGTCCGCACGATGCCGCCGACATACTCCACCAGATGATCGAAATGATGCGCCTCACGCCAGAAGCGCGTCAAATTAGTCGTCAGCGCGTTTATGAACTCTTGGGCCTCGGGCACACTGCCGCGCTCGAGGTCGTCGAGATATTCGTCGAAGCTATCATTGCCGCGGCTGCGCAGGATCTTGGCAAGTCGCACGACGACCAGTGTGCGTTTTTCTTCAGAAAGCGAGATGCCCGCCTCGCGGTAAACCCGCTTCCGGATACGCGCAAACTCACTGTCGCTGAGCTCAAACTCACTGGCTCTTCGGATCACTTGTCACCTGCTTCCACCGCTCGACTCGCCCGCGCTGGCAAGCTATTGGCCTGCCGCGCTGCGTTTCTGAGGGTCGTGACATGGGATTCGAGGCGCTGCACCGCGCCGCCGCTTTCATCCAGCGCTCCGGCAATCATGTCAGTCTCGGTGCTGAGACTTTCCAAATGCTGGCTCAACCCCGAGAGAATGGTCTTGAGATTGGCCGTTTCATTGGCTCCCGCCCCCGACTGGTTGCGCGTCGCTCCAATGAGCGCGCGGATTTCACGTGCTGAGCGCTGCGTGGTCTGCGCCAGCATCCGCACCTCTTCGGCCACCACCGCGAATCCTGCGCCCTTTTCGCCCGCCCGTGCCGCTTCGACGGCGGCATTAAGTGCCAGCAGATTGGTGCGAAAACTCACGTCCTCGATTGCCGCAACGAGCTGGTCTATTTCGGCCGCACTCCCATCGACCCCGAGCGCCGCCTGGCTGCTGCGCTCGGCGAGTTTACCGGCATCGGCGACCAGATCTCGAGCGTCCTTCCCCTTGCTGCGCAGGCTCTTGATCCGATCCCGTCCGCGCCCCACCGCCTCGCCCGCGACTGTGACACCGATCCGGGCGCCATCGGCCAGCTCCGCCATGGCCGCAATCGAGGTCCGATACTTGTCGATAGCCAGAAGCACCGCCTCGCATTTGCGCTCAAGCCGGGCACGGACCTCGTCCTGCTCGGACTTCTCCTCCTCGAACGCCGCAACAAGATCGGCAATGGCACGCACCTGCGGCGTCACTCCCGAATTGGACCGCAATGATTCCGGCTTGGGCTTGGATCCCGCGGCGAGCTGGTTCAGCGCCCGAATGCCAGCATCCAGGCTTTCAATCCCGCCATTCAGCGCCCTGAGGCCTGGCGACGCCGCGAGCGTCGCGCGATCGAACCGGAAGCTCGTATGCCCGCCGCTCAGCGCCGATGCAAACGCGTCAAGATCGTCGTCGTCGATATAGTGACCAGCCGGGCTGAGTTCGATCGACATCCGGCCGGGGCCCGCGCCCTTCCGCCGCACATTGAGCCGCGCAGTTCCTATCCTGGTAAGGCTCTCCTCAGCCATACCACCCTCGACCGCCCCCTCGCCAAATACAGTGTCCAGCGTTGCGCCCTCGATCGCGTGGGGCTCGAGTGCCAGCAATCCTTGCGTTGCCCCGAGAATCTCGCCGCCATCGGTAGCCAGCATTGCCGGATGCTGGAGGCCGAGAAACGCAGCCTTGAACTGATTGGCCCTGTCGAGTCTTTGCGCGAGACTGGAAACCACCGCCTCGATACTCATGCCATCCCGAGCGCCGCGTGCCGCGACGGCGCCAACTGCCTTGCCAAGGGCCGCCAATTTTTCCTCGAAAGCCCGCTCGAATCGTAGGCCTGCGAGCAGGGCCCCGCCGAACGCCGCTGCCCCCAAGACAATCAGGACGATCAGCGTGACGACATTGACGCCGAGCAGCAACAGCACCGCTACTGCCGCGGCATTCGACGCGAGCCAGATCGTATTGACGATGAGCGCAACGCGCGTGCGGCGCATATCAACCGGGGTAAGGCAAATTGGTCGCCATACCCTGGAACGGCAATGGTTAATCAATCCTAAGCGAAAGTGACTGCCGGTAAGTATTTGGTGACACGCGGGCCGCCCCGAGTGTGGCCGGCTAGAACAATTCGATGTCGTCGACCTTGGCCAGCGGTGCGGGCTGCCCCACAATTGCCAGTTCCGCAGTCGCCACCGAAATGCCTACGGCGCTATCAAGCCGTTTGACGAAGGCCCGGCCCGAATACGGGTTGAACATTAC
Source organism: Devosia sp. (assembly GCA_039920085.1). Lineage (GTDB taxonomy): Bacteria > Pseudomonadota > Alphaproteobacteria > Rhizobiales > Devosiaceae > Devosia_A. Next base: position 16,078 of record JBDSEK010000142.1, on the reverse strand, counting down.
GCGGCGCGCAAAATTGCCACCCAAATCCTCACTGGCGACGAAATAGCCCTCGTCGGCCAGAAACTCCCGAACAAACGCGATATTTTTGGCCCCGATATCGGCCAGTGAGGCGTTCATCAGCCCGCCTCCGAACAGCTTGAATTCAAGGTTGGCCTTACGACCGGACCCCTGGGTCAGCACCTTGTTGATCAATTGCTCCATCGCAAACGCGCCATATCGCGCCGAGGGGCCGTAGCGGTCGCGCGCCGCCCCTGAGGGCTCCGCCAGGAGAAAATGGTTCATCCCCCCGATCTTGGCTTCGATATCGCGGATGCATGCGGAAACGCACGACCCCAACATCGTCGAGAACGTCGTCCCCGGACCGGCCGCCACCAGGCAATCGCCCTGATGAACCGTCGTCACCGCGCCACGTTCGAAAACCGAGGCTGGCGATCTCACCGAGCTCATATTGTGAACCTGATATCCTTGTCATCAGCCTAGGCGGCTATTCCTTAGGGAACTGCTAACCAGTTTGGTGTTGCTTCACCTTAGCGGCCACCTCAGCAAGAACAGCTTTAGGATTCCGCTCTAGAGTTAAGCACGTTGCCGGGGGTTATCTCTATGTCGCTTCAAAAGCTTGCTCGCGAACTGGACGAAACTGCGCGCCAGACGGCCGCGATGGTCGAGGGGATCACCTACGCCCTCGAGGTTCTCGCCGACCGCAAGCTCAGCTGTGAAGCCGGCCGTAAGGAAGCTGTCGCGATTATCGTCAACGCGCTGCAGGGGCAGGATCGGATCGAACAGCGCTGCCAGAACATGGCGCTTGCCGTGCGCCAGTTTGCGCTGCTGCCCCCTACCGCGCCCGATTCCGACTATGACGAGATCTGGACCAATCTCGTCCTTGACGAACTACGCGTTCCCGCTTTGTCAGGCGTGGCCGGCAGTCGTCCTTCGAGTGGTGACGTCGACCTGTTTTAGGACAAATGCAAAGGGGCGCCGCAGCGCCCCAGCTTAGTCCCCATTCTACCCCGTCAGGCTTCGGTCTTCGCCCCGCTGACGACAGCCTGCAAATCAATCAGCCCGACCATGCGGTTGTCGTGGGTCACGATGCCTTTGAGCAGATCCATGTCGGCGCTGTTTCCCTCGGGCACTGCGTGAATGTCGTTCTTGTCGATAGTGAGAATGTCGCTGACCGCGTCGACCAGCATGCCGACCCATTTCTCGCCCACCGACATCACCACCACGACATGGTTCTTGGTCGGCGAAGTCTGACCCTCGCCGAAGCGGGCGCGAAGATCGAAGATCGGCACGATGGTACCGCGCAAATTGATCACGCCACGCACATAGTCGCGGGTATTGGGCAGGGGTGTGGCTCCGTTCCAGGCGCGGATTTCGCGCACCGTGGTAATTTCCACGCCGTAGGTCTGCTCGCCGATCGAGAAGGCGATCAGCTGCAACGCGTTCTGCGTCGCAATCTGCGTCTCAGTGAGTTCGTCCTTGTAGCCGAAGGCTTCCATTTTTCCGTCCTTTTAGGCGGCGTTGCGCCGCGGCAGCGGCGCACTCTTCAATCCCTGCACATCCACGATAAGCGCGACATTGCCGTCGCCCAGGATCGTACCGCCGGCAATGCCTTCGATGCGCTCGAAATTCTCCTCAAGGCTTTTGATTACCACCTGCTGCTGGCCGATGATGTCGTCGACGATGAGGGCCACCTTGACGCCGCCCTCGGCCTCGCAAAGCACAATGAAGCGCTGTCCCATCTCCGCCGCAGCGGGAAGCTCGAAGCGCTCGCCGAGGTCGACCACCTGTACATACTCGCCCCGCACTCTGAGAACCTTGGCCCCCGAGGGCGTGCGGCCGAAATCCGCGCGCGCGCATTGGATGGTTTCCACGATCGAGGACAGCGGAATCACATAGGGCGCGTCCGCGACCTTGACCAGCATGACGTCGAGCACCGCAAGCGTAAGCGGCAGCCGCAGCGTCATACGTGTACCGCGACCCGCAAGGCTGCGAACGTGCACCGAGCCACCGATCTTCTTGATGTTGGAAAGCACCACATCCATGCCGACACCGCGGCCGGAGATGTCGCTGACTGCTTCTGCGGTGGAAAAGCCCGGCGCGAAAATAAGATTGTCGATCTGTTCGTCACTCAGTTGCTGGTCGGGCGCGACGACCATGCGCTCGCGCGCCACTTGCAACACCCGCTCGCGATCGATGCCGTGACCATCATCCTCGACCGCGATCAGGATATTGCCTCCAGCCTGCTCCGCCGAAAGTCGGATCGTTCCAATCTCGGGCTTCCCGGCCGCGAGCCGCCTCTCCGGCGTCTCGATCCCATGGTCCGCCGAATTGCGGATCATGTGCGTCAGCGGGTCGGAAAGCTGTTCGATGACCGTCTTGTCGATCTCGGTCGCTTCGCCCACCGTCTCGAGGCGTATTTTTTTGCCGGTCTGCAGCGCCAGTTCGCGCACCAGTCGCGGCATCCGCGAGAACACCGATTTGACCGGCTGGGCGCGGATCGCCATCACCGCGTCCTGGAGGCCCCGCGTCGTCTGCGCCAGCACCTCGAGGCCCCGAACCAGTTCCTGGTAACGCGCCTTGAGCGTGTCATCCATCTGCTGCGTGAGCATCGACTGGGTGATCACCAGTTCGCCAACCATGTTGACGACCCGGTCGACCTTATCGAGATCGACGCGGATCGATTGCACGGCCGCATTGCGCCGCTCCGGCTCACCGGTCCGCCGCTCCGGGTCATCAATCCCGGCCTCCATCACGCTTACCGCACTCGGCTCCGGCATCGGCGGGGCTGCGGTCCTTGGCGGCGCCTCCGTTTTCAGCACCGCCGCCAAATCGGCAAAGCTGGGGATTTCTTCTTCGAGCGCCCGAGCGATTGAGGGTGGGGTCACCAGCGCCGCGAGTTCCGCCAGGCCGCTGGGCAATTCTATCCGCGGCGCAGGGCTGGTGCCGAGCTTGGCGATCGAAAGGTCGCAATTGCCCTCGACGAACTCGAATACTTCGGCGATTTCGGTATCGGTCGCATGCGCCGAGACCAGCGTGATTTCCCAAGCGCAATAGACCCCGAACGGCTCAAAATCGGCGAGCGCCGGAATCTCGCTCAGCTTGGCTACGACGCTCATCTCGCCCAAATTGCCGAGTTCGCGGAATAGCAATAGCGGGTCGTTGGCGCGGGCGTAGAGTTCGCCATGCGGCGTGAAATTGATTTCCCACTGGCTGCGGTCGACCGTTAGCGGCGCCATCGCGAACGAATCTTCGGTCGGCCGCACGGGTGCCGTCGGCGCCCGATCCAGTTCGACCCGGACCGGCGTAAAGTCGAGATCGAACTCCTCGAGTGGCTCGGCGGCACGATCATCGCCAGCCGTCAGTCCGTCGAATTGCGCTTTCTCGGCTGCCCCGAAATCGGCCGGCAAGTGCTCACCCGTGCGTGCCGCTCGGACCAAATCGGCGACGACATCATTGGCGCGGATGCACAATTGGCAGACGCTGTCGGAGAGGGAAACCCGCCCATCCCGGACAAAGTCGAGCAGCGTCTCGTAGGCATGGGAAAAACCCACCAGCCCGGTGAAGCCGAAGGCCCCGCCGCCGCCCTTGATTGAGTGAATGGCGCGGAACACGGCGTTGAGCCGGTCGGGGCGACGATCGCCCGCCTCGATCAGCGCGAACTGCTCCTCGAGCTCGCTCAAAAGCTCCGAGCATTCGTCGAAATAGGTGGCCTTGAATTCGTCGAGGTCACTCATCGGCGGTTGACGCGAAGTCCCTTCTCCGCTGACGCGGACTCAATGCACGACGCGATGAATGACAGAAATCAGCTTTTCGGGATCGAACGGCTTGACGATCCAGCCGGTGCCCCCCGCAGCGCGGCCCTGGTCGCGCTTGTCCTGGCTGGTCTCGGTCGTAAGGATCAGGATCGGCAGGCTGTTATGCTGGCCCGAAGCACGCACCTGGCGGATGAACTCGATCCCGTCCATGACCGGCATGTTGATGTCCGTGATCACCACGTCGACATTCTCTTTGGCCAGCATGTCGAGGCCGCGCTGCCCGTCTTCCGCCTGCAACACCTCGAACCCCGCATTGGAGAGGGTGTGGTGGAGCATCGCGAGAATGGTGCGGGAGTCGTCGACCGTCAGAACACGCATGGACTAGCCTCTCATCAAACCGGAAAAGCTCGACCGCAGACCCAACAGGTCAATGGCGGCAAGCATGGGAGCGCTGGCTCCCGCTATAGCGAACGGAAAGGAATTGCGACGCGCGGTTTCGGCCGCACTAATCAACATGAGGAGGGCGTTCGTCGACACCCGCTCGACCGCATGTCCGTCGACCAATACCGCCCCCTGTTCGATCGCGTCGAGGAGCCCGTCGCGCACACCATCAATGGCGTCGAGATCAACAACCGCCGGCAGAGCCACGGTTTTTCCTGTCGATGCTTCGGCCATCGCTACCGGGCCCCTCGCGAGAATATCTCAGCAACCAGTCTTGAACGGGATCGGTTTAAGAAGTGCTAATCCAGCGCGGCCTCGCCCCGGGAAAGCCCGGAAATCAGGCCGCCTCGATCGCAGCGAGGATCGGCTCCGCATCGAGCTCGGCGAGGCTTGCCGGTGCCCAGGCCGGCCTGTTGTCCTTGTCCACGAGCACTGCCCGCACCCCTTCTGCAAAATCCGGCCGTGTCGCCATCAGCGCGGCAAGCCGCAAATCCATGTCCAGAGTCTTTCCAACATCCATCAGCCGCCTTGCGGTCAACTGCGCATGGAAATTGGTGACGAGTGTGCTCGGGCTTCGGGTAGCGATCAGCCGCAGCATTGGCTCGAGTGCCGGCACCTGCTTCAGGGCGGCGAGGAACTCCTCGAGCGAAACTGCCGGTTGGGGCGGCAGCAGATCGGCGAGCGCCACAAATACGGCCTCGCCGCCGACAATCGATTCTGCCTGCATCAGCGTTACGATCGCTTCTTCCGGGCGGTGCGCTGAGGCCGCATTGACCAGTCCGGCGCGGATCTCCATCAGTCGTTCCGGCGCGACGATCGCATCGGCGAGCCCCAGCGCCAGCGCGTCGGTCGCCCCCACGCTCGCCCCGCTCAAGCTGAACAGCAGCGCCCGGTTGAGCGGCGCCTTGGCGAGGATAGCATTGGCCCCCACATCGCAGAAAAACCCGATCGCCCCCTCGGGCATCGCGAAGCGGGCGCCCGGCTGGGTGATCCGGAAGGCGCAGTGGCCAGCAATGCCAATACCGCCGCCCATCACGATACCCGAACTGAGCACGACAACCGGCTTTGGGAACTCGGCGATCAGCCGATTCATCCGGTACTCCGCTGCGAAATAGCCGAGCGCTTCCTCGGACTTCCCCGCGAGCACCAGCGCGCGGACCGACCGGACGTCGCCGCCGGCGCAGAAACCCTTTGTCCCACGCGCCTCGAACAGCACCGCACGGACCGCCTCGTCGACCTGCCAGCGCGTCAGCGCCTCGGAGATTCCCTCGATCATCTCTCGCGATAGCGCGTTGATCGCCTCGGGACGATTGAGGACAATCACCCCCATGGCGCCCTCGACACCGATTTCGAGCTGGCTGGTCATTTGACCACAATAGCCGATCTTGCTCGCCAGTTCCTCTCCTTGAGGCTCCGCCGACGCGGGTGACCCGATCAGCACGGCGAGCGCCCTTCCCCGCCTCGTCACCGGATGCTATCCCCCGCCCATGCCTCACGCCTCCCTGACCAATGTCAGCCTTACCGGCCTCGCCCGAGATCTCGCCAGACGCGCCGACGACAACAATCCTATCCGCATCGGCGTCATCGGCTCGGGTGAAATGGGCACTGATCTGGTGACGCAGGGCATGCTGATGCGCGGTATCGAAATCAGTGCCATCGCGACCCGTCGTCCGCACACGGCCCTCGAGGCGACGGCCATCGCCTACGGCGACACCTCCCACGCCGTCGAGGCCGACACCGCGAGCAAGGTCTCCGCGGCCATCGCGAGCAAGAAACTGGCCGTCACTTCGGCCGACACCCTGGTGCGCACACCCGAGATCGACGTCGTCATCGACGCCACCGGTAAGCCAGGCGTTGCGGCCGACTATGACCTCCTGGCCATGGAGCATGGTAAGCACCTGGTGATGATGAATGTCGAAGCCGACGTCACCATCGGGCCCTATCTCAAAAGCCAGGCCGACCGCCTCGGCGTCGTCTACTCGGTCGGGGCCGGCGACGAGCCGAGCTCATGCATGGAGCTCATCGAATTCGCTACCGCGCTCGGCTACCGCATCATTGCCGCCGGTAAAGGCAAGAACAATGCCTTCAACCGCGACGCCGTGCCCGACGATTACCGCGAGGAAGCCACCCGCAGGAACATGAACCCGCGCATGCTGGTCGAATTCGTCGATGGCTCAAAGACCATGGTCGAGATGGCCTGCATCGCCAACGCCACCGGGCTGGTCCCCGATGTGCCTGGCATGCATGGCCCAAGCGCCGATCGTGACCAGATGGTAAAGGTCCTGATTCCCAAACAGGATGGCGGCATTCTCAATCGCAAGGGCGTCGTCGATTTCACCATCGGCAAGGGTGTTGCGCCGGGCGTCTTCTGCATCGTCGAGGCCGAGCATCCGCGCATCATCGAGCGTATGAACGATCTCCATATCGGCAGCGGACCCTATTACAGCTTCTTTCGCCCCTACCATTTGACCTCGCTCGAAGTGCCGCTGACCGCCGCTAGGATTATGCTCTATGGTCGACCTGACATGGTGCCGCTTCCTACCCCGTTCGCCGAAGTCTGCGCCGTCGCCAAGCGCAATTTGGCGGTCGGCGAGCGGTTCGACGCCATCGGCGAGACCTGCTACCGCAGCTTCACCCTCGAAATTACCGACGCTCGGCGCCAGCAGGCCGTCCCCGTCGGACTGCTCGAGGGCGGCAAGGTCATCGCTCCAGTGAAAAAGGGTGAGCTCCTGACTCGCGCCAACGCGGCGCCCGATCCGGCTACGCGCCTCTTTGCGCTGCGCCAGCTGCAGGATCAGATGCTCGGCTTCTAGGCCTACAGCTCTACTTCGAAGATATCTCGGCTCCCGGCGTCGCGAACATAGTCGACGCGAACGCCGTTCCAGTGATAGTCGAGATGCCTGCCCTGTATGGGCGCTCTGGCAAGGTCGGGATAGAACAACCCCACGCATTGCCCGCTTAGCATGCGGACGCTGGGATAAACGACGCCCTGCGCACCTTCGAGGCGCAGGCGGGCACCAAGCTTTTGAGATTCGGCGTAGTCGCTGGGCGCGAGTTCGCGCGCGAAGCCCTCACCACGTAAATCATGAAGCCGCGCCGCCACATCCAGCACGATTTCGCGGAACTGCGACGTCCAGCCCGGTGCTTCGCCGGTACGTGCCATGAATAATTGGTGGTGATGGATGGTCTCGAACAGCGCCACGTCGAAGCTGTCGCCCGCATAGAGCACACCGAAATTCCCATCGGTGAAGCGGCTCGGGCGGTCCTGGCTCGCATGGACGAACGGCGCCATCAGATAGCTCGCCCCGGGCCCCGATACGCGCCGGTCGGGCGGGACCAGGTCGAGCCGCCCGATCGCCTCGAGCACCCTGGGGTTGGTCTTTTGCTCGGCCGAAATGAGCAGCGGCCAATCGGCCGGATCGGCGATATCCTCAAACAGATCGATCGGCGGAAATGCGCTGCGGATGATCCGCACGGCATTGCGCCAGCCGATATCGGCAATCGGGATCGCCGCCGGGCTCACCAGCCCCGCTCGGCGTCGAGGTAGCGGCGCACCCGCATCAAATCGGTAAGTTCGCCGCCCAGCATCACCTCGAGCGCCGACTGCCCGGCGAATGCTGTGTTCGCCGCCTTGACCCAGGCATAGCCGCGCTGTGGTTCGCGAAACATCAGCCGCAAAGCTTTGTGGATGCCCATCAGATTGGCGAGGCGTGCTTTTCCATCGCGACTGACTCGGGCGCTGCCCTGCATCTTCCAACGCCGAAACGTCCGTAGCGGCACGTCGAGCAGCGTTGCGGCCTGCTCGTCGGTGGTCCCCCACAGGCGAAACAGATTGAGTGCCGCCCGAAACATCGCCGCTGCTTCGGCGTCGTTGACCGCCGCCTCAGGAAGGTCGTCACCCCCCGAGCCGGCGGGCAGTTTCTTAAGCCCAGTTTCCATATGGCATCAAATAGCACAGATGATGCCATTTGGCAAGTCGTCAGTCCAGCGTCTGCCGGTACCGCAGCATTGCGATGCTTGAGATCACTACCAGGATCGCCCCCAAGGCGAGGAATTCCCCCGCCACATCCGCCACCGCCCCGCCCTTCAGCATCACCGCCCGGATGATCCTCAGGAAATGCGTCGCCGGCACGGCGCTGCCAATGGTCTGCGCCCAGCCCGGCATGCCGGCAAACGGGAACATGAAACCCGACAGCAGGATCGACGGCAGGATCGAGAAGAAGCTCAGCTGCATCGCCTGCATCTGGTTTCGCGCCGCCGTCGAGATCAGGAAGCCGAGCGCCAGATTGACGACGATGAACAGATTGAAACCGATGAAGAACGCCACCCAGCTGCCCTCGAACGGCACATGGAAAATCGCCGAGGCGGCGGCGAGGAACACCCCCGTCTGCACATAGCCGACAAACACATAGGGCAGGATCTTACCCAGCATCACCTCGAACGGCCTGACCGGCGTGGCGATCAGCATTTCCATCGTGCCGCGCTCGCTCTCCTTGACGATCGCCACCGCCGTGATCATTACCATCGTCATCGACAGGATGATCGCCAAGAGCCCTGGAACGATGTTCGTCGAGGTCTTGCCCTCAGGGTTGTATTCGCGGTGCACCACGACGCTGAACGGCGGCGGCGATCCCGCGGCCTGTGCCAATGGTCCCGCTAGCGTTTCGCGGATCGCTACGCTGACGATGCCGCTCAGCGCCCCTGCTGCGCCCCCCACCGCCGACGGATCGGACGCATCTGCCGCCACCAGCACCTGCGGGCTGAGCCCGCGGATCACATCGCGCTCGAAATTCTGTGGGATCACCACGACAAAATTGGCAGTTCCCCGCCGGAGCGCTTCCTCGCCGGCGGCAGCGCCCATCACTTCGCCCTTGAAGTAGAAATAGCCAGATTGCGCCATGCCTGAAATGATGGCCCGGCTCAGCGGTCCATTGTCGCCCATCTCGACCAGCGTCGGCAGGTGCCGCGGATCGGCATTGATAGCGAAGCCGAACAGCATCAACTGAACGATCGGCAGCCCGATCATCATGCCGAAAGTGACGCGGTCGCGCCGCATCTGGATAAATTCCTTGAACAGCACCGCACTAAAGCGGCGGAACGAAAAGCCGGCGGCAACGCGCTGTGCTGTAACCGCCCGGTGTCTCATGCGGCGATCTCCGGGGGCGTGCCCTCGGCGAAATTATCTCGCGCTCCCGCCATGAGGTAAATGAACGCCTCTTCGAGCCCGGCCTCGAGCACGCTCCATTTATGTGCGCCCTCGGCGCCAAGCCGCTGCGCCGTCGCTCCAAGCGCCGCCCGGTCGCGCCCCGAGACGTGCAGCGACGCCCCAAACCGCGCCACCTGCTCGACGCCCGGCTCGCGCCCCAGGCGTGCTTCGAGTGCCGCGAGGTCCGGTCCCTGCACGTTGTAGGTCAGCAGGCCAACTTTTTCGGGAATCGTTGCGGTCGGCCCGTCGATCAGCTTCTTGCCATAGGCAATGTAGGTGATGAAATCGCACTGCACCGCCTCGTCCATGTAATGGGTCGAGACCAGCACCGTGACACCCCGCGCGCTCAGCCGCCGGATTTCGTCCCAGAAGTCGCGCCGCGCCTTAGGATCCACCCCCGCCGTCGGCTCGTCCAGCAACAGCAATTGCGGTTCATGCAACAGGCATGCGGCGAGCGCCAGCCGCTGTTTCCAGCCACCCGACAGCGAGCCCGCCAATTGCCGCGCGCGATCGGCGAGCCCGAGCTCCGCCAGTGCCTGCTCTACCCTGTGTTTGCGTCGATCGAGCCGGTACATGCGGGCGACGAAATCGAGGTTCTCGCGGATCGACAGATCCTCGTAATACGAGAACTTCTGCGTCATATAGCCGACTTCCTCTTTGATCCGCGCCGCATCGCGCCGCACATCGAGGCCGAGGCACGTACCCTCCCCTTCGTCGGGCGTCAGCAGCCCGCAGAGCATCCGGATCGTCGTGGTCTTGCCCGAGCCGTTCGGCCCGAGAAATCCGTAAATCGCTCCCTTCGGCACGCTGATGTCGAAATGATCGACCACGGTGCGTTCACCGAACCTCTTGGTGAGGCCGCGCACATCGATGACCGGCCCCTCGCTCATGGCAGACGGCTGATGCTGACGGGCTGCCCGGGAAGAATGCCGTTCTGTTGCTCCATCACCGCCTCGGCGAGGAACACCAGCCGGTTGCGCTCGTCGCGCGAATAGATGATCGGCGGCGTGAACTGTGGATCGGAAGCAAATTGGCTGACCCGTGCCGTCAGTCCCGCTGCGCAACCGTCGCACGACACCGACACCCTGTCGCCCAGCGTAAACAGCGGCCGGTCAGTTTCATTGAGGTAGAATTTCACTTTCAGGGATCCTGCGCCGCTCAGTGAAAGCACCGGCACCCCGGTGCCCATCACTTCCCCGGGCTCATAGAACAGCCGTTCGACCCGCCCATCTGTCGGCGCCAACTGCGTGCGGTCGCGCAAATCCGCCGCGGCCCGTTCCGCGTCCGCCTTGGCCGCTGCGAGATTAGCTTCCGCCGCTATCTGCTGGGCATCGCGTGCCGGCAGCACCGCGACCTTGAGCTGGGCCTCGAGCTGCGTTACCGCCGCCTGCGCTGAAGCCAGCGTCGCACGTGCCTGATCGAGCTGTGACTGCGGCGTAAGCCCTTGCGCGAAAAGCTTTTCCGCGCGGTCGAGGCTTTGCTGTGCGAGGTTGAGATCGGCCCGCGCCTTTTCCAGCGACGCGCGGATCACGTCAACCTCTTCAGTGCGGCTCCCGGTGAGAAGATTATCGAGATTGGCCTCCGCGGCGTCCACCCGCGCTTCGGCCGCTGCCAGTAGCGCTCGCTGCTGGTCTCCCGCTAGCGTAAACAGCACCGCGCCCCGCGCGACAACCGCCCCCTCGCGTGCCGCGATACTCTCGATCCTGCCCGGACTCGGCGCCGACACATAGACATAATCGACTTCGGCATAGCCGTTCCAGCTGGGCACGGCTGGTGTCCCGAAGCCGGGGAGCACCGCACCGATCAACCCCATAACCCAGCCGAAAAATTCGTTCATGCCGCGCCTGTGGGCGTAAACCGCCGCGTCAGGCAGAACAGCGCGATCAGCGACAGATAGGTGACCGCGAGGGTGGGATACCAGGCTGGAAAGCCGTTCACATAGCTGGTGTCCCACGTGATCAGCGTTTTTGCATGGAGCACCAGAGAGCCGACGAAGAACAATGTTACAAACCCATAGGCAATCTTCTCCCATAGCGCGGGTAGGATGGCCCGTCGCCACAGCAGCGCCATGGCGATACCGGCGATGGTCATCGGCACCGCAAAGGTCGAATCGACCAGCGGCGTAAAGATGTGCTGTTGGAATATCGCCGGCCCGACAAACAGCCGCGAGCCGTGCAGCGCGATGCCGGTGGCCAGCGTGATCGTTGCGCTGATCCTGAACACTCCAGGCAATCCTGAGAAGAAACCTGCTTCTGTCGTTGAAACTGACGCTGTCATTTCTGTCGTCCTTACGTTGAGCCCCCGCTATTCGTTTTGACCGTTCAGCCCGCCATGAACCGCTTGTCGCTATTGGGCGCGCTCAATCCGTCGAACAAAATGGTGAGGTGGTTGTCGACCAACCGGTCGATACCCAATCCATCCTTCGGGCGAATGGAGAACACCTCGTCGAGTAGGATATGCAGCAGGATCGGCCCGACGATCGAGCGGATCGTCAGCTCCGGATCGACCGGACGCAGATACCCCTCATCGATACCGCGTTTCAGCATCCTCGTGATCGTCGGTAGCACCCGGTCCAGCACTTCAGTGCGGTACATCGCGGCGAACTCGGGGAAATTGATCATCTCGCGCATCATCAGCTTGGGGATCGCGACGATCCGCGCCTCGCCCAGATGGCCCGCCAGCGTCTTCATCGCCAGCGTGATCACGGTACGCGGATCGCCGGCATAATTTTCGGCGACCGCCAGCGCATTATTGGCGATCGGCACCACCGCCCGCTTCACCAGCCCTTCGAGAATTGCCTCTTTGCTGGCGAAGTAGAGATACACGGCCCCCTTGCTGAGCCCCGCCCGGCTGGCGATGTCCTCAACCCGGGTGGCCGCAAAGCCCTTTTCGATGAATAGATCGAGCGCCGCGTCCAGCACTTCATCCGGTCGCGCCTCCGCCCGCCGACGGAATTTGGGGGCGCGGTCAAGCGGTGCGCTTCTTGCGGACATTTCCTATGCCACCATAACAAAACCGATCTTTAGATTATATAACTGACCAGTCAGTTACCTGTCAAGATGCGCTAGTCTAGGCGGCTGTCCGCCCTTGAGTGCGACGCTAAGAAGAACACTTGCGTACGGCCACCGCCGTCACTCGCGCCTCGCGCATGGCGCGTATAGCGTCGACAGGCACATCCGAATCGCGGGGGCTGTTGGGTGGAACGCTTCGATCTGATCGTCATCGGTTCCGGCCCCGCAGGTCGCCGCGCCGCCATCCAGGCCGCCAAGCTCGGCAGGGATGTGCTCGTCATCGAGAACCGCCTCCGCGTTGGCGGCGTCTCGGTTCATACCGGAACCATTCCCTCAAAGACCCTGCGCGAGACCGTGCTTAATCTCAGCGGCTGGCGCGAGCGCGGCTTTTACGGCCTGGCCTACCGCGTCAAGAAGGACATCGCGGGCAAGGATCTCGGCGCCCGCCTCCGCATGACGCTCGACCACGAGATCGACGTGCTCGAGCATCAGTTCGCGCGCAATGGCGTGCGCACTGTGGCCGGCCGTGCCCGCTTCCTCGATCCCAACAAGGTCACCGTCACCACCGCCGAGGGCGAGAGTGCTTTTGCGGCCGACCGCTTTGTCATCGCTGTCGGCACCACACCGTTCCGCCCAGCCCATATTCCGTTCAACGGCACCTCGGTGTTCGACAGCGACGATGTCGCCTCCGACCCCCGCGTCCCCAAAAGCCTTACGGTGGTGGGCGCCGGCGTCATTGGGCTCGAATACGCGACCATCTATTCGGCGCTCGACGTGCCGGTGACGCTGGTCGAGCCGCGCGAGCAATTCCTCGAATTCATCGACCGCGAGATCATCGAGGAATTTGTCCATGATCTGAGGAAGCGCGGCATGCAGATGCGCATTGGCGTCAAGGTCGAAAGCGTCACCATCGACGATAAGGGCTACGCCGTTTCAACCCTCACCGATGGCCGCACCATCCGCACTGAAATGCTGCTCTATGCCGCCGGCCGCATCGGCGCCACGGCCGGACTTGGGCTCGAAACCTGCGGCATTACCGCCGACGATCGTGGCCGCCTGAAAGTCGACCCGCGCACCTTCCAGACCAATGTGCCGCACATCTACGCTGCCGGCGATGTCATCGGCTTTCCCAGTCTCGCTTCGACCAGCATGGAGCAGGGGCGCATTGCCGCCTGCCACGCCTTTAACGCAGCCATGCCGCCCGCGCCCGAGTACTTTCCCTATGGGATCTATGCGGTGCCCGAAATATCGACGGTCGGGCTCACCGAACAGCAGGTCAAGGACAAAGGCCTGCATTTCGAAGTCGGCATCGGCCGCTTCCGCGAAACGTCGCGCGGCCACATCATGGGCCTGCAGTCCGGCATGATGAAAATGCTCTTCGACCTCGATAGCCGCAAGCTGCTCGGCGTCCACATTATCGGCGAAGGCGCGACCGAGCTGATCCATATCGGCCAGGCCGTGCTCAACCTCGGCGGCACCGTCGACTACTTTGTCGAGAACGCTTTCAACTATCCAACCCTCGCCGAGGCCTACAAGATCGCCGCGCTCGATGCCTTCAACCGCATGCGAGGCTAGTGATCGTCCAGCTGGTTAGCCTTGCCGAACGCCCGAAGCGATTCCGCCGAAATGCAAGCGACGTGCTGGACCTGGTCGCCATCCCCCAGCGCTGTCGTCACCGCAACTTGCGCGGCATTGCACGCCTCTGCCGTCTCATAGGCGGAGAGCGCCGTTAGGACCGGCATGCCCGAATCCGAAATCACAAAAAGCAAAAATGCGGTCGCAAGCATCTCAAGTTCCATTGTTGCACGTGCCACCTCGCTAGCATGCCTGACATGTCCGCGGCACTAATGCGCAACACATCCCTCGATGAGTCATCGGTCAAATCTGTTTGCGAAGTTCCGGGACAATCAGCCGCTCCGCCAGCAGTCGGATAGCGGGGCCCAGCTCCGCCGGAGACTGCGCCTTGCGGCCGATCCCCGCTGCCGCCGCCACAAGCAATTGCGCCAAAAGCTTGGGTCGCGCGGCTCCGGCCAGCGTCAATTCGTGCTCCACCGCCCGCTCGATTTCATCCTCGAATGCGAGGAAGCGCCGACCCGCAACGCGTTCGTGCGCGCCATAGAGCTCGTCGGCGTGCGGCGAGGCAGCGAGGAGGCGCATCGTCGCCCTGTGCTTATTGATCAACGCCGCTGCAATTCGAGCGGCCACCCCACCCTCGCCACGCAGCCCCTCTAGGAAACTCGCTCGCCGCGACCCAATCAGCTTTTCGGCGATCGCGATAAACACCGCCGTCTTATCGGCGTAGTAGGCGTAGAGCGTCGGCTTCGCGATCCCAGCGGTTTTGGCGATCGCTTCCATCGAAGTGCCGCGCAGCCCGTGTTTCAGAAACAACGGGCCAGCGGCCTCGAGAATCCGCAGTACCTTATCGTCGGGAGTCGGCATTGCAGAACCAATTGAACGGATTGAACGAATATCATAAGATTCGTTCAATTACCAGGAGATCGATATGACCGACCTCGTGCTGCTGACGGGTATTTCAGGATTTGTCGGTGGCCATGTGGCCCTCGCTTTGCTCAAAGCGGGATACCGGGTGCGGGGCAGCGTCCGGGACCTCGGCAAGGTCGATAAGGTTCGAGCCACGCTTGCTAAGGCAGGTGGTGACGTTTCCCGGCTGGAATTCGCTGCGCTGGATTTGCTGAGCGATAACGGCTGGGACGAAGCAATGGCTGGAGCCCGCTACCTCCAGCACACCGCCTCGCCCTTTGTTATCCGCCAGCCGAAAGACCGCAGCGACCTGGTGAAGCCCGCAGTCGAAGGCACAAGGCGGGCCGTGGAGGCAGCGCTCGGCGCCGGCGTCGAGCGGATCGTCCTCACCTCGTCGATGGCGGCCATCATGTATGGCCACGACAAGCAGCGCTCCGCGCCTTTCGGCCCAAATGACTGGACCGACCCGGACGCACCAGACGTCAGCGCCTATACCGAATCCAAGCTGCGCGCCGAAAAGACGGCCTGGGCGATGATGGAGGCGGCCGGTCGGCGCGCCGACCTCGCCAGCATTAACCCCGGCTCGATCCTCGGGCCACTGCTCGATAACGACCCGGGCACCTCCGTCGGCCTTTTGGCCCGCATGTTCGACGGGAGCCTCCCCGCCACGGCCCGCTTCTATCAAGTCGTCGTCGATATCCGCGATGTCGCCGAAGCCCATGTCAAAGCCATGACAAGCCCATTGGCGGGTGGGCAACGTTTTCCGATGGGGAGCGGTACCCTGTCGCTGCTGCAGATGGCCGATACGCTTCGTCCAGCCATTCCCGAGCGCGCCAATAAGCTCCCCCGCTTCGAAGCCCCAGACTGGCTCGTCCGCATCTTCGCAGTCTTCGACGTCGATGCGCGCGGCAATCTGGGCGAGCTCGGTGTCTTTAAGTCCGCCGATTCGAGCGCCGTCGTCGCACTGCTTGGTCACAAGCTGATATCGGCCGAGGACGCCACCATCGCCGCGGGCCGTAGCCTCATCGCGCAGGGGGTTGCCTGACCCAAAAAACCGCTAGGCCAATCGGGCAAGTTTGGTTATGAACCGCTCGCCGGCGGACGGGGCTGTAGCTCAGTTGGGAGAGCGTATCGTTCGCAATGATAAGGTCAGGGGTTCGATTCCCCTCAGCTCCACCAGCCGG
>JBDSEK010000141.1:0-5130 GCA_039920085.1 Devosia sp. | reverse complement strand
GCGGGAACTGCGGGATCAGCTCTTCGGGCGCCGGCGGGCGATGCGCCTTGTATTCGGTGTAGATGGCGTCGCGGAACGTCTTGCTCGAATAGTCGAAGACCACCGCCATATGGGTCGGCCGGTCGTCACCCTCGAGATCCTCCTGCAATTTGTAAATCATGTTGCAGAACCCGATGACGCTGCCGACCGGCAGGCCGTCGGATTTGCGCGTCAGCTGCGGCAGCGCGTGAAAGGCGCGGAAAATAAAGCCGGAGCCGTCGACGAGAAGCAGATGCATTGCCGTGTCCTGATTGCGGGGCGCGACCTTAAGCTATCCGGCCGGGGTGACAAAGCCTGTCAGCGGGGTTCAGGCGGCTGCGGCGGCAGCGCGGACAGGCGTGATCCGCAGCGGGTTGGCGGCGCTATCGAGCAGCGCGCGATAGGCCGGATCGGCCCGGGCCGCAATGGCGCGAATCAGCGGCTCGCTCGCTGGTGCGACGGCGCTCGCGGCCGGCTTGATAAAGGCCGAGGCGCGCGCTTCCGCCGCCCATTTCGAGCGGGGTGCCATGCGGGTATGGGCTGCAAGCTCGATCATCGGCTGCCGGCCGGCAGGCATCAGGCGTCGGGCAATGCGACCGAGTTCGGCCGCCGCAGCTTCCGGCTGGCGACGCATCTCGGCCGCGTCGAGGACCGTGATGCGTGTCGGATCGATGGCAGCGAACTGCGCCATCAGCCGGTCCCAGCTGATCAGGCTCCAGCCGGCCATCCCGGCACGGTAGAGGCCCATCTTGATCCCCGGTAGCGCGGTGCGCGCAAAGTTCGCGAACTTGGGCAGAGAGTGAAGGAAGCTGATGAACATCCACAGCGATTCGAATGGCTGGCGAACCGTGGCATCGACCCGCTGCCAGAAGTTGAACTCATGCTGCAACTGCCTGACCAGCGAGGCATGCGCACTGGCCGGGTCGCGGATGGTGAAGACCACATGCGCGGCGTGGCGGGCGATCAGCGCCATTTGTGTCTCGGTGAGAAAGAGCGAGATATCCTTGACCGCAAGCACGATAGGGACCGGACGCGTCCGGCGGGCGCGGCTATACGCACGAAGGATCACGCGGGCGAAATTCGTCGCCGGATCGATCGAAGAAGGCACCGCCGGTTCGTAGACAGCGCCATCGAGCTGCTGGCCGAGCAGACGGCAGACCAGCGTAGAATTGGAACGCGCCACGCCGATGACATGGACAAGCCGAAGCTCGCCGCTTTCGAGCAGGGTATGGAGTCTCGAAAGGGGATCGCGCCGCATGGGTCATCGAAAGCGGCAATGGCGGCCCTGTCAAGGCGATGCCCGACACAAACGCCCGAGTGAATGGCCAATTGCCGCGCCTTACTGCAGGATTTCAGAGTCAGTCCGCTGGGGCGCTGCGGAGCTTCTTGACGCCGCTGCGGCGCGTCTTTCCATCGAGCCGACGAAGCTTGCTCGCAAAAGTAGGCTTGGTCTTGCGCCGCGGCTTGGGCGGCACCGAGGCAGCCTTGAGCAAATCGACCAGCCGCGCCACGGCGTCTTCGCGGTTGAGCGCCTGCGTACGGAAACGATCTGCGGTGATGACGATCACCCCGTCCAAAGTGAGCCGCGTGCCTGCCAGCCGCGCCGCCCTCGCCTTGACTGGTGCCGTCAGCGATGGCGATGCACCGAGATCGAACCGCAACTGCGCCGCGCTCGACACCTTGTTGACGTTCTGGCCGCCCGGACCCGACGCGCGGATGTAGCTGATCGCGATCTCGTCGGCCGCGATCGAAAGGTTGGCGGTAATCTGAACCGAAGCGATGGCACGGGCTCCACGGCTGCTATTTCTTGATCGCCGCTTCCGCCCGCCTGCGGATGCGGGTCAGCGCTGCGATCACCATGGCTTCGGTATCCGCATCGAGGCCGGCGAGCAACGCGTCGAACAGCCGGTTGCCCTCCTTGTCCATCAGCATGAAGACTGGCACGACGCCATCGGCGAAATAGACCCGCCGGATACGGCTGTCGGCGGGGTCAGGCCGGCGTTCGATCCAGCCCTTGGCTTCCATCCGCTCCAGCAATTTGCCGGCCGAGGCGCGGCCCATCTGCATGATATTGGCGAGATCGGACTGCGACACGCCCTGATTTTCGTAGAGGTGCATGATGCCCCACCACTGCGAATGGGTCAGTTTGTGGCGGGCCATCGCCTGGTCGAAATTGGTGGCGACCAGCCGGCTCAATTCGTGGATCAGATAGAGCAGCCGCCCATGCGTGATCGCTTCGGGCGGACGTTCCGCCGTCGCGACGAATTCGGTGACGCCTGGACCGTCTTTGGTCAAACCAGACCCCCCTAACGGCAAGTGCGAAATCCGCCTCGCGTCGGGCGACGGTGTCCAGCTGCTGGCGCTACCAGCCGGTACCGTCGTCAAAGGCAACTAACAGCCCGGCCCGAAGATGGGGCTAGACGAAGCTGGTCTGTCCGGTGCCGTTCCCGGACAAGGCGACATCGTTCATGGCGTAGGAGACTTTTGCCTCTCCGAACAGTCGCCAATCGGGCGCGACGTTGTAGCTCACGCCGGCAAGAAACTGGATGACGCCAATCCGCAAACGCATCGCATTCCCCCGGATTGGAGGCAGTCTAGAGCGGGTCTGGCCGGCATTCAACCGCACAGACCCGCTTGTTCGCGCTTACGGTTGACCGATCCCCGCCGGGCTCTCGCCGGGGGCGAGCAGATAGCGCCAGATCACCGCGCCGAGCGCTCCACCCAGCAGCGGCGCAACGATGAAGGCCCAGACCTGACTCCAGGCGCCATTGGTCGCAAACAGCGCCGAAGCGATGGACCGGGCCGGGTTCAGCGAAGCATTGCTGACCGGGATGCCGATAAGATGCGCGACGAACAGCGCAAGACCGATGGCAATGGGCGCAAAGCCCGCCGGCGCCGCTTTGCTGGTCGAACCCAGAATGACGATCAGGAACATCGCGGTCAGCACGATCTCGAGGATCAGCACGGCGATGAGCGAATAGCCGCCGGGCGACAATGTCTCGTAGCCATTGGCCGCGAAGCCGCCCGCCGTGAAGCCTGAAGCACCCGTCGCGA
This sequence comes from Devosia sp., assembly GCA_039920085.1. GTDB lineage: Bacteria > Pseudomonadota > Alphaproteobacteria > Rhizobiales > Devosiaceae > Devosia_A. The sequence continues at coordinate 2,058 of JBDSEK010000141.1, read as the reverse complement.
TCGCATAGACGGCGACCGCCGCCACCGCGCCGCCGACGATCTGCGCGATCCAATAGCCGATGAGCTCATTCCATTCGAAGCGGCCGGCAATGGCGAGGCCGAGCGATACGGCCGGGTTGAAATGCCCGCCCGAGATGCCGCCGACCGCATAGGCCATAGTGAGGACAGCAAGTCCGGCAGCAAAGCCTACTCCGATCCAGCCCACGCCGACATCGGGCACGCCGGCCGCCAGCATGGCCGTGCCGAGCACCGCAAAGACGAGCCAGAAGGTGCCGAAGGCCTCGGCACTCAGTTTTCTAATCATGGACGCTAGTCCCCCAAGAGTTTCCCACCGGCAAGGGTTAGCGTGGGCGCCGCGGTTTGGGAATCGGGGGGGCAGGTTTGCCCACCGGCAATCGGGCTAGCGCAGGCCCACTTCCTCGAGCAGCCCCTGCGCCTTGGCGTCGTAGTAATAGCCGCGCGAATACCCGCGCACGGCGCCATCGGCGTCCTTTCCGGCCACCAGATAGGCCCCGGCGAGGTATTTGACACCGTACCGCAAATTGGTTTCGGCATCGAGCAGACCCGAGGCCGGACCGCGATAGCCCATGGTCATGGCGGTGTCGTAGCGGATCTGCATCAGCCCATAATAGGGACCGTTGCGCGCCCTGGGGTTGTAACCGCTCTCGCGGACGACGATGCGATGGATAAGCGATGCCGGGACATTGTAGAGGGCCGCATATTTCGAAATGAGGCCATCAAGGCCGTCCAACCTGGCACGGGGCAATTGCGGGCTCAGCGCCTCGATCTTTGCTGGCGTGGTCAGGCTCTTCATGCTCACCCCGGTTGTGCTGCTGCAGCCGGCGAGCAGCATCGAGGCGGCGGCGGCCAGAAGAAGGGGACGCAGAGCCGCGGACAAGCCAGCGGAATACCCCCTCGCTCGGCGGGGCAAATGGTGACGATGGTCTAAGGGGCGGCTAAACACGCCCCGCTTTCGGTCACGAATTGGACGCAAGCAAGGCGAACCAGTGTCGCAGACGCTATTACGCCCGGTGGTTGGCGGACACCAGCAACTGATCGGCAAGTTCTTCGGCGCGCTCAGCGGTGGACCGGATGGCTTCGACCATCGGCAGCAACTCCGAGCCGGGCTGTAGGCAGCGTTCCACACGCGGTTTAACGATGCGTCGCGCAACACCCGGAGGTTGCTGTCGTGTCGGGACCGTTAAGCCTGGCAATCCCAGTAGACCACGGAGCGTTGCGGGAACCAAAAGCGCCAATCTCGATTGACTCGCCGGCGGGACGCGTCAGCCCCTTCACCATTATCATACAGCGGGAGGCCAACATGGCTGAAAAGACCCTCGAAGATTTGTTCCACGACACTCTCAAGGACATCTACTACGCCGAAAAGCAGATCGTGAAAGCGCTGCCGAAAATGGCCAAGGCGGCGGATTCCGATGAGCTGCGCATGGGCTTCGAGCAGCATCTCAGGGAAAGCGAAGGTCATGTCGAGCGGCTCGAGCAGGTGTTCGAACTGATCGGCCAGACGGCGCGCGGCAAGACCTGCGATGCCATCCTCGGTATCCTCGAAGAGGGTAAGTCGATCATGGAAGACTTCAAAGGCACGGTGGCGCTCGACGCTGGCCTCGTGTCCGCGGCGCAGGCGGTGGAGCACTACGAGATCGCCCGCTACGGTACGCTCAAGACCTGGGCGCGGCAGCTGGGCTACGCCGATGCGGTCAAGCTCCTGGACGCCACCCTCAACGAGGAAATCGCGACCGACAAGAAACTGTCACAGGTTGCGATCGGCGAGGCCAATCGCAAGGCTGCATGATTGCTGGGCGCGGGGACGATCCCCGCGCTCCTTTACTCTTGGGCGCCCCACAATTGTGAAGAAGAATTCCGAGCTCGCCGAAGCCATCCGAGCGACGGCTTACTTCCTCTGGGTGCAGGACGGGCGCCCGGACGGTGGCGACATGCACTATTGGCTGCGCGCCAAAGACATGCATTTGCGGCAACTCGCCTATGACCGCTGGCTCGCCGAAGGGGCGACGCCCGGCCACGAAGACGACTACGTGGCTG
>JBDSEK010000140.1:0-11099 GCA_039920085.1 Devosia sp. | reverse complement strand
TCGCGACAACGCTGCTCGGCTGGCAGCAGGAAGTGGTGGCGCGCGTCGCCGGGTCGGCGGCGGGATCGACGGTCGCGATGCGCTCGGCCTCGCTCACATCCTTCCATGATTTTGCCGAGAATGGCCTTCGCATCGAGGCCTTCCTGCTCGAGCTCGATAGCCGCGTGACCCTGATGCTGCGCGACGCGCCGCCCGCGCCCGCCGCTGCCGAGGACAATTAGACCCGCCTCAGCCGCCAGCCCAGCCAGCCACGCTCGGCGCTGATTTCGCCGCGTTCCGCCAAATATTCGACATGCGCCTGAAGCGTCAGCCGAGCGGCAAGCTGCAGCACCGGCGACAGGCTGGGATAGATGATCGCGAGCAGCGCGCCGATCGTCCGGGCGCCATTGTTCACCGCGTCGACGATCTGCGAATTTCTGAGCCGTCGATGCGCCAGTAACGCGCGCGCATAGGCCGGGCCGTTCTCGATCGGGCCACCATGCGCCGGCAGATAATGCGCATAGGGCGCCGCGATCACCTTTTCGAGCGACGTCAGATAGTCGCCCATCGCACCATCGGGCGGAGCGACAAGCGTCGAGTTCCAGCCCATGATGTGATCGCCCGTGAACAGCCAGTCGCTCCCCGCAATGCCGAAGGCCAGATGATTGGCGCAATGTCCGGGCGTCGCCAGCGCCACCAGCGGCAGATCGCCGGCGCTGAACGGCATGCCGTCCGCAAGCACCCGATCTGGCACCAAATCCCAATCGGCGGCGCGCGCCAGGAGGCGCATTTCGATCGCGTTCGGTGCCCGGCTCATCCGGTGCGGCCCGGCGAACCAGAGCGCCGCCCCGGTCTCCGCCTTCAATTTATGCGCCAGGGCCGAATGATCGCGATGCGTATGGGTGAGGATAATCGCCTCGACCCGCCTTCCGCCGATCGCGGCCCTGAGCGCCGCGGCGTGCGTCGTATCGTCCGGCCCGGGGTCCATCACCGCCAGCGTCTTGGTTCCGAGTACAAAGCTGTTGGTGCCGGTAAAGGTATAGGGCCCGCCATTGGCGGCGGTCACCCGCACGACGCCCGGCAGCACCGGCACGGCCTTGCCGTGCTCTGGGTCGAAACTCTTGTCGAAGCTGGGGGCGGGGAGGGGGGCGGCCATTGCGCTCCAATGCCTTGAACGACTAGAAAGACGTCGAGTTCGGCGTCACAACAAAGGTATCGCAATGGCCGTCACCCTGACCACTCCCAATACTCTGCTCGAGGCAATTGAGCCCAAAGGGGCGTCCGCGCGGTTCGCGACCAAACTACTCGTCGTGGTGCTGGGCACCGCCCTGCTGTGGGCCTCGGCCAAATTCAAGATACCACTGCCGCCTGTCCCGTTCACGATGCAGACCCTGGTGGTCGCGCTCATCGCGGCCAGCGTCGGCTCGCGGCTCGGCGTTGCGACGGTTGCCCTCTATCTTATCGAAGGCCTTGTCGGCCTGCCGGTCTTCGCCAATGGCGGCGGCTGGGCTTATGTCATGTCGCCGACTTTCGGCTTCCTCATCGGCTATCTGCCGATGTCTTATGTCATCGGCCGCATGGCCGACCGGGGCGTGGCCGGCAATGTGGCGCTGCTGTTCGCCACTATGGTCATCGGCGACGCGATCGCTTTTGTCTTCGGCTTCGGCTGGCTCATGGTCATCGCCAATTCCATCCTCGCTTCGGGCGGCGAGCTGCCAAAATGGCTGCAGGGCGGCAATCTGCTGCAGGTCGCGTTCGATGGCGCCGTGCGGCCGTTCATTCTGTGGGATCTGCTCAAGATGGCCTTCGCCGCAATGACCGTCTCGGGCGCCTGGGCGATCTTCCGGCGCCGGCAGTAGCGCTCGCCCGGCCACACCCTCCTGCTCGGGGACGGCGTTCCATCCTCGCGGAGTCATCGGAGCGGGTCGGCAACGGCCCGGTGTGTCGGCGCACCGGGCCCCTGACCATCCACTATGACGCTCGACAATTGGCGACGACCGACCTGTCACGCCGTTCGATTTGCGCTCCAAGCGCCCGCTCACGAAGCATTGCCCGTATTTCTGTAGGCCGCCGTTAACGCTCGCGCTTAAGGGAATATACGAGATGGCGTTGTAGTTGTCGGGGAGCGTCGTCCTTGGAACCCGGATGCAGAGGCCCCGGCTATGTATCGTATCGCGCTTTTCCTCGCCATCATGCTTGCGTTCATGGTCCCGGCCAATGCGGACGATTGGATCGCGGCCAAACTTCGAGGCAACGTCTTCCAACTGGTGGACAGCGCCTGGCAGCCCCTGCACCGCAACGAAATCGTATCCGACAGCCGGCCCATTCGCACGGCGTTCAATGGTTCGGTCAGCTTCGAGCGCGGCGAGGAAACAATCCAGCTCGGCCCGAACACTGAGATCAGAATTCACGATCGGAACGGACAGAACTTCACGACGGTCGAGGAAACCTCAGGCACTGTGACGATCGAGGCCGAGGTTCAGAACGTCCAACATTTCGCCGTTGAAACGCCGTTCCTGGCGGCCGTCGTCAAAGGCACCCGCTTCACGGTCAAGTCCACGTCAAGGGGAGCATGGGTGGCCGTCGAGCGCGGCCATGTCGCGGTAGAGGATCTTCACTCGCGCAATCACGTGACCATTTCGGCGGGACAAACCGCGGAGGTGGTTGGCGATAGCGATGGCACGACGCTGACGGTCAAAGGGCATGGCAAGCTCCCCAAGGTCCTGAACGAAGACGGTTCCCCCGTACTCACCAAGCAGGAACTCAAGGCCCTCGAGAAGGCGGCCAAAGACCCGGAAAAGGCGGCCGAGAAGGCAGCCAAGGAAGCGAAAAAGGCCGCGGAGAAGGATGCCAAAGAGGCGGAGAAGGCTGCTGAGAAGGCCGCCAAAGAAGCCGAAAAGGCAGCCAAAGAAGCCGAAAAGGAAAAGTCGGATTCGAGCGGCAAAGACGACGGGGATAAGAAGAAGAAAAAATAGGTGCCGGGCTCCGAGCGGGCGGTTGTGATGCTTCGTCGGCGGTCCGTCTCTGTCATCGGTCAAGCAATCAACTAGGCCGCCAGTCTATCCGTTTTCATTCTCAGCTGAACCACCAGTCCTTCGCTCCCCCATTCATAGTCGATGCTCCCGCCGAGCTGGTTCGCCATGCTGCGGTGCAAGAGTTTGGTACCGTAGCCCTCGGTGCGATCGGCGGGCGCAACACTGGGCCCGCCCCGCTCGATCCACACGATAGCGACCTCGCCCGCTTCCTCGGTGGATCCGGAAACGTCCAGCGTTCCCGTGTCCGCCGAAAGGGCTCCGTATTTCAGCGAGTTTGTCGCGAGTTCGTGGAAGGTGAGCGCGATCGACGTGGCGGCGATCTCGCCGACGCCCATGCGCGGCACGGCAACCCTGATCCGTCCACTGAAGGCGCCCATGTCGTCATAGGGGGAAAGCACGATGGAGATGACATCCCCGAGCAGCGCGGCTCTGCCTTGGTTTCCAGGCAACGGCCGCACCAGATCATGGGCTCGTCCCAAAGCGGCCAGCCTGCCGGTCAGCTCACTAGCCATTTCCGACGCGCTGGTTGAGGAGCGCGAACTGATCTGCGTCAGAGCCAGGGCGATGGTCAGCAGGTTCTTGACCCTGTGGCTCATCTCGCCGGCGAGAAGCTCGTGACCTTCTTCGGCTTGCTTGCGGCCCGTGACGTCGAGGAAGACGCCAAACATATGCCGCTTGTGCAGCCCCGAATCATCGCCAAGCCCGCGAGCCGAAATCCAGCGGATGCTGCCTTCCGATATGATGCGAAAGTCGATTTCATAGGCGCCCAGAACCGCACGCGTCGCAGTGAAGGCGGCCCGTACCCGATCCCGGTCGGCCGGATGGATATGGGCCGACAGATCCTCAAACGTCACGCCATCAGCCTGCGGCACGCCCCACAATTCGAAAGCCTGAGTGTCCATGGTGAACCGGTCGCTGTCGACGTTCCACGACCATAGCGCAACACCGGCCGCCTGCAAGGCGCGACGCAGATTGCCCGGCTCCCAGAGGGGATGCATGAGTTCATCTTCCGTAACATTCATTGCCGGGTCCTCGCTCGCCGCTATCATATGGGGGTTTGGTGCTGGTACGCCACGTCCGTGAGCGCAGGTCCTCATTTAGCGCGATCGGCTCACCCGACGTCCCTCGATGATCGTGCCTTGGGACGTGCCGAAAATGACATTTGGGCTTTTTGGAGTTTCGCGCGTTACCCCTCAGATGCTGCTGCCCGCGACAGGCTGAGGCGCAGCGAACGGACGCGGCGGGGCATTCAATGGCAATGATAAAGTACGACATTGTTCCCACCAGCGATGGCTGGAGCGTGACGTGCAATGATGTTCCAGGTGGGCCATATCGCCTCTGTTCGGAGGCGGTTAAGGATACTCTGTTTGTCGCGCAGCAGCTGATAAGGTGCGGCCAGAGAGTCGAGGTTCGACTTCTTGAGCTGGACGGGCCACACCGTGTGTGGCGCAACCTCGAACAGCGGGACGCTCATCTGTTTGCAAACCTTCCAATGTAACCGGGCAACTTCACCAACAACGATCTGATTTCAGGAGAACTCAAATGGACCTCAGTAGCCAAGGCATTCTCGTCATTATTGTCGTCGGGCTCATAGCAGGCTGGCTTGCGGGTCAGATCGTGCGCGGTGGCGGGATGGGTATTATCGCTGACCTCGCCGTCGGCATCGTGGGCGCGTTTATCGGCAGCTGGCTGCTGCCCAGAATTGGCCTATATCTGGGCTCGGGTCTGCTCGCCGAGATCGTCAATGCGACCATCGGAGCGATCATCCTGCTGCTCATCATCCGGCTGGTCCGGGGCCGCGGCCGACTAACGCGATTGTAGCGGCATGCACCCGCGCCCGCACTTCACGGCAAATTCCGATGTCCGGGATCGATTGTCGCCCCTCGAAACGCCGCCAGTTTATTCAGGCGTGGTTCTGGTCGTTGAGGACGATGTTCTCATCCGACTTGGCATTGTCGACGAACTTAGGGATTTCGGTTTCACCGTCTTTGCGGCCGGCGATGCGGACGCTGCCATTGTGCTCCTCGAAACGCATTCGAGTATCAATTTACTCTTCACCGACATCGAGATGCCCGGGTCAATGGACGGCTTGGGACTCGCTGCGGCCGTATGTAAGCGGTGGCCCGAGGTTAGGATTATCGTGACCTCGGGACAGTTTACCATCTTTGATCGTGACCTTCCCGAGGGACGCCGCTTCTTCCCCAAACCCTATCTGGGTACCGAGATCGCCGCCGCCTTGGGAGACATGAGGCAAGGGTGCAAAGATTAAGGCGCGTGGACATAGTTCCCGGTCTCAAACGTGCTAACGTCTCCGTCTACGGGCCACTCTCCGAACACTCCCGACCCTAGTGCCTTTTCTATTCCGGGTATGGCTTTCGCTTCGCGAGCCTCCGGACCGAGGGCCATGCAATGGCTGCTCTTCCGACCCTTCCCATTTCGAGACCGACGGCCGGCCTGGCGCTCGCAATCGTTGACGCCTCCGTCGCTCCGATGCTTCTTCTCGATGAACGGCTTCAGATCGTCGCGGCCAGTGCCTCGTTCTGCAGTACGTTCGATATCGATCACCCTGTCCCCGGAACCCAGCTGAGCGGGCTCGGCGCAGGCGAGTGGAACCTGCCCCAAATCGCCTCTCTGCTCCGCACAACCGTCTCTGGAGACGCAGCGATCGAGGCTTATGAAATCGACTTCACGGCGAACGGAGGCGCGATTCGCCGTCTGGTCCTTTGCGCCAAGCGGCTGGACTATTCGGCCGATGCGGAAATTCATGTTCTGCTGTCGATCACGGACGTCACCGATGCGCGGCTTATCGAAAAGGTCAAGGAGGACCTGGTGCGCGAGAAGGCCGTGCTCCTTCAGGAGCTGCAACACCGCGTCGCCAACAGTCTTCAGATCATTGCCAGCGTGCTGATGCAAAGCGCTCGCCGAGTGCAGTCCGATGAAACGCGCGGCTATCTTCACGATGCTCACCACCGGATCATGTCTGTCGCTTCGATGCAGCGGCAACTGGCGGTGACCCGCCAGGGAAGCGTGGAGTTACGGCCCTACTTCACCGAACTCTGCGCGAGCATCGGAGCCTCGATGATCCGCGACCACAAGATGGTCACGCTGAATGTCGAAATCGATGACGCGGCTGTCGCCGCGGAGATCTCGGTCAGCCTGGGCCTGATCGTCACCGAATTGGTGATCAATGCGCTCAAGCACGCATTTCCAGCCGGCCGACACGGCAGGATTGTCGTCCGCTACACCAGCGATGAGCAGGGCTGGGGCCTGACCGTTGCGGATGATGGCGTCGGCATGGAGCCCAACACGACGGCCGTCAAACCTGGCCTTGGGACCAGCATCATCGAAGCTTTGACGGCGCAGCTCGGAGGCGAACTCGTCGTCGCGTCAAGCGCGAAGGGGACAGAGGTTTCGATCTCGAAGCGCGCGCCGGAAGCGCCAGTCACCGCCAAATTGCACCTCGTAGCAAAAGGTTAGATCCAATGACCGACCCAGCGATCGTTTCAAAGCGCGGCTCGAAATCGATAGGCGAAGATCGTCAGCGCGACGCGGACGCCGCTGCCCGCGTCAAAAAGGGCCTCGCGCCACTGCCCGACGCGCCGCGCGATGAAGGCCGAAGCAGCGGCCACGGACCCGATGGCGTGACCAAGGATCAGCCGACGGAATCACCTTAGTCGCGCGCGGCTTCGTTGCTGCGGCCACCCACACATTTGCTCGCCGGCTCGGCCCGCTAGCGACTTCTGACGGCAGTGGGCCAGGCTCGCGAGTGCGAGGTGCTCAGAACTGCCAGATCGCCGATAAGCGGGCGATCAAATTGGTGAAGCGGACGACATTGCTACTCTCGACATCGACGATTGCAGCGTCGGTCAAAAATGGTGGACCGGTCAGTGTGCCCGCCTCGGCGTAGACATTGCTGGAATAGGCGAAGTTCATGATGTCGACGATCCCCTCGGCGCGCAGTCGCAGATGGTCCGTTGCTTTGACCTCGATGCCCATGCCCACGCTCGGTCCAAACAAGGTGGCCGTGCTCACATCGTGGTCCTCGTCCACATCGTCGCGCGTCAGCGCGAGGGCAAAGAAATCATTGGTGGCCTTCGCCGCCGCGATACCAACCGCGGCAAAGCCCATAAGGCGCTGGTCGGGCGTGACCCCGCCGATAATGGCGCGCAGATGCCCCAGCGGTTGCAGTTGCTTGCGCGCACCTGCAAGAGCGCAGACCTCGTAGTCGCCGCAGTCGATTATCGGGTCGAAAAAGGTGCTGGGGCCGCCGAACACTGCATCGGCCTCGACCCCAACGACCAGCGGCCCTTGTTGGACCAAATAGCCAGCCAGCACATGACGGCCAGTGATGGGATGGGCGGTCAGCGGAGGGTCACTGAACTCGCCGAGAAGAAACGGATTATCCCCGGTATCGGAGGCGGCCATAACGTTGGATGGCGACGTGTCGACGTAGGTGTTGACGACACGCGCCTGGCTAACGCCGATGCCGAGGCCAGCGTAGAATCCGGTCCAGTCGGTAAGGTCCTCTGCCGAGGCGGCAGTGGCGCCCAGCGCCAGCAACAATGCGGTGACCACTATGCGCATGATCGACTTGCTCCTAGCCGCCCGTCCAGACAAAAGCCTTGAGGTGGCGAGGGCAAGGCCGATCTCGGCTGGCTCGGGGTTTTTGGAGACGATGTGGCACCATCGCAACGGGAGCCGGCGGGACGCGGGGGGCGCTCGCTCGCCGACCTCCTTACCCTGTCGCAATCACGACGACCGCCCGCACAGGTCAAATTCGGCAAGCCACACGCGCTCTGACCTGCGGGACTGTCGCCCCGGGCAAATCGTTGCCGGTCCCGTGCCGGCCACCTGTCAGTGTGAAAAAGCCGGGCCTCGCGAAAGGCCCGGCTTGAATGGTCGGAGTAGAGTGATTCGAACACTCGACCCCCTGCTCCCGAAGCAGGTGCGCTACCAGGCTGCGCTATACTCCGATGGGGTTCCGCATGCGCCTCAGCGGCGCGGAATTGGCGGCGTTATAGCCGCGAGACCTCCCCAGTTCAAGCGCCGCTGGCCGGGCCGCCGCTTCGTTGCGCCCCCCTGTCAAAGCGTGTAGGTACCGGCCCCGTTGGGGCGTCGCCAAGTGGTAAGGCAGCGGTTTTTGGTACCGCCATTCCTAGGTTCGAATCCTAGCGCCCCAGCCAGCTCGAAGCGGGAATTCCCGGACACGAGCCGCGGCGGCGGTCGCTTCGCCTAAACACCCTCGAGCGCCAGGGCGTAGCCCTGGCCGACGCCGACGCACATGGTTGCGAGCGCGCGGCGCTTGCCGCGCAGCTTTAGTTCCAGCGCCGCGGTTCCGGCGATGCGCGCCCCTGACATCCCGAGCGGGTGACCGAGGGCAATCGCCCCACCATTGGGGTTCACATGTTCCGCGTCCTCCGCAATGCCAAGTTCGCGCAACACCGCGATGGCCTGGCTCGCGAACGCTTCATTGAGTTCGATGACGTCGAAATCGGCCAGGGACAGGCCGAGACGCTGGCAGAGTTTGCGCGTCGCGGGGACCGGGCCGATGCCCATGATCCGGGGTGGCACGCCGGCGCTCGCGGCGCCGAGCACCCGCGCGATCGGCTCGAGCCCATGTCGCGTAATGGCCGCTTCTGAAGCGACGATCAGTGCCGCCGCCCCATCATTGACCCCCGAAGCGTTTCCGGCAGTGACCGTCCCACCATTGCGAAATGGCGTGGGCAATTTTGCGAGGGCTTCGAGACTAGTGTCGGCGCGTGGATGCTCGTCGCGGTCGACGACCAATGCGTCGCCCCGCTTCTGCGGCACCATGACCGGGACGATCTCCTGAGCGAGCCGGCCATTGCTCTGGGCGGCGATTGCCCTTTGCTGCGACCGAAAGGCGAAAGCGTCCTGATCGGCGCGACTGATCTTGTACTCTTCGGCGACGTTCTCGCCGGTATCGGGCATCGAGTCGACGCCGTATTGCGCTTTCATCAGCGGATTGACGAAGCGCCAGCCAATGGTGGTGTCATAGATCTCGGCGTTTCGCGAAAAGGCCGCCTCTGCTTTGGGCATGACGAACGGGGCGCGGCTCATGGATTCAACGCCCCCGACGATGTAAAAATCGCCTTCGCCCGCCATCACGGCGCGCGCGGCACTCGCCACCGCATCGAGCCCGGACGCACAGAGGCGGTTGATGGTCGTCCCGGGAACGCCGACGGGCAACCCCGCCAGCAACAGGCTCATCCGGGCGACGTTGCGATTGTCCTCGCCCGCTTGCGTGGCGCAGCCAAGGATCACATCGTCGACCGCTTCCCAATCGGCCGCGCCATGATCCTGCAGCAGGGCGCGCAGCGGCACGGCGGCAAGGTCGTCCGGACGGACCGCCGAAAGGGCGCCGCCAAAACGACCGATCGCGGTGCGGCGGAATGCACAAATGTAAGCGTGTGCCATCGTCAATCCTGTTGCCTGTTCGTCCGGCTATGCGTCAATAGGGCAGTGCGGCGGCCGCGACCAGCATCGCGATCGATGGCGCCCTCGCGCGCCGCCGAGCACTTGCTTGCAGGCTGGCTTCACGGCATTGAAATCGGCACGCGTTCGCCGCGAGAGAGACAATGAATCCACTTGGCATCGGCATTATCGGCACCGGCAATATCTCGGACGCCTATCTCAAGGCCGCCCCGGGCTTTCCGGTCCTCAAGATTATCGCCTGTGCCGATATCAACAGCGACGCGGCCCGCGCCAAGGCGGCGACCTATGGCATCGAAGCCCTCAGTGTCGATGCGCTGCTGGCCGATCCACGTATCGATATCGTGCTCAATCTGACCACGCCGCAGCATCACGTTCCCGTCGGGCTGCAGGCGATGGCCGCGGGTAAGCACGTCTATTCGGAAAAGCCTTTGGCGATCCGGTTCGAGGACGGGCTCGCTTTGGTCGAGGCGGCGGAGCACGCCGGGTTGCGCGTCGGCTGCGCGCCCGACACCTTCCTTGGCGGTTCGCACCAGACGGCGCGCAAGGCCATTGATGCCGGTGCCGTCGGCACGCCGCTCGCCGGCACCGCCTTCATGATGGTGCCGGGGCACGAGCTTTGGCATCCCAACCCCGATTTCTACTATAAGCCCGGCGGCGGTCCGATGCTGGATATGGGGCCCTATTATCTCACCTGCCTCGTCAACATGCTGGGTCCGGTGGCGAGCGTCTCCGGCGCCGCCAAGGCCTCTTATCCATCCCGCACCATCGGCTCGGGCCAGCGCCAGGGCGAGAGCTTTTCGGTCGATGTCCCGACCCACATTTCGGCCCTTATCGACTTCGTCTCCGGCGCGGCCGTGACCATCACCACCAGCTTCGATGTGTGGAAGCACACCCATAGCCATATCGAGATCTATGGCAGCAGCGGCTCGATGCTGGTGCCCGATCCCAATCAGTTCCAGGGCGCCGTGCAAGTCTCGGAGAAGAACGGCGAGTGGACCGAGATCGAACAGAGCCACCGCTATGGCGATGGCAATTACCGCATTCTCGGGCTCGCCGACATGGCACAAGCGATCGTCACCGGCCGCCCGCACCGGGCCAACCACGAACTGAGCCTTCACGTCCTTGAAGTCATGACCGCGATCCTCGGCTCGGCCGAGACGGGCCGGCGCCTTGAGCTCAAACATCAATGCGCGCGGCCGGCGCCGATGCGCGACGATCTTGCCTTTGGCCAACTCGACTAGGAGCCCATTCCAATGCCTGAGAAAAATGCCCTGATTTTCTGGGGCGGCTGGGAAGGCCACACGCCGCGCCAGAGCGGTGAGCTGGTCCGCGACATGCTGGCCGCGCACGGCTATACGGTTACCCTCGACAATGGGACGGTTTGCCTCGCTGACCCGCAACTGGCCAAGAACGATCTCATCGTTCCGATGATCACCATGTCCGAGATCAAGAAGGAGGAATTGCAGAACCTGTTCGCGGCGGTGCGCGCCGGCACCGGCCTTGCCGGCTTTCACGGCCTCATGTGCGACAGCTTTCGCAATGAGCCCGATTATCAGTTCATGACCGGCGGCCAGTGGGTCGCCCATCCGGGCAACATCATCGACTATACCGTCAACGTGACCCGCACCG
>JBDSEK010000139.1:0-22218 GCA_039920085.1 Devosia sp. | reverse complement strand
CGGGCGCCGGGGTACTGCATCCCCGGCGCCCGCTGCTCCACCAACAAGGCCCACGGCAATGAGTGTTGCGGTATCGACGGATCGGGACGCCGTGTCGGTGCTCTCGCTTCGTGATGTCAGTGTGACGTTCGGTGGTGTCAAAGCCCTGCAGAATGTCAGCTTCGAGGTGCTTCCCGGCGAGGTGCAGTGTATCGCCGGCGAGAATGGCAGCGGCAAAAGCACCCTCATCAAGGTCATCACCGGCGTGTACCAGCCTCTGGTGGGGGCGCAGATTTCGGTCGCCGGCAAACCGGTTAGTACGATGTCGCCCGTTGCGGCGCGCGCTGCCGGGGTCGAGGTGATCTGGCAGGATCTGGCACTTTTCCCTGAAATGACTGTGTCCGAAAATATCGGCATCCAGTCCGTTCTTGGCACGGTTCCACGCCTAGTAAATCATGGCGAAATGCGTGAGCGAGCGCTGGGCGTGCTCGCACGACTTGGCGCTGACCTCGACGTCGACGCCCCCCTGCGCACCTTCGCCATTGCCCAACGGCAGATCGTTGCGATCGCCCGCGCACTCGCGGGAGAAGCAAAAGTCATCTTCATGGACGAGCCCACCTCGTCCCTTACGCAATCTGAGACGGACCGCCTGCTCGATATCGTGCGAACTCTTTCGGCCGAAGGCATGTCGATCGTCTTTGTCAGCCACAGGCTAGCCGAAGTTCTGGAGATTTCGAGCCGAGTCACGGTGCTTCGCGACGGTAAACTCGTGGGCGTCTATCCGACCAAGGGTATGACCCAGTCGCGCCTTACCGAGCTGATGACCGGGAAAACCTTCGACCAGGGCGTGCGCAGCAAGGATCATTCGGCGTCGCCGATCGTGCTTGCGATAGAAGGGCTGACGCGCGGCGGTGAATACGAAGACGTTTCGTTTGTGATCAGGCGCGGCGAAACGGTTGGCCTCACGGGTCTCCTGGGTGCCGGACGAACCGAACTGGCGCTCTCGATCTTCGGCATGTCGCCGCCCGATCGGGGGCGCATCTCACTCAATGGCGTGGCGCTCAACCTGAGGTCGAACCGCGACGCGATCCGCGCGGGCATTGGCTATCTGTCTGAGGATCGGTTGGCCCTTGGTCTAGTTCAACAGCAGTCGATAGCGGACAATCTGGTCCTGCCTGTACTCGACAAGCTGCTGGATCGCCGACTGATCTCGTTTACCAAGAAGGATGAACTGGTCAGCCATTGGGTCAACGAACTCGCAATCAAGATCGGCTTGCCGACTGATGCGATCTCAACGCTGTCGGGTGGAAATCAACAGCGCGTTGCCATCGCTAAATGGCTGGCTGTCGGGCTCAAGGTCATTATTCTCGACGCCCCGACAGTCGGGGTCGATGTCGGTGCGCGTGCGGGCATCTTCGAAATCGTCGCGCAGCTGGCGACGGCTGGCTTGGCGATACTTCTCATTTCCGATGAAGTGCCCGAGGTCTTTTTCAACGCCGACCGGGTGCTTCACATGGCGGCCGGACGGATCGTCGCCGAGTACGACCCCCGCACTATCGCGCTCAACGACCTGGAAGCCGCGATCTATGCGTAACTTCAGGCTGCCGAAACTGTTACGGGCTCACCCGACCGAAACCTGGTTGATCGTGGTCCTCCTGGTGATCAGCGTCGGCTTGTCGTTTACAAGCGACAAGTTCCTCACAATCGCCAATCTATTCAATCTGTTGAACACCAGTTCTACCAATCTCATTTTCGCGGTTGGCCTGCTGGTGGTGCTGATCGCCGGCGGTATCGACATCTCATTCGCCGTAGCGGCTTCGCTGGTGCAGTACGTCGTGGCGGTGGCGTTGCTCAAAATGGGCGGCGGTAACTGGGCGATTGGCATCGCGTTCGCCGCCGCGACCGGAATCGTGCTCGGCGCGATCAATGCCGCATTGATCTACTATTTTCGGATCATCTCGATCGTTGTCACCATCGCGACGTTCAACATCTTCTTTGGGCTACTGATGTTTTTCACGCGAGGCGTCTCAATCTACAATTTGCCCGAGTGGTGGACGCACCGCACCATGTTGATCGAATTCCAGCAGTCGAACGGCAACTGGACGGGCCTGGCCTTGCCGGTCGGCATCATGGCGATCAGTGTGATCGCGACATGGATACTGATACGCTTCACCAATATCGGCAGGCAGCTCTACGCGTTTGGCGATAATCCCGAAGGGGCAAGGCGACTGGGTATCAACATTGCTGCAATGCACTTTGTGGCCTTCGGCTGGCTTGGGCTGATGGCCGGTATCGGTGGACTGGTGCAGGTGCACTACGCTCAGGAGGTCGTGCCCAACGCACTGATCGGGCGAGAGCTTGATGTGCTTGCCGCGGTCGTCCTCGGTGGGGCGCGGCTAGGGGGCGGCCGTGGCACAGTGTTGGGTTGTATTCTTGGTGTATTCCTCGTTTCAATTACCCAGAACGGACTCAACCTTTTGGGTATTTCGCCCTACGCGTTCAAGATGATCATCGGCGCAATCATCCTCGCCGCGATCACGCTGTCGAACGCCCCCCTCGGCAGGATGTTCGCCGCGGTGCGGCCAGGGAGCGCAACATGAGCGGGGATCCGGTCCAGATCGCGGCGCCCAAGCTCGGCATTCGGCACCGTCTTGTTGCAAAGCTCGGAGCTGAGAACATCGGCCTGCTCCTTGCGCTGGTTGCGGTGATCGCGTTCTTCGGCTCACTCTCTCCACGTTTCCTCACCATGGCGACATTCGATTCCGTGGCGTTCCAGCTGCCGGAGCTCGGTCTGTTGACGCTGGCGATGCTGATGCCGATCATTTCGGGCGGCATCAACCTCGCGGTGACGTTCACCGCCAATTTATGCGGACTGACACTGGCCTGGGTGCTGCATGCCAATGGTGGACCGGACGCGAGCATTTACGCGTTTCTGCTCGGTTCGGTTCTAGCGGTCGGTGTCGGTGCAACGAGCGGCCTCGTGATGGGGCCGGTGATCGCCTACACGGGCGCCCACCCCATCCTCGTTTCGCTGTCGATGATGATCTTCCTTCGCGGCCTCGGTGAGTTCATGACGCGCGGCGCCGATATTTCAGGGTTTCCCGAATTCATTCAGCCGCTCGGTCACGGCTATTTCTTCGGCGTGCCCATACCGCTGTTGATCCTGATTGGAGCCGTGGCCATCTGGCACATCATGATGACGCGAACGCGGCTAGGGTTTTCCAATTACATGGTCGGCTCAAACATCGAAGCCACACGCTATTCGGGCATTCCGACGCGCCGCGTCATCACTTTGATTTACGTGCTGTCGGGCGCCATGTGTGGGGTTGCAGGCATCATCATGCTGTCACGCTTCAACTCGGTGCGCGTTGGTCATGGCGAGTCCTACGTGTTGATTACGGTCCTTGCCTGCTTTCTTGGTGGGGTCAACCCGTTCGGCGGCTTCGGTCGGGTGATCTCAGTGTTTCTGGCCCTCATCATTCTGCAATTGTTGTCTTCGGGGCTCAACCTGCTCGGAGCTAGCCAGCACCTTGCTACCGCCATTTGGGGCATCATGCTGGTTGGGGTGATGATTCTGCGATGGGTTGCGGGGCAACTTAGCTTTTTGAGGATCACCCGATGAAGGGCTTTGGCGTTCACACCAGCATGTGGACCAGTGGCTGGACTCCGGCCGGCGCTGAACACACGGTCGCGGCGGTCAAGAAATACAACCTCGACTTCATCGAAATCTCGATTGCCGATCCGCATTCGGTGGACGCCGAGCACACGCGCAAACTCCTCGAAGCCAATCATTTGCAGGCAGTGTGCTCGCTCGGACTCCCCGAGCGTGCCTGGGCCTCCAAACATCCTGACGCAGCGATCGAGTTTCTGACCGTCGCCATCGACAAGACAGCCGACATCGGCGCCGAAGCACTTTCGGGCGTTACTTTCGGCGGTATCGGCGAGCGCACCGGCGAACCGCCCACGCAAGGCGAACTGGACAACGTCGCGCGCGCCATGACGGCAGCTGCCCGATATGCCAAATCACGCGGCGTCGAGCTCGGGATAGAAGCCGTCAACCGCTACGAGAACCACATCATTAACACCGCAGCGCAGGCCGTCGCTTTGGTCGAGCGCATCGGAATGAACAATGTCTTTGTTCACCTCGACACCTACCACATGAACATCGAGGAAAAGGGCATGGGCAACGGCATCATCGCTGCCCGTGACTACCTCAAATACATCCACCTCTCGGAGTCGGATCGTGGAACGCCCGGCGAGGGTAACTGCGCCTGGGACGAGACGTTCGCAACGCTGGCCGCTATCGGCTTTTGTGGCGGGCTCGCGATGGAGAGCTTTATCAACATGGAGCCGCTTTTGGCCTTCGGCCTCAGCGTCTGGCGACCCGTTGCCGAGAGCGAAGCAGTGGTGATGGGCAATGGGCTGCCGTTCCTCCGCAATAAGGCCGCCCAGTATGGACTGATCCAGTCTCGATCGTGACGTCCTCACAATGGGGTGGCGACGCACCTCGCGGTCGATAGTGAAGTTGCATCAACTCCGGTTGTCAGCGCGCTGCTGGACACAAAGATGCCAAGGAGGTTTGCCGCCTCACACCACCCGAATGGGACTCAAGGGCAAAAACTCACCTTGTGATAAGGTTCCAAGGCGAAGCATCCGCGTCAGGCTCGCTTGCACCAATGTGCGCCGGCCGTTGAAGCGCAGACAGGATCCGGCGCAGCACGCTGTGCTCGCCCTTGCCTTGGTATTCGGTGGAAATCTCGACGAGCATCTCCATCGTCTTATCGAGTCGTCCGGCCAAGAGAGCAGCGAGCTCAAGCGTCATGGCTGCATCCCCAAGAAGGTGATTGCGTGCATCGGGGATGACCCGAACTCTTGCGTAGCCGTCGGCGCGGACGGTCGCACTGTGGGTCCGGCCGAGGAGAACGGACATCTCGCCGATCAGTGCGTTCGCTTGCGTCAGCGTCGCGATGTCGACGCCGTCACGCTCGACAATAAGCCGACCGCTCTCGAGGACGTAGAACTCTTCGCCAGGTGAGCCTTGGGCCACGAGAATCTCATCGGGGACCAGGGTCCGTTCGCTCTGCGCGGCGGCAAGTTCAGACAGCGTGGTCATCCGACGTTCCATTGCGGGGCCGATGCGCGACAATACTCGTACTGGAGCGCTCTGCACAACTCGGCTCAGCGAAAGCGCCTTGGACGTCGCCGGGGATTTCCGGTCTCTGGTCCAGTGCAAATCGGCCGTCCAAGTGGGTTCGAGGCTCGCAATCGAAGGTGAGGTCAGGCACCGGCCGAGTGAAGATCCGTAAGCCCCAGCCCGCGCGGTTGCTCGAAGGCCAATGGAAGCGTCCCCCAGGAGCTGTCCCAGACACGCCGCTCACCGGTGAGGTACAATGGGACGCGGATATGCATCGCCACCAATAGCCCGAAGGCGATGGCGTTCAGGAGCGGTCGCGACGTATCGGCACCTTCGAGCTCGAGTGTGTGAAGCATCGATCCCACCCCAGCCGGAACCGTGACGTAGCCTGCCGGTTCGCCCCCGCGATCCCACATCATGAAGATATTGACGGCTAAATCGTCGGGATGCGGCCGATAGGCGATGCCGGTCAGCACTTCGGCCAACCGCACTCCGCCGGCGCGGTTCGGCGAGGCAAGCCGTTCGGGGAAGGCCGACACGCCTGGCGCTTTGATGGCCTGCAGAGCCCGCATGAGTTCACCTGCGCTCCGCACGCCCAGCCTTGAGTAGACATTCTCGCGGTGCCGATCGGCGGTGCGCGCGCTGATGCCGAGACGGCGTCCGATTTCTTTGCTGGTCTTGCCGTCAACCACGAGCTGAGCGACCTCGATTTGTCTCGGCGAGAGGCTGCCGAGTGAATCGGCGACGTGCCTTTGGAGATCTTCGGGCAGGGCGTGGAGCCCGATCTGCTGGTGCATTTTGCCTGACCCGGTCTGGGAAGCCAGCACACATCAGAGGCCACTTACCGTTTGTGGAACGTTTGTCATCTCACGCGCGATCGCAAACCGCTGCTTCCAGTATGGGGATTGCGACAGCGCGAACGAGGGCCGCGCGGGCTCGGTGTCGACGTCAAGGCCGCGCAACAGTTCCGCGAGGCGCTCCGCATCCAGCCGCTTCTGACTGACGCGATGGGCTCGATAGAGCGTCAGAAGCTGGAGGCCTTCCGCTACTCCATCGAAAATGGCGTCATCAGTCCTCAGCGCGAAATGAATCGCACCGGCATGGTCCAGCAGGTCCGCATGCTGGTTGGTCGCAATGAGGCCGATTTTTTCCAGAGCGGCAAGTGTAGCGACAACGTCGACCAGAGGTTCGGTGAGCGGCGCGTAGCCTTGCTCGGCAGGCGCCATCAGCAATGCAACAGCCGCGTCATCGTCAAGCGTTCCCGCGATGTACGCGTGTGCTATGACGCCGACGGGCTGCATCCCGAAGCCGGCACATTCGGCGGCCCGCAGTGCCCCCATCGAACTCGCGCCGAGGACGGCAACTCCGCCATGGAGTGCAAACAGGATTTCCTTGTGCCACACCGCTGCATGCTGGCCAAACTCGCCATCGACCAGGCCAATGGCCCGTGCCCCGGCTTCGACGGCCTTGAGCAAATCCCCCTGCTTTGCCGGGGGGACGACCTCGAGCCCCGACAAGTTCACGGTCGAGCCGTGGAGGCTTGGTCCCGCGAACAAGATTTTCATGCCGCCTCCAGCATCACGGTCACAGACCTTGGGCCGGGGCGCCAATTGCTGTTGGCCTCGCGCTCCTCGAGGATGTCGGAAATCACGCGGACGACTTCGATGCCAAAGCTCTGTCCCCCAAGGGAGGCCACGGCTGGCTCTTCGATTTCTGCTGTTTCCATAGCCCGCCGGAGAAAGTCGAACCCCTGCTTGAGGCTAACGCCCAACGGTAAGCCCGCCGGGGGTTCCGCGCATGCCGGAAGGCCGAGCAGCTGCGCTTTCGCCTCTGGCGGCCGCTGCTCGTATTGCTCGGCGCTCATATCGTCGCGAGAACCGGCTATCGCGCAAATCCTGCCCTGCGCGGCCTCGGTGATCGCTCGCAGCGCGGCACGCGCGGCAACCGGGTGGGTTCCGGTTCCTCCCGCGACCTCGAAATATCCCCAAGCCTCTGTTGGCCCAACAAGCGCCATCACCGTTGGGACAGCGATGTCGCTGGTAAGGTCGAGAAGCTGTAGCGTGAGGCCGGCGTCGCGAATACGGCGCGCTAGGCGATCAATTTCAGGGTCGCCAAACCGCTCCGAGGCAATGGCGCGGTCCGCCTGACGGGCTCGCGGCAACAGGCTCCACAGCGTTGTCGCGTCGCGTTCGATCAGCTCACACAGGGCGTGAAACTCGGCTTCATCGCGCGTATTTCCCGACGCGAGCCCGTTGGTGCTTTGTGAAATTCCCTTGAGGTCGGGCGCCAGGCCGTCGAAGCGGATGGCGTCACGCGGGATCATCACCGGCCGGTTCGAGAAAAGTCCCTTCCCCGCGACCCAGGAGATATCTCGCGTGTGATCGAACGCGGTTCCAAATTGCAGCAGACGCCTCGGATCGGACCATTTGACACCGAGCTCTGTGAGCCCCGCCGCCGAGCCGAACCAATCGGCATTGGGGGGGATTTCGGCGATGGCAAGCTCGGCGGCTTCCATGATCGCCGAAGCCCGCGCGGCGTCGTCGTCGAGCCCCTTCCCCATTGATGTGGCGAGGGTTTTCGCGTTCGGCCGAATGGCTGCAAAACAGGGAATGCCGATCACATCCAACCCCGTTTGCCGTGCCACGCGGGTGATGCCCAGCGCCGGCAAATGCTCTTCGAGCCGGGCCATCGTTTCGCTCGGCGGGCAGCGCCGGTCGGAATAGAGCGCTGCCCGCCCACCGCCATCGGAAAGGGCGGTCATTGCGGTCAGGCGGCCTTGCTAATCACACTGACCTTGAACCAGCCGGTGTGAACCTCTTGCGGAACGGCCATCGCGATTTTGCGGCGAGCGGCTTTCGTCTTGATTTTCACGGGCTCGCTGACCTTGAGCGCCGTTTCGACAATTTGCACGGTGCCATCGGGGCCCGGCACGACCAGAAAGTTCATTCGTCAACCTCACAGCTGTTTAGTGCGCCGTGAGGCTATTGGTGACGTTCAGCTATCGGTTGCGCGTCGGACCCTAGGCTCGGACACGTCAGGGAAAACCCGCACTACGCATGGCGTCCTCGACAAATTGCTTGTCGGCGGCATTGCGGAGTGGGACGATCTTGCCCCAGTCAGCCACGCGAAAGTCGGGATGCCGCTCCATCGTCCGCTCCCGCCAGTATTTGGCCGTGTCGAGATCGCCAATCAAATGCGCCGAGGTGGCAATCTGCCGGCCAAACGGATCGGGATTTTCCATGCTCAGGCCGTAGTCCAGGGCGCCTTGGAAGTCGCGCAGGAAGAACCGCACGGTCGCCGCGACCCAACGATATTCGTCAGGCGCGAGGGGGTTGAGCTCGAACGCCTCGTCCATGGCGGTCTTGGCGTCGAGGTATCGCCCATAGTGAACAAGCGAATCGGCGTGATCGAGGAGGACGTCGGCGTGGTGCGGCGCGCGGGCGCGCGCCTCCGTGCTGTATTCAAGGCTGGCCTCTAGGTCGTGTGAATAGAGCGCCGCGTTCCCCAATTCCCTGTAACCGCTCGGATCCAGCGGATCCTCTTCGATGGCCCGTCGAGCAAGGCGCGAGGCTTCGGCAAGCAAGCTGTCGTCGCCCCGATCGATTACCAGCCATTCGAGCGAAAGCGTGCGGGCCACCATGCTCATGGCCGGAGCGAATTTGGGCTCGGCCGAGAGCGCGTGCCGGAAGGCGCGGCGGGCGGCGCGAAGGTCCGGCAGGTCGACCATTCGCAAACGCTCCTGGCCAAGCAGGTAATAGACATAGGCTGTGGGGTCGTTGCCCAGTCGAAAGGCTGCAAGTTCCGTCTTCTCGATTTCACTGGCTACAATGCTCGTCACCAGCCGCGATAGATCGGCATGGCGAGCTGGCAACTGCTCCAACGTAAAGCGCAGCTGATCGCCAACCAGAACTTCCGACGTGTCGCTGCGCGCCAGACTGAACCCGAACCTGTATTCGCCGTCGCCAGCGTCGGGCAGTAGGCGCGTGAACAGCACGTAGTCTGCCTGCGGCGGGGGTGAATGATTGAGTGCACCGCGGCTGATCATGCGCGCCGTGTGTGGCGCGATGACCGAAAACGAGCGCAACCGACAAAGGCCGAAGGTGACGTCGTCGACGAGCGATGCGGCGACGCGATCAGCAGTGCGGTTTCGCCCGTCATCGGTGATGGGGGGAAGGATCAGCAACCTTGGCAGGTTGGGCTTTTTGCGCATTGGGCCGGTCGCAATTTGCGATTGGCTCGCCGGTCGGAGCTCAGGTGTCGTCCCGAGGCTGCTCGCGAACATTCTAAGTTCGAGGCTTGGCTCGGATCCGATTTCCCGACGCAAGGTATCGCTAAACCGCCTGAATTCCTGCTCGGTCGCGCGCATGGGTTTGGTGAGCGAAATATTGAGAAGCAGGGCCCGCTCGACGCGCTCATCTTCAGGCAAGTCCGCGCTCAATCGCCTGAGAAGCGGCAGCGCTCGAGATCCTGCCATGCCCGAGATCGGAAGCACGAGATCGAGGAAATGGTCGCGGAGTTCCTCGCGCTTGGCACCCAACCAGCCGTCGAGCATCGGGCCGAAATTGCACCCCTCAAGCAAGTCACCGCGATAGAGGTTGGTCAGTTCCTGCAAGCGCTCAGAGTCCGACGCCGGTTCCGCGGCTAGAAGCTGGTCAAGATCGCTTGGAACACAGTTCTCATCCCGCCACACGCGAGAGGCGTCCCATTTCAGCAGGGTTAAGCGATGGCGCTCCTGCCACCCCTTGAGCTGTGAAAGCACATAGCGCAAATTCGCTCTGGCGGCGTCGGTGTCGCGATCTTCCCAGAGAGCCTCCGCCAGTGGTCCACGGCTCGCCGCGCCCTGAAATCGGAGCACGATGAGGGAAATCAGTGCGAACACTTTGTCAGGCAGTCGCTCCGACGAAGCGTCGGTATCGACTGAGTGCGGGGGGCCAAATAGACGGATCACGCCCCTAGCCTAACATTTGGAGGACGAAAGAACCCTAGAACTACCGCTAATTCTGCTGCTTGCGAAGGCGGGTCGGCACCCTGATGCGGAATTCGGTTCGTCCGGGAACCGAGGTCAGATCAATTTCTCCGCCATGGCGGTTGACCACGATGTTGCGCGAGACGTGGAGCCCGAGCCCGGTTCCCACCCCCTGCGGCTTGGTGGTGAAGAATGGCTCGAAAATGCGCTTGGCCACGTGTGATGGGATAGCGGGGCCGGTATTGCCGATCCGGACTTCGACGGTCTCGTCGAGCCGTGCCGCTCGCACATCGATGGTGCCCTCTCCGTTCATCGCGTCGATGGCGTTGTCGATGAGATTGGTCCAGACCTGATTGAGTTCGCTGCCGTAACCCTCGACGCGCGGCAAATCGGGCGCGTAGTCGCGAGTGACCTCTATCCCCTTGAGCTTGTGCTTGAGGATCATAAGTGTGTCCTCAAGGCTCATCATCACGTCGATGTCCTGCACCTCCGCCTGATCGAGATATGTGTAGGACTTCACCGCGCGGACAATATCGGAAACCGCCTTGGCGCTCCGTTCGAGTTCGCCACTAAGTTCGCGCGCAGACATGGCCGTTCCCACCCATTGCAGCACGGCTGTTCGGCGTCGCGCTTCGATCCCTCCGGCGAGCGCTTCGATGTCTTCCGCCTTCCAGCCCAATGCGGCGAAACTGGGAGCGATATCATAGGCCGCGCCGCTCCCGAGCGCTTCCAGAGTTTCGATGAGTCGGTCCTCTTCCGCCATCGCTTCCGGCGGGGATGGCGTCGTCTTCGGACGCCGCAGCTGCTCGAACAGGTGTTGGCGCTCCCTCGCGTCAAGGCCGACGCCCATGAGGTCGACCACCCGGTCATCGAGCCGTCGCAAGGCCTCGACGAGCTGCGCGCTGCTGCGCTGGATAGCGGCGGAGGGATTGTTGAGCTCGTGCGCGAGGCCTGCGGCCAGAGTGCCGAGCGAGGCAAGCTTTTCGCGTTGCATCAGCGAGGATTCGGTACTCCGCAGTCGGCCGGCGACCGTGCGCAGGATGGTCGTTGCCATCTGCGGACTCGATTTGAGAACCTGCTGGAAAGTGCTTGCCTCGATCTCAAGGATTTCGCCGGGCGTCACCGAGCGGACCGAGGCGGTGCGCGGGACCTGCTCTAGAAGCGACATCTCGCCGAGAAAATCGCCGGCGCCACGCGTGGCGAGAACGATCACTTGACCGCCCTCTTTCTTCGAAACCTCGAACTGGCCTTCAAGGATCACCACCAGCATATCGCCGACGGCTCCCTCGGTGATGATCTGCTCCCCGGGGCCCACGACGACCCGCTTGGAGGAGTCGATCAGCTGCGCGATTTCACCCGGCCCAAGCTCCGCAAACAGCGGTATGCCGCGAAGAAAGGTTTCGAGGCCGCCGGCAATGTCGGCCAAATCAGCCTCCCGCCGGCCGCGCCGGCCGCAACGAAATCTCAGGGCTGCGCAAATGCTGATGCACGAAACTGATCGACATCGAGCCCTCACCGATCGCCGACGCCATGCGCTTGATCGACTGGTAGCGGACATCACCAACGACGAACACCCCGGCCAGGCTCGTCTCAAGCCAGAAGGGGTCACGTGGTACAAGCCAGCCTGGCGGCCTGTTGTCCTTGGCGCGCGTTAGACTGATGCCTGACACGATATAGCCGTGCTCATCGAGCTCAACGATACCCTTGAGCCAGTCCGTGTGGGGTGCTGCACCGATGAAGCAAAAAATGCCGGGGGTGGCGGCCCGCTCGATCGCGCCAGTCTTGTTGTCGACGATGTCGATGGCTTCGAGCGTATCGCCGCCGAACATCTCCTTGATGGAGGCGTTCATGCGGAAGCGGACATTGTCCGAAGCGTTGATCCGTTCGATCAAATATCGCGACATGCTGCCCACCAGCGTGTCGCCGCGCACCAGCAAGGCCACCGATCTGGCGTATCGGCCCAGATACATCGCGGCTTGGCCAGCCGAATTGCCACCGCCGACGATAAAGACGTCCTGATCCTTGATCGACATCGCCTCGGTGATCGCCGCACCGTAAAATAAGCCTCTGCCGCCGAACCGCTCCGCGCCCGGCACGTCGAGCCGGTTGTAGGAAACACCCGTCGCTATGATCATCGCCTGGCTGGTCAGAGCCGAACCGTCGCTCAGGGTTAAGGTGTGGTAGCCGTTGCGCGATTCGAGTTTGATCGCCTCAAGCGGCGAAAGGATTTCGGCGCCGAAGCGACGGGCCTGCGCTACGGCGCGCCTTGCGAGGTCGCTGCCACTGAGGCCCACCGGAAAGCCGAGATAGTTTTCGATGCGCGCGCTCGTTCCGGCCTGCCCCCCGGGCGCCTCGCGCTCGATAAGCACGGTTCTCAAGCCTTCCGAGGCACCATAGACGGCGGCGGCGAGCCCGGCGGGTCCAGTGCCCACGACAATCAGATCGTAGATGTCGGATTCGGCCACCATATGAAGGCCGAGCTTGGCGGCGAGGTCCGCAACGGCAGGATTGGCAAGGCTGGTGCCGTCGGCAAGGACGACGATCGGCAGCGCGGCGTCTGCGCCGCCTGCGAGATCGCGCAGGCGGACGGCCTCCGCGTCGACCTCGATGTCGAGCCAACGGTAAGCGATCAGATTTCGTGCCAGGAAGTCGCGGATACGGTGACCTTCGGCCGACCAGCGATGGCCGATAAGCCGGACGCCCTCGAAGACCGGTTCGAAATTGGCGCGCCAGTCGTCGAGCAGATCGTCAAGCGTGGGATAGAGAAGGTCCTCGGGCGGATGCCACGGCTTCATGAGGTAGTGGTCGAGCCGGACATCGTTGATAGCGCTGATCGCGGCCTCGGTGTCGGCATAGGCGGTCAGCAGCACTCTTTTGGCGTCGGGAAACAACTCCATCGCTTGGCGGAGAAAGGCGACGCCCGTCATCAGAGGCATGCGCTGGTCGACCAAAAGCAGGGCCACCGGCCGGTTGGCGAGCTTCAGCGCACGCAGTGCGTCGAGCGCGGCGGCGCCCGAGTCGGCGCGCTTGATCTCATAGCTCGACGCATAGTGTTTGCGCAGGTCGCGGGTAATCGCCGCGAGGACCCCGGCATCGTCGTCGACAGCGAAGATGACTGGCTTGTCCATAGCGTCGCCCGACGGCTCCTATAACAGGTGGCTATCTAGAACGCCGGGCATTGGGGGGCAAGAGAACCGGGAGGCAGGTGCCGGGACGCGCCGGCTTCGGCAGCCACATTAGTGACGTGGGCGCCGTTTGGGCTATACTTGCTGGTGAGCAGCCAGCGATGCAAGGAGACGGCCTTCGATGAACCCCGAAACCGGGCCACAGGCGGGACAGACGGCCACGTCGCGGGAGGCGGCGGGCGGCAAGGGGGAGCGCCGCGTCATCACCGTGCTGTTTGCCGATGTCGTGAACTCAACCGGGCTCGCCGAGCGGCTCGATCCGGAGGACTGGACCGACATCATGAACGCGGCCTTTCCGGCCATGACTGCGCCGATAACGCGCTATGGCGGCACCGTGGCGCGGCTGATGGGCGATGGCCTCCTCGCCTTCTTCGGCGCCCCCGTGGCACATGAAGACGATCCACAGCGCGCCGTGCTGGCAGCGCTCGAAATGCTCGACGCGGTGCGCGGTTTCGCCAGCAAGGTCAAACGGGACCTGGACATCGACTTCGAAATCCGGATCGGCCTCAATACTGGCCCGGTCGTCGTCACCGATGTCGGCTCGATCGGCGCGATGGAGTACACAGCGATGGGCGACGCCGTGAATGTGGCGGCGCGCATGCAGCAGACCGCCGCGCCAGGCACGGTGCAGCTCTCGAGCGAGACAGATCGGTTGGTCGCGGGCCATATCGATACGGCGCCTTTGGGGAAGATCGAGCTCAAGGGCAAGGCCGAGCCGGTCGACACGTTTCGCGTTGTGGGACGCAAGCCCGAGCCGGAGCGCAGCCGCGGGCTCGGGCAGGTGGGCGCCGGCCTCGTGGGTCGGGACGCACAGATCGCCGAACTCAAACACGCCGTGGATGAGCTTCGGCAGGGTCGAGGTCAGGTTGTCTGCCTGATCGGCGAAGCAGGCCTCGGCAAGAGCCGGCTCATTGACGAGCTCAAAGCCTATTGGCGAGAGACGGGCGGCAGTGCCGCTTGGTGGGAGGAGATGCGTGGCGTGCCCTATGATACCGGCCGCCCGTTCGGATTGTTTCAGTCCTATGCGCGAAGGATGTTCGGCGTCGAGCTCGACGATACACCCGAGGCGATCGACCGTAAGGTCCACGCAACCCTCGATCCCCTCAACCGCGCCCCGCCACAGTCGGTCGGGCTTTGCAGCATCGCCATGCAGAGGATCATCGCGGCCAAGTCGCTGGATGACCGCTTTGGGTTTAGTACCCAAGCCGTGCGCCAGGACATCTTCGACCTCATGGCGCCAGCGTTTCGGGAAAACTGCAAGTCTGGCCCGACAGTGCTTATCGTCGATGATCTGCAATGGGCCGATACCGCTTCCGCGGATCTGCTGATGCAATTGATGGTAATCATCGAGGACGCGCCGCTGCTTGTCGTGTGTGCGTTTCGGCCCGAGCGGCAGTCTCCAGCGTGGCAGGCCAAACTCAGGGCGGAAACCGATTTCCCGCACCGCTATCGCGAGATTGTGCTCAGCCCACTCGGGGCATCCGATACCGAGGCGCTGCTATCGTCATTGCTCAGCATCGCCGATTTGCCCACTGAGGTGCATCAGCTCATTTTGCGCAAGGCGGATGGCAACCCCTATTTCGTCGAGGAAATCGTCCGCAGCCTAACCGAACAGGGCGTCGTGAGCGTCGTCGATGGCGAGCGGCGCTGGAAAGCCGGGGCGCTGGTGACCGACCTCGCCATTCCCGACAGCTTGCAGGCGCTGCTCATGGCGCGCATCGATCGGCTAGGCGAAGAAGCGAAGTCGACGCTGCAGATGGCCTCGGTGATCGGCCGCGCTTTCTACTATCGCATTCTAGAGGCCATCTCCAATTCCGCCATGGCGCTCGACAAGGATTTGCTTGCGCTGGAGCGCGTCGAATTGTTGAGGGAGGCCGGCCGGCAACCCGAGCTCGAATACATCTTCAAACATGAGCTGGCGCGCGATGCCGCCTATGCGACGATTCTCAATCGCAAGCGGCGGGAGTTTCATCTGCGCGTGGCGCGGGCCATGGAAAGCCTATTCGCCGATCATCTGGAAGAGCACGCGCATCGGCTGGCCCAGCATTTCGAGGCGGCACGAGAAGACCAGCCCATGATGGATTACTACATCATGGCCGGCGACGCAGCAGCCAGCATCGGCGCCGATACGGAAGCCGCGGCGCATTATGCCAAAGCGCTCGAAGCGGCGCGTCGCGCGGGAGCCTCCGACGATCTGATCGCAAAAATCGAGGTGAAGCGCTTGCCGCTCGCGGTGACCCATGAGGCGACGCCGTTGGCAGCCGGGCGCGATCTCTGAGGGTGACGATGTCCACGCAGCACGGTTACTTCCTGATCGCGGATATCACGGGCTACACGCAATACTTAAGCACCTCCGAACTTGATCATGCCCAGCAGACGCTCACGGCGCTGCTCAATCTCCTCATCGGCCACACCAAACCGCCCCTCATCATTTCGCGCCTCGCCGGCGACGCGGTGATCAGCTACGCGCTTGAGGACAATTTCCTCCAGGGTCAGACCTTCGTCGAGTTGCTCGAAGACACTTATGTGAGCTTCCGGCGCGCCGTCGATTTGATGGTCCGCAATACCACCTGCCCATGCAATGCCTGCCGAAATATCGGCTCGCTCGACCTCAAATTCTTTGTCCACTACGGGATGTTCGGCGTGCAAAAGCTCGATGGCCATGACGAGCTGATCGGCTCGGACGTCAACCTCATCCATCGGCTGCTCAAGAACACCGTCAAGGAACAGACAGGGATTGCGGCCTACACGCTCTATTCAAGCGCGGCGATCCAGCAGCTGGGTCTGGACGAAGCGGCCGCTCAGCTTGTCGCCCACGCGGAAAGCTACGAACATTTGGGCGCCGTGCAATGCTGGGTCCAGGACATGCACGCGGTCTGGGACCGCAAGCACCTTGCTGCGCAGATTTCCATCCCGGCCCGTCGCGTGCTCGAAACCGCGACAATCGAGGTCGACGTGCCGCGGGAGCAACTCTGGGACTATCTGCTGCAGGCCGAGCACTTCAACGCCATGCTCGCCGCGACCAAGGTCGAGATCGTGGGTCGCGTCGGCGGCCGCATCGGTACGGGCACCGTCTACGAGTGCTATCATGGTGGCGGCGTCGCGCCGCAGCTTGTGCTCGAATGGCAGCCCTTCGAGCGAATGCTGTTTCAATTCGACGCCCCGGTGCCGGTTCGCGGGACGAGGGCTATGTGGGAGCTCCGGCTCGAACCATCTGGGGACGGTACGCGGGCGACGCAGACCTTCTCGAAGCCCACCGGTCCCATCCTCGGCCGCTTCTTCGCCACCAAGATGTTGCGCATGCTGGCGGCGAAGGTGAGGAGCGATATGGCGTCGTTCAAGACGCACATCGAGGCGGTGCACGGCAGGAATCAAGTGACCAACGCGGTCGCGATCTCGAGCGACACTATTGCCGCCGCGGCGCGCGAGAGCCTTGCGACCGCCTAGCGGCGATAGGACTGGCGGCATGTTTTGATCTGCCCGCACCTGGCCGGAAGCTAGGAAGTACGGGAGCGAAAGGGTCGGGGCGTGGCACGGACTGAGGTCGCGATAATCGGTGCGGGGCCGGCGGGGCTGATGCTCGGGCGGCTGCTGGAACAGGCCGGGATTTCCAGCGTGACCCTTGAGCAGCGCAGCGCCGCTCACGTGCTTGGCCGCATCCGCGCAGGCGTCCTCGAGCGGGGGAGCGTCGCGCTGCTGGATCAGGCGGGCGCAGGTGCGCGGATGCATCGCGAGGGCCTTGTCCATCGCGGTATCATGCTGAGCTTTGATGGAGATGCCGAGCGTATCGATTTCGGCGCCCGCAACGTCACGGTCTACGGCCAGACGGAGGTAACGCGAGACCTCATGGCCGTTCGGCAGGCCGCTTCGGTTTATGAAGCGGCGGATGTCGCCCTCAACGATTTCGATGGTACCCGGCCCTTCGTGACCTACCGGCACAATGGCGCGACCCACAGGCTTGATTGCGATTTCATTGCGGGTTGCGATGGCTTTCACGGCGTGTCGCGCGTGAGTCTGCCGGCCAGCGCATTGGCCACTTACGAAAGGGTCTATCCCTTCGGCTGGCTTGGGGTTCTGGTCGAGCAGCCGCCGGTGACCGAAGAGTTGATCTATGCCCACCACCAGCGCGGCTTTGCCCTCTGTTCGATGCGGTCTCCCACCCGCAGCCGCTATTACGTGCAGGTGCCGGCGACCGAGAAGGTTGACGATTGGTCCGATGACCGTTTCTGGGATGAACTGCGGGCGCGGCTCAATCCGGCGACCGCGGCGGCTCTGCGTACCGGGCGGTCGATCGAAAAGTCCATCGCACCGCTCCGCAGCTTCGTCGCCGAGCCATTGCGCTTCGGGCGGCTGTTTCTTGCGGGGGATGCCGCTCACATCGTGCCGCCGACCGGCGCCAAAGGGCTCAACCTCGCAATGCACGACGTCAAGCTGCTGGGACAGGCCTTAGTCGAGCACTATCGCGACAAGTCCGACGCCGGTATCGACCATTATTCCGCCAAAGCGCTTCAGCGCATCTGGCTGGCTGAGCGCTTCTCCTGGTGGATGACGTCGCTGCTCCACACCTTTCCAGAGACCGGCGCTTTCGGCCGACGCATCCAGCGCGCCGAATTCGACTATCTCTGCCGTTCGGCTGCCGCGCAGGCGAGCCTGGCTGAAAACTATTCCGGCTTGCCCGACTGAAAACTGATCTGCCCGACCAGTGTCATCGCCAGCCTAAGGCTCGCACCCGCGGCGATCGCCATTTGCGGCAGCACCAGCCATTCGAGCGTCCAGGCGGCGCCCGAGCGTTCGTTCTCGTGCACCAAGGCCTGATGCAAGGTGCCCAGGAGCCCGGCATTGAACCGCGCCAGGCTCACCAGAATCTCGGCAGTTACCGGATTGGACTTGTGCGCCATCGCCGAGGACGCGCCACCGCCAGCTAAAGCAATTGTGGCGATTTCGTTTTGCGACAGCAGCGCTACATCGGCTCCAAATTTGCCGAGGCTGCCCGATATAAGCGACAGCAGCGCGCCGAACTCACCGATCGGATCGCGTTCGCTGTGCCAGGCTGACGCCAGGCCGAGGTCGAGCCGCCGGGCGAGATTCTTCGCCACCGCGTCGGCCTTGTCTCCGAGTTCGGCGCGCGTCCCGACCGGCCCGCCAAGCTGGATCACCAAGAGCTTCGGCCGTAAGGCGCCGAGGCTTCGCCGCAGCCGCAGCAGCGGATCGCCCCAAGCAGCGATTTTGGTAGCGACGGGCATCGGCAGGGCGCGCTGCATGCGGGTATGGGCCATCATGGTCAGATGAGCCGACCGCGCCGATAGCTCGTCGAGGCTCCGTTCCAGCGCGGCCAGCCGCTGCTCGACAAGCGCTATGAACGCTGCCAATCGCAGCATAAGGCCGGTGTCGATTGCATCCTGGCTGGTTGCTCCAAAATGCAGGCTCTGGGCGTGCGGTTCGCCGATGGCTGCCCGCAATTGCGCGAGCAGGGCGGGCACCACAACGCCGTCGGTGGCCATACCGCGTTCGAGCAGCTGCCGATCGGGAACGAAGCCGGCGATTGCCTGCGAGATCGCCGATGCCGCATCCTGCGGGATCACATCTGCCTCGGCCTCTGCCTCTGCGAGGGCCGCCTCGAAGCGCAACAACGCGCGCAGTACGGCCTCGTCGCCAAACAGGGCCTCGGTTTCGGCGTCGCCCACCAGATGATTCAACAGTGCTCGCTGCATAGGCGCCCTCCCCTGTCTCTAGCGCTAGCCCGCCCCGCCCGCACTGGCAATCGCCGCGCCGGCTCAGATGTCGAAGAACACTGTCTCGCCCGCACCTTGTAGGCGAATATCGAGCGAGTAGCGGAATTTGCCGCCGGCATCGGACGGCGACGCAATCAGCGTCGCGCGTCGCGCCGGATCGGCGATCTGCGCCAGCACAGGATCAGTGGCGTTGGCTTCCGCCTCGTCGCCGAAATAGAGCCTTGTATGCAGCCCGATATTGATGCCGCGGGCGACAATCCACAGCGTCAAATGCGGTGCCGCGCTCGACCCGTCCTGTCCCGGTATCCGGCCGGGCTTGACCGTGTCAAAGCGATACCGGCCATCGGCATCGCAGGCGGAGCGGCCGAAGCCTTGCCGGTAGATGCCATCGGTGTCGGCCTGCCAAAGCTCAACCACGGCATCGGTGATCGGAGCGCCTGCGCCGTCGATCAGCCGCCCGGTGACAATAATCGGCGGGCCGTTTCCCGCTGGCACCGGTCCGACACCGAAATCCGCCTTGCCGCTCCGGTTGATGTTCTCGTGACTCGGCACCAGGCCGACATGCACATAGGGTCCTGCCGTTTGCGACGGTGTCTCGTGCAATATGGGCTTGCGGTCGGACATCAACTTCCTTCCGGCCGATTTTCGAATGGAGTCGCGCGGCGACCACGCAGCACGATGTCGAAGCGGTACGCGAGTGCATCCATTGTAACGGTGTTCTCAAGGTCGAGCCGTGCCGTCACCTGATCGAGCGCAGCACGGTCGCGGATCCCCTGTGCGATAGGATCGTGGGCGATCAGCGGATCCCCCTCGAAATACATCTGAGTGATCAGCCGCTGCGCGAAGGCATGGCCGAAGACCGAGAAATGAATATGCGCCGGTCGCCAGTCATTGCCGCCATTGGGCCAGGGATAGGCTCCTGGCTTGATGGTGCGGAGACGATAGCTGCCCTCCTCATCGGTGACGGTCCGGCCGGAACCGCCAAAGTTGGGATCGAGCGGGGCAAGGTAGCCCTCGCGCTTATGACGGTAGCGCCCGCCGGCATTGGCCTGCCAGATTTCGATCAGCACGCCGCGGACCGGCCGCGCCGCCTCGTCAAGCACCTGGCCATGGACGATCAGCCGCTGTCCGATCGCCTCACTCCCGTCCTGGCCGAAATTGTGGATGAGGTCGTTGTCGAGCGGCTCGATCTTGCCATGCCCAAAGACGGGCCCGCTCAGTTCCGATGGTGTCGGGGCTAGCTGCAGCAAGGGCTGGCGCGGCGAGCGGTAGATGGAGCTCCGATAATCCGGGGTGAGGGCAAGCGGGTGCCGGGCACGGTCGCGTAGAGGGAGCACGCCCTCGGTGTCGGGTGCACCAGCGTTCATAGACCGTCTCCGCGCTTGGCCAGTTGCAGCTTCGCCACCTTGAAGGCGCGATTGGCGGCGGGCACGCCGGCATAGACCGCGACGTGCAAGAGCGCCTCGCTGAT
The DNA here is from genome assembly GCA_039920085.1 of Devosia sp. GTDB lineage: Bacteria > Pseudomonadota > Alphaproteobacteria > Rhizobiales > Devosiaceae > Devosia_A. Next base: position 1,751 of record JBDSEK010000139.1, on the reverse strand, counting down.
ATCGGCGGCGGAGGCACCGGTGTTGGCGGTCGCTCGCACATGCATGGCCAGCTCTTCGTCATGCCCGGCCGCAGCCAGCAAAGCGATGGTAATAAGCGAGCGTTCGCGCGGCGTCAGCCCGGGGCGCGACCATACCGAGCCCCAGGCCCCTTCGGTAATGAAGGTCTGGAAGTCGGCATCGAAGCCGGTGCTGGCCGCCGTCGCGCCAGTGACGTGCGTATCGCCGAGCACGGCACGCCGGGTTGCAATGCCGCGTTCGAACTGCGGGGAGGTATCAGGCATCGAGGACCTCGCTTAGATGACTCTGGATAAGGGAAGCGAGCGCACGGGGTTGCTCGATCGCGGGCACGTGCCCGGAGCCACGGAGCAACTCAAAGCGTGCACCTTGTATATTGGCGGCCAATGCCTGCGCGACCTCAGGCGGCGTCACCACATCGTGCTCACCCGCGACGACCAAAGTGGGCGCAACGATCCTTGTAAGCAGGCCGGACAAATTCGCATCGCGCACGGTCGCGCAGCAGGCGGTATAGCCGTCGGCCGGGCAGCGATCGAGCATGTTGCGCCAGCCGGCAAAGGCGGTCGGATGCTGGGCACGATGGCCCGGCGATAGCCAGCGGCTGAGGAGCGTCTCGGAAATAGATGGCATGCCGCCCGCTTCAACCGCCGCGATGCGCTCGCGCCAGGACTCCGCTGTGCCAATAGACGCTGCCGCGTCGCAAAGCACCAGCGCCGCGACTCGGTCCGGTTGCTGGGCGGCCACCTGCATGGCGATCATGCCGCCAATGGAAATGCCGCAAATGGCAAAGCGCTCGAAGCCCGCACGCGCCGCCAGCCCCAACAGGTCCCGCGAATGGTCGTTCAGACTGTAAGGGCCGGGCGGGGTGTCCGACAGGCCGTGACCCCGCTTGTCATAGCTGAGTACCGCACGGTGTAACGCCAGGGCGGGCACCAGCTCGTCCCAGATGCGAAGGTCGGTCCCGAGCGAATTGGCCAGGACCAATGGTACGCCGTCACCGGAGCCCGACAGGCGGAAATTCAGCGTGACGCCATCGATTGCCGCAAAGCCCATGGTCTCTCCTCCGCTCATTGGGTGACCGCGGCGGCCGATTGTAAAATGGCAAGTCTGGCGCGACCTATAACGGTGGAGCTATATTCCGCGCCATGGATACCGGAACAGCGACGATCGATCCGCGCATCAAGCTCCGGCATCTCAACGCTTTCACGGAGGTGGCGCGGCTCAAAAGCGTCGTCAGAGCCGCCGAAGCGTTGCATATGAGTCAGCCCGCTGCGACCAAGACGATCCAAGAGCTCGAAGCGATCATCGGCCGCCAATTGTTCGACCGCTCGCGGCGCAATCTCGTCCTTTCAGCGGCCGGCGAACAGTTCCAGCGCTACGTTGCAAGTTCTCTGACAGCGCTGCGTCAGGGGATTGATGTTCTGCATCGGGGCGGCGCGGACCCGATCGTCCGCGTCGGCGCCCTGCCGACAGTCTCGGCGCATATTCTGCCCGTCGCCCTGCAAATGCTGATTTCGCGTCATGGTCACGCACGCTCCCGCATCACGACCGGCCCCAACAATTATCTGCTGTCGCAACTGCGCGCCGGAGAGTTGGACATGGTGGTCGGCCGGATGGCCGGGCCCGACGAGATCGCCGGCCTCGCCTTCGAATATCTCTATTCGGAGGTTGTGGTCTTTGCCGTGCGCCCCGACCACCCGCTGCTCAGGCTCAAACGCTTCAGCCTCCGCGCCAT
>JBDSEK010000138.1:0-7157 GCA_039920085.1 Devosia sp. | reverse complement strand
AAAACCGGAGGCGTGAGCCTCCGGTTTCATCAACTCAATCGACCGGCGTAATTACACGGCGGTGATGGTGTTCACGGCGACCTTGCCCGAACGGCGGTCTTCGGCGGTGTCGAACGAGACCTTCTGGCCTTCGTTGAGACCGCGCATACCAGCGCGCTCGAGAGCGGTTGCATGGACGAAAACGTCCTTGCCGCCGTCGTCCGGCTGAATGAAGCCGAAGCCTTTTTGGTCATTGTAGAATTTGACGGTACCGGTCTGCATTTGCAGGTTCCTTTTCAGTTCGTCTTCAGTGTGGGTGGAACGACGCAGACGTCTGCGCGCCCATTCCCGGCTAGTCGATGATTTGCGGAGTGAACGTTGCGCCTAGCCAGTTCTGGGGGCGATACGGCCGAGTGTCAGCCAAATCTCGATGGACATGCACATAGACACTTTGCCGCATTTCCGCAAGTAGCGCTAACGCATGGCCAACATACGTCGCGGCGCGAGGAGGAACGGCGACAGCGCCCCCGCGAGATTGGAAAGCGGCAGAATTTCGGCTTTGAGTCGAATGCCGAGCACATCCTGCATGAAGGCGCGGCGCGCCTCGATGCGGGCGGCGATTTCCGGATATTTCTCGGCCAGCTCGTCGCGGCCGGCCGCATCGAGCAGCGCGATTCCATCCTCGATATTGGCCGAGTGATACGGGGGTCCGACGGCGGGGATGATATCGCACTGGATGGCCTGGCCCGATTTCAGGGTCTGTTTGGAGCCTGGATAGATCGGCGTGTTCATCCATTCATCGAGATGGATGAGATGGCCCGGGTTGAGGACCAGATTGAAAAAGGGCGCTCCCAGATGGCGCCGCGCCAGCGCGTCGAGCGTGCCGCCTTCGACGCCGATACCGATGGTCGAATACCATTCGGCGGCGCAGGCAAAATAGGGGATGGCGAGCTTTTCGACATAGTCGCGGGCATTGGCCGGCAGCTCGGCGGCATCCTCGACTACCCAGCCCACCCGGCTCGACAGGCCGCCCCAGTAGCCGACGGCCGTCGTCAGCGGGTCGCCGCGCTCGATGATCTTGCCCGAGGGGCTTTCGAGCCCGGACAGCCGGGTGCCGGTCGACAGCATGGTATGACAGGAATGCGGCAGGACGCCCAATCCCATCGCCTGCACTGCCGCAAACTCGCTCATCCCAGGCTGCAAATTGGCGATCAGCGCCTTGATGGCTTCCGACGCCATGACGGCGCCGAACTCGAACTGCGCCAGCTGCTCGACCTCGTTGATGGCGCGCAGCCCGTGCGAGGCGTCCATCAACAGGCCATTGGCATTGACCACCCTGCCCTCGGGGCCGGCGATCTTGCGCAGGATATCGACCATGAAGGCGGGCGTTTCGAGCCAGCCCTCGGGCTTAGTCGCCTCGTAGGGGCCGAAATATTTCCAGCCGAGCACGCCAATGCGCTGGCCGGCTTTGAGCCCGGCATTGGTCAGCACTTCCTCGAGCGCCGGCGTCTGCGAACGGTCCTGGCCCAAGAGGCCAAAGGGCGGATAGAGCCGGGCCTCGACTTCGATCATGGCATGCTGGGCGCGGCCGAGATTTTCGGGGCCCGCCAGCAGTGTCGGCGTCGTCGCCGGTACGAGGATGAGCAGCGCCTCCTCAAAGCGCGGATCAAAGCCGGTGAGCCACGCCATATTCGCCGCATGCTCGCGATCGGCGTAGATCAGCAGCGCATCGAGACCGGCGCCGCGGCGGGCGCGCCCGAGCGCATCGAGCCGCTCGGCATAGAGAGCGCGTGGCAGTTCAGGACGCGCCGCCGGCACCCCGAAATCGGGGAGCGCGGCGTCGATCAAGCGGACAGGCATTCGACCCAACCTCTTCGACTACGCATTTACCCTAGAACTTTGGGCGCGTAGCGCAATGATTCCGCCGATCACATTGAAAGTGGGGGGAATCCGCGGGGCTCCTCGGCCGATGAGTGGGCTGCAGCGAGCGCCCCGGCTCCTGCACTCCCTCCCGCTTGCCGGGAGGGGGGACCAAGCGAATACTTGGTGGGTGGGAACCGCTGGCGCGATGGTTGAGGGGCCGTGCGAAACCGCTCTCGGCAATCGCCAAGTTTCAAGCTTCATCTCCAGCGGTTCCCACCCACCAGCCTGCCGGCTCGTCCCCCCTCCCGCCAAGCGGGAGGGAGCGCAGGAGCCGTGGGTCATGCGCTCTAGCGTTCCGCCGGCCTATCGCTGACTGATAAGTGGCGCCCAGTCTAGTCGATGAGCGCTCGACCGTCCCTGACCACACAGGTCATGCCAGGCATTTGCCGTGGTCGGTGACCAGCAGGTGCCATGGCTCCGAAGGCGCCAAGAATGAGGCCCTGGATCAATCGGCCGCCTTTTCCCCTTTCTCGCCCAGCTTAACGATGTCACCGGTCGTGAAAAGTATGGCTTTCAGCGTCGTCCTCCAGTCGGGCTTTTGACGGAGAAGGAATTCGAGATCCATTCCGAAATGTTTGAACTCCTCCTTTTGGGCATTCTCCATAATCGCGCGGGCCTGCTTGTCCTTCTCGACCGAGATGCGCTGTTCGTACCAGCCGATAGCTTCAGCTTCCTCGATCAGTGAAGTTACCATTCGTGCAAATGTACGAACCGAGGAGGAGAGCTCCTCTGGAGGTTCGTGATATTGATCAGTTGCCATAGCTCATATCCTTTGTTGGCCCGTCGCTGAGCGCTCGACTGTCCCCGGTCAATCGCGTCACGCCAGCCATTTGCCGTAGTCGGTGGCCAGCAGGTGCCAGGGCTCCTCGTCTTCCTCGATGCCTGAGAAGCGCGAGATGGCCGGATCCTCGAAGACATTGTCGGTGTTGTCGTCATTGACGGTCGACACCTCGCCGATAAAGACGTCGCCGCCTTCGCCCCAGAAGGCGTGCCAATGCTCGTTGGGCTTGAGGGTGACGCTTTCGCCCGGCGCGAGCTTCAGATGCGCGCCGGGGGGCAGTTCGCGAACGATGCCGTCGGTGCGCACGATCGTGCCCTTGGAGCGGTCGCATTTTCCGTCGGTGTCGCCGAACAGCTCGATCACCAGCGTGCCGCCGCCGCGATTGATGATGTCTTCGGCCTTGAGATTGTGACGGTGCATCGGCGAATATTGCCGGTCGCGGCTGATCATGGCCTTTTCGGCATAGAGCATGCCGCGGCCGCGGCTCAGATCGGCGTTGTCGCCGTTGCGGACGGTGAACAGGAACAGGCCGGTTTTCTCAAAATCGCCGAGGCCGTAATCGGTGATGTCCCAGCCCATATTATGGTCGACGACCCATTGCGCCTCGGCCTTGCGCGCCTTGAACTCGGCGGGCGACCAATAGGCGAAGGGCGGCAGGACGTAGCCGAAGGAACGAATGAATTTGTCGCCCTCGCGCATGATGCGGTTGATCGCGCTACGCTTGATCGATTGGGCCATGGGCGTCTCCAGATCTCGGTTTCGGGCGTCAGGGCAGTAAACGGGCACCCCGTCCCCGCGCAAGAGCATATCGGGCTTGACTGGCTCGGCTATCGTCGATAGCTATGATAGCTATCATTTGTAGCCATCGGAGTTTTAGGTGTCCAAGGCTCTTCCGCAAACCGGCATGCCCCCGGTCGCCGTGACGTCGTTGTTGCGGATCGAGGGCGCCGCGATCTTCGTCGCGGCGATCACCGCCTATGCGGCACTGGGCGGCAATTGGTGGCTGTTCGCACTGCTCGGCCTCGCCCCGGATCTGGCGTTCATTGCACTGTTTTTGTGCAAGGCGGTAGCCGCGAGAATTTACAATCTCGTCCACTCCTATTGGGCGCCGCTGGTCCTTGCGGGCATCGGATGGTTCGGCGGGCTGCCGACCCTGCTCCCCCTGGCGCTGATCTGGATCGCCCATATCGGGGCGGACCGGGCGCTTGGCTATGGTCTCAAATATCCTGACGCGTTCGAGCACACGCATCTGGGGCCGATCGGCAAAGCGAAGCGAGCTGCAGCAATTGCCGACGCCGGCTAAGACCTCCCGGGAGGCCCTGGTCGGCTTCGCGCTGGAATTGGTTGAGAAGACAGGCGCCGACGCCCTCACCATGGCGGCGGTGGCCGAAGCGGCGGGCGTGCGTGGCCCCTCGCTGTACAAGCATTTCAACGACCGCGCGGCGTTGCTGAGCGCCGTGACGGTCGCCATCATGCATGATCTGGAAGCCACGATACGAAAGCAGACGAGCGGCCGCACCGGGCGGCAGCGGCTCAGTTCGATGGCCAATGCCTATCGGCACTTCGCCCTCAGCCACAAGCATGCCTACCGGCTGATGTTCGCGGCGGATTTTGCCGACGACCCGGCGATCGCCGAGGCCTCGCGCTTTTCGGTCGCGCCGCTGTTCGAAGAACTGGCGGCCGCAGGCATTCCACCCAAGCGCCTCCTGGCGCAGTCACGCGTGCTCGTGGCGCTCCTCCACGGCTTTGTCAGCATGGAAATCGCGCAGGCCTTTCGGCTCGGCGGCGACGTCGACTCGGCGTTCGAGGAGGGCCTCAGGACTCTCCTCGACGGCCTCTAGTCGACAGAGCCGAGACTACTCGGCCGCTTCCTCGACGACATCGGGGTCGAGGAAGCCGCCGGACTGACGTTGCCAGAGCCTGGCGTAGATGCCGCCCCGCTCGAGCAGTTCAGCGTGTGTCCCCTCTTCGGCGACGCGGCCCTGCTCGAGCACCACCAGCCGGTCGAGCGCCGCGATGGTCGAGAGCCGGTGCGCGATGGCGATGACGGTCTTGCCGCGCATCAGCGTCTGCAGCTGGCTCTGGATCGCAGCTTCGACTTCGCTGTCGAGCGCCGATGTCGCTTCGTCGAGCACGAGGATCGGCGCGTTCTTGAGCAGGACGCGGGCGATGGCGACGCGCTGGCGCTGCCCGCCGCTGAGCTTCACCCCGCGCTCGCCGACATGGGCGTCATAGCCGGAGCGGCCCTTGAGGTCGGCCAGTTCCATGATGAAATCATGGGCCTCGGCCAGTTTGGCGGCGGCGACGATCTCGTCTTCGGTCGCATCGGGACGGCCATAGGCGATGTTGTCGCGCACCGAGCGATGCAGCAGCGAGGTGTCCTGGGTAACGACGCCGATATTGGCGCGCAGCGAGTCCTGCTGCACAGTCGCGATGTCGGTGCCATCGATCAGGATGCGGCCGCCTTCGCGGTCGTAAAAGCGCAGCAGCAGATTGACCACCGTCGACTTGCCGGCGCCCGAACGCCCGACCAGGCCGACTTTTTCGCCCGGACGAATGTGGAGGTCGAGCTTGTCGATCACGCCGCTCTGTTTGCCGTAGTGGAAGTTCACGCCCTCGAAGCGGATATCGCCATTGCTGGCGGCGAGCGCCGGTGCGCCGGGCCGGTCGGCGACGACCCGCGGCAGCGAGATCGAGGAGATGCCGTCGCGCACGGTGCCGATATTTTCAAAGAGCTGCGTCATCTCCCACATGACCCACTGGCTCATGCCCTGAAAGCGCATCACCAGCGCGACCGACACCGCAATGGCCCCGACGGTCAGCTGACCCTGCGTCCACAGCCAGATGCCCAGGCCCGAGACCGCCATCATCAGCAGCATGTTGAGACCGTAAATGCCGAAGTTCAAAATGCTGAACATCCGCATCTGTCCATGCACGGTCGAGAGGAACTCATCCATCGATTCCTTGGCGTAGCCCTCCTCGAGGCTTGAATGGGAGAAGAGCTTGACCGTGGCGATATTGGTGAAGCTGTCGACGACACGGCCGGTCATCATCGAGCGCGCATCGGCCTGCAGCTCGGAGATCTTGCCGATCCTGGGGATGTAGAAGCGGAGGAGCCCCGTATAGAGCGTCAGCCAGACGAGGAACGGAATGGCGAGGCGCCAGTCGCTGGTCGTGGCCAGAACCACCGCGCCAAGGAAATAGACCGAGACGAAGACCAGCACATCGAGCAGCTTCATCATCACTTCGCGCACGGCGAGCGAGGTCTGCATCAGCTTGGCGGCGATGCGACCGGCGAACTCGTCCTGGAAATAGCTCATCGACTGCCGGAGCAGATAGCGATGGCTCATCCAGCGGATGCGCTGCGGATAATTGCCGAGCAGCGTCTGGTGGATGATCAGGCTATTGAGGATCACCAGGCCGAACAGCACCAGGAGGAAGATTGCCATGCCGATGAGCTTTGGGCCTTCGGTCACAAAAAACCGCGAGGCATCGGTGGAGCTCAGCCAGTCGACGATATTGCCGAGAAAGCCAAACAGCACGATCTCGCCCGCCGCAACCGCCGCCGACAGCACGGCCATCAACACCAGCCAGCGCTTGGCGCCCTTGGAATAGTGCAGGCAAAAGGCCACCAGACCCTTGGGCGGCTGCTCAGGATCGGAGGTCGGATAGGCATCGAGGCGGCGTTCAAACCAGCCGAACATCAGGGCACCCAGTCATTTGAAGGAAGCGCAGAGCTTGACGCCGTAGTCGTCGGCGGGCCTGTTGCGCGCTGGCGCCCCCTGCCCTTCCCATTGCTGCCGGATTTGGCGCTAGTGTGAAGGGCCGGTCGAACCAGCCGGCCAGAATATTAGAAGATTCGGCATTCTGTCTGTGACAGGCATGCCACACAAAAGCATTTTGATGGAGCGGCGCATGCGAGACGAAACCGGGCACTCTGTGCATCTCAAGGACTATGCGCCCAGCCTCTACACGATCGACAAGGTCGAGCTCGATGTCTCGATCAAGCCCGACGCATGTCGCGTCCGCGCCCTGCTCAGCATTTCGCCGCGGCCGACGACGGCGCCCGGCACGCCGCTGATCCTCGATGGCGACGAGCTGAAACTGGGCGCGGTGGCCATCGATGGGTTTCCGCTGGAACTCACCGCTTACCAGGCGACGCCGCAATCGCTCACCATCCTCGAGCCGCCCAATCGCAGCTTCGTGCTCGATACTGAAGTGATGCTCGAGCCCGAAAAGAATTTGAAGCTCATGGGGTTCTACCGCTCGAGTGGTACCTGGTGTACGCAGTGCGAGCCGGAAGGCTTCCGTCGCATCACCTATTATCTCGACCGGCCCGACATCCTCGCGCCGTTCAAGGTGACGATGACCGCCGACAAGGCGCTGGCGCCGGTGCTGCTCGCCAATGGCAACCTCACCCAACAGGGCGAGCTCGAAGACGGGCGGCATTTTGCGGTGTGGGAGGATCCCTTCC
>JBDSEK010000137.1:0-4032 GCA_039920085.1 Devosia sp. | reverse complement strand
CACCTCTATAGGCCAGAGCGCGGCTTAGACCACGCCGGAGAGCCGGGCAAGCGCATGCGCCTATTGGGCATCGAAACCAGCTGCGACGAAACCGCTGCCGCCATTGTCGAGCGCGACGCGGCGGGGCGCGGCACCATCCTCTCCAATATCGTGCGGAGCCAGGTTCAGGAGCATGCGGCCTATGGTGGTGTGGTGCCGGAACTGGCGGCACGGGCCCATGTCAGCCACCTGGACGGCATCATAAGTCGCGCCGTAGCGGAGGCGGGAGTGAAACTGGACGAGCTCGACGGCATCGCAGCGACCGCCGGGCCGGGCCTGATCGGCGGCGTGTTGGTGGGTCTCACCACGGCCAAGGCCCTAGCCGCAGCGCTGGGCAAACCACTGCTGGCAATCAACCATCTCGAGGCGCACGCGCTCACCGCTCGGCTGACCGATGGTCTGGCTTTTCCTTATTTGCTGCTGCTCGTCTCCGGCGGCCATAGCCAGTTCGTGCTGGTGCGCGGTGTCGGCCAGTATGCGCGCTGGGGCACAACCATCGATGACGCCCTGGGCGAGGCTTTCGACAAGGTGGCCAAGCTCCTCGATCTGGGCGCGCCGGGTGGACCGCAGGTCGAGCGCATAGCGCTCCGGGGCAATCCGGCGCGGTTCAAATTCCCGCGGCCATTGCTGCGCGAAGAGCGCCTCGATTTTTCCTTTTCCGGTTTGAAGACCGCCGTGCGGCTTGCCGCGGAGGCGATCGCGCCCCTTGATGATCAGGACGTGGCCGATATCTGCGCGAGCTTTCAGGCGGCAATCGTCGAGATCGTGACGCAGCGGGCAGGAATGGCGCTCCAGAAATTTGCCGATGTTTTGCCCGAGGCTCCGCCGACCCTGGTGGTGGCCGGCGGGGTCGCAGCGAACCAGGCGATCGGCGGCGGGCTGCAGAGCATTGCCGCCGAGCGCGGCGCCCGCCTCGTCGTGCCGCCGATCCCGCTCTGTACCGACAATGGCGCAATGGTGGCTTGGGCCGGCGCGGAGAGGCTTGCGCTGGGCGACAGTGACGATCTGGCGATCAGCGCCAAGGCCCGCTGGCCTCTCGATGCTGACGATATCAGGCTTGCCCATGGAATTTGAGCATATTGCGGTGATTGGTGCCGGCGCCTGGGGCACGGCGCTGGCGCAGGCGGCAGCAATGGCGGGGCGGCGAGTCATCTTGATCGGGCGCGAGAGGGCGGTGATCGATGAGATCAATAGCGCACACACCAATGCCCGCCATCTGGGTCCGCAACTCCTTTCCGAGGGGATCGTCGCTGCGCCGCGTCATGCGGGAGCCGATCTCACAATACTGGCCGTGCCGGCGCAAATGAGCCGGCGAGCCCTTGCCGGTTTCGCCCTGTCGGGTCCGGTGGTGCTGACCGCCAAGGGGCTTGAGCACGGGACTTTGAAACGCCAGAGCGAGATCCTCGCCGAAGCGGCACCGACCGCCACTCCCTTCGTGCTCTCCGGTCCGAGTTTTGCCGCCGACGTGGCGGCGGGCCGGCCAACGGCCGTCACGCTGGCCGGAGATGATGCGACGCTCACCGAGGCGATTGCCGCAGCGCTGGCCGGCCCAAGCTTCCGGCCCTATGCAACTGATGATCGGATCGGCGTCGAGCTCGCCGGTGCGCTCAAGAATGTCTATGCTCTGGCGGCTGGCGCCGTGGAAGGCGCGGGCCTCGGCGCCTCGGCGCGCTCATCGCTGATTGCGCGAGGCTTTGCCGAACTTTCGCGGATCGTCGCCGCGCTGGGCGGGCAGGCATCGACACTCACCGGACTTGCCGGGCTCGGCGATCTCACGCTGTCCTGCACGTCGCAGCAATCGCGCAATTATCGCGCCGGGATGGCCTATGGGCGAGGCCAGAAGCCCGACCCGGTGCTACTCGCCGAAGGCGTGACCACGGCGCCGGTGGCGCAATTGCTGGCGCGAAAGGCAGACGTCGACGCGCCGCTGATCGACGCCGTAAATCTGTTGCTGACCGGCAGCGCATCGATCGAAACGATCGTCGCCGGATTGATGACAAGGCCACTCAAGAGAGAGCAATAGCATGCAGTTCGCCATCGTCGCCCACGATCAGCCCAACGCCCTTGCCCAGCGTCTGGCCGTACGTCCGGACCACCTCAAACATATCGAAAGCCTTGGCGCGAAGATGCTGCTCGCGGGCCCCTTCCTCGACGCAAAGGGCGATATGTGTGGCAGCCTCATCGTGATCGAAGCGGCCGATTTGGCGGAGGCCGAAGCGATCTGCGCGCGCGACCCCTATGTCACCGAGGGCCTGTTCGCGACCTATACGGTCACGCCCTTCCGCCTCAGCATCAACAACACGGCGAAATAGGGAGGTATCCTTGGCCTATTGGCTGATGAAATCTGAGCCCGACGTATTCGGCTGGAAGGACCTGAAGGCCAAGCCGGTCGAGGAATGGCACGGCGTGCGCAATTTCACCGCGCGCAACAATATGAAGGCGATGCAGATCGGCGATCTCGCCTTCTTTTATCATTCCAATATCGGCAAGGAGATCGTCGGCATTATGCGGGTGGTGAAACTCGCGCACGCCGATTCGACCGCCGAGCCGAACGACAAGGGTAAAGTGGTGTGGGAGTGCGTCGACGTTGTTGCCCAAACCGAGCTGCCCAAGCCCGTGACACTCGAAACCATCAAGGCCGACCCTAAGCTGAAGGACATGGCACTGGTGAAGCTGTCGCGGCTGTCGGTGCAGCCGGTGACCGCCGAGGACTGGGCCTATATCTGCAAGCTGGGTGGACTGAAGCCGGCGCCCTAGCCGCAACTCAACGGCACAGCTAGATTAACTCAAGCGTCATTTCAGGGGGAAATCGAAATGCTTCTGGGTCCGGTCAACTGGCTCGCCATCATCGTCGCAACACTCGCCAGCATGGCGCTCGGCTTCGGCTGGTATGCCCTGCTCGCCAAGCAATGGGTTGCAGCGCTCGGCCGCCAGCCGATGCAACCAGGAGATGCGGGGATGGGCAATTCACCGACGCCCTTCATCTGGTCGGCGCTGATGCAATTGGTGATGGCCTATTTCCTCGCGCTGCTGACGGCCAAAGTGTTCGGCGCGACGAATGTAGGCAACGCTGTGCAGCTCGGCTTCTGGCTGTGGCTTGGCTTTGTGCTCACCTCGATGATCACCAATCACCGCTACCAGCAGAGCAAATGGAGCCTGACCATCATCGATGCCGGCTACATGCTGGGCGTGCTGCTGGTCCAGGGCGTAGTTATCGGCCTGTTCGGCTAGAAGTCGCTGGTGAGGCCCTTGATCTCCCAATCGCCGTAGCGCGCCGGATCGAGGCCACCGCGACCGCCTCTTTCGCTTGGCCGTGCCGCCATATCGGCGTCGCGCCCCTTGCGGCGGCTTTCAGCCTCGGCCAAAGCCCGCGCGGCGGCGGGATTGGGCGGTTTCGGCGCTTTTTCGGTTTCAGCCATAGCGGTCTTGTGGGGAACCCGGACTGCCCCCATTTTATTGGGCAACAGGATTTGTTGTCGAGGCTGACCTTTCTCATGGCCAATTTTTTCAAGACCGGCGTGCTGATCGCGGCAATGACCGCCCTGTTCATGGCGATTGGCTACGTGATCGGAGGCACCAGCGGCATGATGATCGCACTGGGCGTGGCGTTGGTCACCAATCTCTTTGCCTATTGGAACTCCGACCGCATGGTGCTCGCCATGCAGGGCGCCCATCCGGTGAGCGAAGCCAATGCGCCGCAGGTCTACGACATGGTCCGCACCCTGTCGCAGCGCGCCGGCCTGCCGATGCCCAAGGTCTATGTCATCGAGACCGATCAGCCCAATGCGTTCGCGACAGGCCGCAATCCGCAGAACGCCGCCGTCGCGGTTTCGACCGGCCTGTTGCGCTCGCTCGAGACGCGTGAGGTGGCCGCCGTGATCAGCCACGAGCTCGGCCATATCCGAAGCCGCGATACGTTGGTGATGACGATCACAGCTACACTCGCTGGCGCCATTTCGATGCTGGCGCAATTCGGCTTCTGGTTCGGCGGCG
>JBDSEK010000136.1:0-11082 GCA_039920085.1 Devosia sp. | reverse complement strand
ACGCGGGGCTTCACACGATTTTCTGGCGTCAGTGCCAGGTTTGCCGGTCGTACCAGGTATCGATATCCTTGCGGACATCGTCCTTGGTCTTGCCGTAGCGTTCCTGGATCTTGCCTTCGAGCTGGTCGCGCTTGCCGGCAATCACATCGAGGTCATCGTCGGTCAGCTTGCCCCATTGCTCCTTGACCTTGCCGCGCACCTGTTTCCAGCTACCTTCAACACGGTTCCAATCCATCGGATTTCTCCTCTTCCTGGTGGTGACAGCAAAACGCTTCAGCCCAGGCGGGGTTCCCCTGTCAGAGGTGCGGCGAATCGCGCGTATAGAGTAGAGCGACGTTTTTGTGACGAGTCCGTCGGGCAGCGCGGGTGGCTGGTCCAGATACTCTATTCGATCAGCGCGCGCATGGCGCTGTCGGCCTCGGCATAGCTTGGCGCCCTGTCGCGCGGCTGGCCAAGCCCGAACCAAAGGCCGCCCAGCACAAGCAGGCCGATGGCAATCAACGGCCAGGGCAAGCCAGCACGGCGTGGCGCCGGGACCAGCACCAGGCGCAGCACGGGCAATCCAAACACCGGAATAAGGAGCAAGAGCAGCCAGGCCATGGGTCGCATCATGCGCCGCACCGGTTAAGGCTGCCTTGCCGATGTCACTGTCGGGCACTAATCTCAGCTGGCGGCGTGGGAGTGAGACCAATGAAGCTGTTTGCCGCCGCGCTTTTCGCGGGCCTGCTGCTCGTGCCCGCCGGCGCCCGCGCCGAAACCAGCCTGTCGAGCTACGAAACGGTGCATGGAGCGCTGCTCTCGCTCTGGTCGGAGCTGCCGCTCACCGCCCGCAACGCGAGCCTCACCGAGGGGCCGGCCACGGGCTTTGGCAGTTTCACCCCGGCGCCTCACACGAGCTTTACCGAGGACGAGCCGATCCATGTCTATGTCGAGGTGCTCGGCTATGGCTGGCGCGACAAGGGCGACGGGACGGTAGCGGTCGAGCTTGACGCCGACTTGATGCTGATGGGCGCCGACGGGGTCACGCTCGCCCGGCAGGACAAGTTCCTCTCGACCGATATTGTTTCACGGGAAAAGCGGCTCGAGACCTTCCTCGCTTTTGAGGCAAATCTCAGCGGCTTTGCGCCGGGGGAGTACGAGCTCCGCTACCGCTTGACCGACCGGGTCACCGGCAAGACCACCGAGTTCGGCCTGCCGATCACGCTCAGCGCCGCCGAGGAGTAGCGAGCGCGGGCAAATCGCCCTATATGCCCGCAATGGTTCCCCTTTCCCCCTTCGCCGGCGTCGTCTTCGATATGGACGGCACGCTGCTCGACACCGAACTGGTGTTCAAACAGATCGTCTGGGAGGTCAGCGAAACCCTCGGCTTTACGATGAGTGACGACGTCCACGGGCGCATGGTCGGCTCCAGCCATGAAGCCACGAATGCGCTGCTGGTCGAAGCCTATGGCGTGAGCTTCCCCTATGCCCAGTTTGACGCCGAATGCCGCCGGATCATGCACGGCCGGATGGAGCAGGCCGTGCCCGTCAAGCCCGGCGTGCCTGAGCTCCTCGCTGAGCTCAAGGCTCGCCGCATTCCGATAGCGATCGCCACCTCGTCGCGAACCCATCACGCCGTGACGCATCTAGGCACTGCGGGTCTGCTCGACATGTTCCAGGCGGTGGTGACCCGGGACGATGTCACCCATGCCAAGCCCCACCCAGAACCCTACCTTACGGCGGCCCGGCATCTGGGGCTTTCGCCGGCCCAATGTCTCGCCATCGAGGATTCGCATTCGGGCGTGCGCTCGGCGCATGGTGCCGGCATGCAGACCGTAATGGTGCCCGATCTGGTGCAGCCGACAGCGGAATTGCGCAGCCTTTGCCGGGTAATGGCGAGCCTCCACGAGGTGCGCGCCGCCGCCTTTGCTCAGGATCTGGTCAGCAGCACCTGATCGGAGAGCGGGCACGGCCGCGACCGGGCGATACGGTACCCGCTCGGCCCGATCAGCGCCGCGAAGCGGTCGAGCCCGCGGGGTACGGTGCTCGGGCTGTGGAGCCTCAGTAGCCGGTTTAGCTGGTCGTTCCGCGTTACGGAACCGGTGACGATGTCCACGCGCGGCGCCAGCTCCCGCAAGACGCCCGAAATGTCGGCGTCTGAGCCATATTCGAAGAGGCCGCCCTCGGACGTCGCGGCCACAATGGCGTCGGATGGGATGGAATTGAGGAGTCCACGCAGTCCGGCGGTGTCGGACCAATTGCCGGTGCTATGGTGGCATAGTATGTCGCGGCCAGCGAGCGGGGCGGCCTTAAGCGCCTCCAGCATGGACGCGGCGAAGGCCGGGCCTTCGGAGTCGAGGTCGTAAATCTCGATCCGCACTTTCCGCCCGGCCAACAGCCCTCTTTGCTCGAGCAGCAACAACGCATTCAGCGCATCGGATGACGGTCCGCCGGCAATTTCGAGGAGGCAGAGCGGCTTCTGCGGGTCGGCCGCCAGCTTAGGCGCCACCGCTTCCGCCAGGAGAGTCGCCACCTGCTGAAGGCGGATGCGCAGCGACGCGACAATTGGACTGCGGAGCATCCCTTTGTCGATCGGGGTGTCGAACGGCGGCAACAGATTGTCCGGTCCGAGCTTCATCACATAGGTCGCGATGCCGCTTAGAAACCCGTCATTAGCCGCCTGTAGCGCCGCGACCAGGCGCGAGCGGCGGGCGGCCAGTTTCAGCGCCATTCGGATGAAAAAGCGCTGGACCGGACCGCGCCTCGTTTCCTGTGCCAGCGCGGTGGCTGCAAGGGCATTCAGTTCTGCGTCGCTCTGGGGCACCGCAAAGATGGGGTTGGTGAGATCAATGACCGGCAGGCGGGTACCATCGGGCGTATGGGCGAACAGTGCGGATTGGGCGATCTCGGGCACGGGGAACTCCAGAAGGAAACCGAATCGGTCGCGGCATCGGCTGTTTAGCCCGAAAGGCCGGGATCTGACCGCTCAAAGTGGCACGGTTCGGGCTTCTGAGACCATGCGGACGGTCTGTTCGGCGGTATTTGAATTAACCTTGCCGCTTCGGGTTCAGCAGGCTTTCCCCATGCCAAGGGCCTTAGAGAAGCTGGGGTTCCCAACCCGAATGCGGCCCGTTAACGTGATCTTAGGACCCTAACGATCATGGTTAAGCGACCGTAAATTCTGGTTCCAACGCCGGATAAGCTCGTCTAGGGTAGTTGCGGGACTACGGACTGAAGCCGCCTCGCGTCGTGTGGGTCGGGGGAAGGACGGGGGATTGAGGGCGCGAGCCAAAGCTCAGCGTGCACTGAGGGGTATCGTATTGGCCGTGAGCACTGGTTTGCTCATGGCTTTTGGCGTTTTCCCTTCGGCCAATGCCGGCGACGCGCAGGTGGCCTACGCGGCCCCGGCGATGATGTCGCCCGAGCTTGAGGCGCAGCGGCTTCGCCCGAGCTTTGCGGCGCCGCGACTTACCAATGATCTGCTGGCGGCCTATGTGGCGCGGCGTAATGCGCTCAAGACCTTCGACAGTTTCAGCGTACAGCCGACCGAACTCACCGAGGAAGTTCTGCTCGGCTACATTGCGCGCACCAATAACAATTCGGCACTCAATGCCATCGACGGCATCGCCAGCCTGCCAGCGCTCAACAATGATCTGTTGCAGACCTATGCAACCAAAAGCTTCGTGCCGACGGTCAAGAAATTGAAGATCGCCAATTCCGAGCGCCTTTGCCTGACCCAGGCGATCTATCACGAGGCGCGTGGCGAGAGTGAATCCGGCCAGTGGGCGGTGGCCAATGTGATTATCAACCGCGCTTTCTCGAAGAAATACCCTTCGACCATCTGTGGAGTGGTGTTCCAGAACGCCGAGAACGGGTTCCACAAGTGCCAGTTCACTTTTGCCTGCGACGGCCGGTCGGATATAGGAAGGGACAAACGCGCCTGGAACCGCTCGGCGCGGCTCGCTTCGGCGGCCTATGATGATTTCCGCAAGGGCCAGCACCCGGGCGTGATCCCGGACTCGGCGCTATTCTACCACACCACCGCCGTTGCCCCGAGCTGGTCGACCAAGTTCCGCAGGCTGACCACGATCGGCAGCCACATTTTCTACGCGGCGAATTGATCGGCCGAGGCTATTCGGCCGCGAGGGCGGTCGGCCTCAATCCCTGCATATTGGCCTTGAACAGCGACACCAGCTGGCGCGCCGTCGCGTCATAGGCCGCGGCATCGAGCCAGCTGGCGCGCGGATCGAGCAGGCGCTTGGGCAGGTCCTTGACCGCAAGCGGCACCTCGAAACCGAAATTGGCGTCGACACGCATCGGGGCGGTATCGAGCTCCCCCGACAGAGCCGCGCCGACCAGCCGCCGTGTTGAGGCGATGTCGATCCGCTTGCCGGTACCCGCCGCACCGCCGACCCAGCCCGTGTTGACCAGCCAGACCTGTGCGCCGCTGGCAATGAGCCGCCGCTCGAGCAAAGCTGCATAAACGCTCGGGTGATGCGGCATGAAGGGAGCACCGAAGCAGGCAGAAAATGTTACGGTCGGCTCGGTGATGCCGCGCTCGGTCCCGGCGATCTTGGCGGTGTAGCCCGAAAGGAAGTGATAGGCGGCCTGGTCCGGCGTCAGTCGGGCAAGCGGAGGCAGCACGCCAAAGGCATCCGCGGTCAAAAAGATCACCGTTCTGGGGTGCCCGCCCGTGCTGCCCGGCGCGACTGATCGCAGGGCATCGAGCGGATAGGCGGCGCGGGTGTTTTCGGTCAGCCTGATGTCGTCGAAATCGGGCACTGCCGTCTGCGGGTCGACGATGACGTTTTCAAGGACCGTGCCGAAGCATTGGGCGGCAGCATAAATCGCAGGTTCGGCTTCGAGGCTGAGCTTCGCCGTCTTGGCGTAACACCCACCCTCGAGATTGAAGATACCTTCATCGCTCCAGCCATGCTCGTCATCGCCAATCAAGGGGCGTGCCGGGTCTGCCGAAAGCGTAGTCTTGCCGGTGCCGCTGAGGCCAAAGAACAGAGCCGTGTCGCCGTTCGCGCCGACATTGGCCGAGCAATGCATCGGCAAGACGCCCTGCAGCGGAGCGAGGAAATTGAACAGGCTGAACACCGATTTCTTGATCTCACCTGCATAGGCCGTGCCGCCAATGATCACGATGTTGCGCGTCATATCGAGCGCGATGACGGTCTGGGTGCGAGTCCCATGACGGGCCGGCTCGGCGGTGAAGCCGGGCAGATGCAGAATCAGCGCTTGCGATGATGCGCCGGGCGCCGGCTCGCGGATCAGCAGATTGCGAATGAAGAGGGCGTGCCAGGCCGTTTCGGTGACCACGGTCACACCGATCCGCCGCGTCGGGTCCGCGCCGGCGGCCAGATCTTCGCGCCAGAGTTTGCGACCGATGGCATAGGACAGCGCATCCTCAAGCAGCAGATCGAACTGCGCTGGGCTCAAGCCGCGGGCATTTTCCCACCATACGTGCGGCGTTGTGAGGGCATCACGGACGATAAACTTGTCGTTGGGCGAGCGGCCGGTGAACTGACCCGTGGTCACCACGAAGGCGCCGGTTTCCGTCAGCTTTCCCTCGTCGGCACGTAGCGCGGCCATCACCAGTTCCGCCCGATTACCGCCGCGACCGATCCGGGCTACGCCGCCAAGGCGGCCCAAAACGCTCTCACTTCCAGCCATTTCGCCCTCTAGAACAATCGCATCGCCATCGTGCTACCGCATAGCCGGGACGGTGCCGGCGGCGACAGCTGGCAATCGGTCGTACGACGGAAGTTTGAGATTTGGGCCATGCCGCCCAAGGAATGGTGGCCTGGGGGCGTCTAGTGTATAGCAGTCGGGCGCCTTACTTTTTGCGCAGTTGTGGCGATCTCAGTTTGCCACAATTGGCAGCCGCCTGGCCGCCCTGCCACTTTTGGATCAAGGAAAGGGACCCGGATGCCTAAGATCGCCCTGGTGGACGATGACCGCAACATCCTCACTTCTGTCTCGCTCACGCTCGAGGCCGAAGGCTATAACGTGTCCACCTATACCGATGGCGCATCGGGGCTCGAGGGCCTGACCTCGGACAAACCCGATCTCGCCATTCTCGACATCAAGATGCCGCGCATGGACGGGATGGAGCTGCTCCGCCGGCTCCGTCAGAAATCCGACCTGCCGGTCATTTTCCTGACATCGAAAGACGAGGAAATTGACGAATTGTTCGGCCTCAAAATGGGCGCCGACGACTTCATCAAGAAGCCGTTCAGCCAGCGCCTCCTGGTCGAACGCGTCAAATCGATCCTGCGTCGTTCAGCCCCCCGCGACGGCACCACCCCCGGCGCCGCTGAGCAAACGCCGTCCAAAGCGCTGATCGAGCGCGGCAATCTGGTGATGGATGAGGAGCGCCACACCTGTACCTGGAAGGGACAAAGGGTGACGCTCACCGTCACCGAGTTCCTTATCCTGCAGGCGCTGGCGCTTCGTCCCGGCGTGGTAAAATCCCGCAATGCGCTGATGGACGCCGCCTATGACGATCAGGTCTATGTCGATGACCGCACCATCGACAGCCACATCAAGCGGCTGCGCAAGAAGTTCAAAGCGACCGACGACGATTTTGAGATGATCGAAACGCTTTACGGCGTCGGCTACCGCTTCAAGGAACAATAAGGCTAAGGGCCGTGGCCGTCACCGGACAGGAACTGCCGGGCCTTCGCAAGCCGAGCGCTAAGACCGGCCGCCGCAGCAATGCGGCGACCGAATTTGCAGCCTTGGGCTGGCTGCAACTGGTCCGCGGCTGGAACGCCGTGCAGCGCCTCCTGGCGCTGACCATCTTCTCGTCGCTGACACGCCGCATCGTTGTCCTCAATCTGGTGGCGCTGGCAGTCCTGGTTACGGGCATCCTCTATCTCAACCAGTGGCGGGCCGGCCTGATCGACGCGCGCGTGCAGTCGCTGCGCGTCCAGGGCGAGATCATCTCGGCCGCGATAGCCGCCTCGGCGACGGTCGACAGCGACGTCATCCAGATCGATCCCGAACGGCTGTTGCAGCTCAACACCGGCGGGGTCGATGAAGGGCTCGAGTATTTCGATACCAATCTCGAGTTTCCGATCAGTCCCGAGCGCGTCGCGCCGCTACTCCGCAATCTGGTGACCCCGACGCGCACCCGCGCCCGCATCTATGACCAGGGCGGGTTCATGATCCTCGACTCGGCCACGATCTACCAGCGGGGCGAAGTCATCCGCACCGAAAAGCCCGCGAACCGGTCGGATTGGTGGACCACCATCATGTCTTGGGTCCCGGGCGATAATTTCCCGCCCTACCAAGAGTATGGCGTCGACGAAGGCACGAAATACCCCGAAGTCAGCGCGGCGCTAAACGGCGCGCCAGCCGATGTCGTTCGCGTTGACGCCAACCATCAGCTTGTCATCTCGGTTGCCGTACCAGTGCAGCGGCTGCGTGCCACCGTGGGCGCATTGCTGCTCTCAACGCAACCGGGCGAGATCGACTCGATCGTCGCCGGCGAACGCTGGGGCGTGCTGCGCATCGCGCTCGTTGCCGCGACGGTCACGATCCTCCTCTCGCTGCTCCTGGCGAGTACCATCGCCGGGCCTTTGCGACGGCTGTCTGAGGCGGCCGAGAAGGTCCAGGCCTCGATGTCCAGCCGCGAAGAGATCCCAGACTTCACCTATCGAACCGATGAGGTCGGGCATTTGAGTCGGGCGCTCCGTTCGATGACTTCGGCGCTTTACAATCGTATCGAAGCCATCGAGCGCTTCGCTGCCGACGTTGCCCATGAGCTCAAGAACCCACTGACGTCGCTGCGCTCGGCGGTCGAGACCCTGCCGCGCGCCAAGCGGGCGGAAGATCGGGAACGGCTCAACGCCATCATCCAGCACGATGTCCGCCGCCTCGACCGGTTGATCTCGGACATTTCCAACGCCAGCCGGCTCGACGCTGAACTGGCGCGGGAAAGTGCCGATCGCGTCGATATCGGCAAGCTCTGCGAAGCGATGGTCTCGATCCAGAGCGATCTGGCGGCGGCACGCAAGGTCGGTGTCGTTCTGGCGCCCCACAATGGGCGCTTTGCTCCAGTCGTTCTGGGCCACGACAGCCGGCTGGCCCAAGTGGTGAGCAACCTCATCGACAATGCCGTGTCGTTCTCTCCCGAGGGCGGCACGGTGACCATCGCTATCGAGACCAATGAGCGTGCCATCACGGTGAGCGTTGCCGATGAAGGTCCCGGCATTCGTGGCGACATCTCCCGCATCTTCCAGCGCTTCTACACCGATCGGCCCGACGCCGAGCATTTCGGCGACCATTCGGGGCTTGGGCTCGCCATTTGCCGCCAGATCATCGAGGCTCATCGCGGCACCATCCGGGGCGAGAACCGCACCGACCGGTCGGGCGCCATTTTCACCTTTACGCTGAGCCGCGCGCCGGCGGAACGGACACGCAAATGAGCCGGCAAAACATCCATGCCACGGGGCTGGTGCTCGACAAGATTGGTGTGGTGTTGCGCGGCCCCTCCGGTGCGGGCAAGTCGATGCTCGCGCTCGAACTGATCGACGAATGGGAGTTACGTGGCCGTTCGGCGCGCATCGTTGGCGATGACCGGATCGAGCTCGAGGTCGAAAAGGATACCGTCACTATGTACGCGCCCGAGGCGATCGAGGGGCTGGTCGAGTTGCGCGGGCGCGGCATTGTCAAACGCGCATCGGCGAAGCGGTCGCGTGTTCACCTGATCGTGGATCTTGTCGATGACGTCGAACGGATGGTGGAGGAGGATGCTCTCCTTACGGAATTTCATGGCGTCAGCCTGCCTCGCTGTCCGGTGCCGCGCGCCGGCAAGACCGATACACGCCATCAATTGCTGCTGATCCGCGAAGCGCTGCGGGTGCTTGGGTCGTCGGTCAAGGCGCGGCAAAAAACCACTTGAATCAGCGGAGTCGAGGGGCAAGACTCCGTCGGCGCATCAGCTGGGCAGGCGCCCAAAGGACGACTTGATGATCGGTATCGTACTGGTGACGCATGGTGCGCTTGCCATCGAGTTCAAATCCGCTCTCGAACATGTGGTGGGCCCGCAGGACCAGGTGGAAACCATCTGCATTGGCCCAGAGGACGACATGGAAGTGCGGCGCGAGGACATCATTAAAGCCGTCGGCGCCGCCAATACGGGTACCGGCGTCGTGATCCTCACCGACATGTTCGGCGGAACGCCCTCCAACCTCGCCATTTCGGTGATGAAGAGCGTCGAGGCCGAGGTGATTGCCGGGGTCAATCTGCCGATGCTGGTCAAGCTCTGCCGCGTCCGTGGCGACCAGAACATCAAGGCCGCCGTCACCATCGCCGCAGAGGCCGGGCGCAAATACATCAATGTCGCCAGTGAGTCGCTTGGCGGCTAGTCGATTCCTGCCTATCCTTTGGCGATGGATACCGCCGTCAATGCCGGCCGCGCGCTGGCGCAGCAGATGACCATCGTCAACCGCAAGGGCCTGCATGCTCGTGCTTCGGCACGCTTTGTGCGTATGGCCGAATGCTTCGAGGCTGAGATCAAGGTGACGCGCGATGGCACGACCGTCGCGGGCAATTCCATCATGGGGCTGATGATGCTGGGAGCCGGACCCGGATCGACCATCCTAGTTCACGCTACCGGTAAACAGGCGCGTGAAGCGCTCGATGCCATCAACACGCTGGTCGAGAACGGCTTCGACGAGGACAGCGAAGGCGCGGCGCCGGGCGATTGATGGGATATAAAGCTTTCTTTATGTCCCATTGCCGCACGCTCCGACCACGGCTATAACGCGGCCCGACCAGTTCCGGAGCCCGCCAAATGGCCAATCAAGACTATGCCGTCAAAGACATCTCGCTTGCCGATTTCGGCCGCAAGGAGATCGGCATGGCTGAAATCGAAATGCCAGGGCTGATGGCGATCCGCGAGGAATTTGCCGCCGCGCAGCCACTCAGGGGCGCACGCGTGGCTGGCTCGCTCCACATGACCATCCAGACCGCGGTGCTGATCGAAACGCTGACGGCGCTCGGAGCCGATGTGCGCTGGGTCAGCTGCAACATTTTTTCGACGCAGGACCATGCGGCGGCGGCGATTGCCAAGACGGGGGTTTCGGTGTTTGCGCATAAGGGCGAAACGCTGGAGGAATATTGGGACTTCACCGACCGGATGATGGATTGGCCGGGCGGGCTCACGCCCAACATGATCCTCGACGATGGCGGTGACGCCACCATGCTGGTGCTCACCGGAGCCAAGGCGGAAACCGATCCGTCGATCCTCGGCAAACCCGGCAATGAGGAAGAAGAAATCTTCTTTGCCACGATCAAGAAGCGGCTGGCAAAGAGCCCCGGCTTTTATTCAAAGATTCGGGCCGCCATCCGGGGCGTATCGGAAGAGACGACGACGGGCGTGATGCGGCTCTACCAGTTGCAGGAGAGGGGCGAGCTTCCGTTCCCCGCCATCAATGTCAATGACAGCGTCACCAAGTCCAAGTTCGACAACAAATACGGCACGCGCGAATCGCTGGTCGATGCGATCCGCCGCGGCACCGATGTGATGCTCGCTGGCAAGGTCGCGATCGTCTGCGGCTATGGCGATGTGGGCAAGGGTTCGGCGGCGTCGCTGCAGGGCGCGGGAGCCCGGGTGCTGGTCACCGAAGTCGACCCGATCTGCGCGTTGCAGGCCGCGATGGATGGCTTCGAAGTGGTGACGCTCGATGACGCGGCGCACCGCGCCGACATCGTTGTGTCGGCAACCGGCAACAAGGACATCATCACCGTCGATGCCATGCGGCAGATGAAAGACATGGCGATCGTCTGCAATATCGGCCATTTCGACAATGAGATCGATGTCGCCGGCTTGCGCAATTTCAAATGGACCAACGTCAAGCCGCAGGTCGACATTGTAGAACTGAGTTCTGGCAAGCGCATCGTGCTGCTGAGTGAAGGGCGTCTGGTCAATCTCGGCAACGCTACGGGTCACCCGAGCTTTGTGATGTCGGCGTCGTTCTCCAATCAGACCCTGGCGCAGATCGAATTGTGGACCAATGGCAAGACACTCGAGCACAAGGTGCATGTCCTGCCCAAAAAGCTCGACGAAAAGGTCGCCGCGCTGCATCT
>JBDSEK010000135.1:0-3944 GCA_039920085.1 Devosia sp. | reverse complement strand
CTGTGCCGGAAACGGGCCGACGGCACCGCTCCGGGAGCCGGTGGCGCCCGGCTTGACGAATGCGCCGGCGCTCCCTAAAACAAGGCGCGAAAAGTCAGTTTAGAATTATTCGAAACTGGCTTTTTGTGGCGGCAAACGGGTGTCTAGCCCCTGTGCCGAGCGTGGCGAGCGCTCTTCTACTGAAAGTGCGCTCGAAAATTCAAGAAGTTTGAGGCCGGTGGACGCGCTGTGCGCGGACCGGAGTGTTCGGATGAGCCCTAGCGCGATCTATCTCGACCACAATGCCTCCGCCCCGCTGCTGCCCGAGGCGCGGGAAGCCGTGCTCCGCGCCCTCGTATTGACCGGCAATCCCTCATCCGTTCACGGCCATGGCCGGACATTGCGCGCCCTGATCGACGACGCCCGCACAAGAATCGCCAAGCGAGCCGGGGCCGAGCGCGAGCAAGTCGTATTCACCGGTTCGGCGACCGAGGCGATCACCCAAGCGATTGGCGGCGGGGCCAAAACGCTCGGCTTCGATGGAATCGTCCTCTCGGCCGGCGAGCACACCGCGGTGCTAAAGGCAGCCGAAGCCACCGGTCTGCCGGTGACGATTGTCGGACTGGATGCTGATGGACTCATCCGGATCGACGAAATTGCCACCGCAATGACGGTTGCCGAGGCTGCAGGGACCAAGCTGCTGGTCTGCGTTCATACTGTGAACAACGAAACCGGCGTCATCCAGCCGATCGACCGGATTGAAGTACTGGTCGGGACTTCGCCGCATTTCCTCTTCGTCGATGCGGTCCAGGCCTTCGGCAAGATGTCCCTCGAATTTGCAATCCGCGCACCCGATATGATGGCGGTGAACGCGCACAAGATCGGCGGCCCACAGGGCATCGGCGCGTTGCTGATGAAAGGTCACGCCGATCAGGTTCGCCTCATTCCCGGCGGCGGGCAGGAAACCGGCCGGCGCGGGGGCACCGAAGCGGCGGCGCTCATTGCCGGCTTTGGCGCGGCAGCGGACGCCTTTGGCGCCAGGTTTTATGCGGCCAATGTCAGCGAACTGATCCGCATCGTCGAAGAAGGGATGCGCAATCTGGCCCCCGATCTCGTCGTCTTCGGCGAAAGGGCCGACAGGCTGGGCAATGTCAGCAATTTCGCGGTGCCTGGCCTCAAGAACGCCGTGGCGATGATGGGGCTTGACCTTAAGGGCATCTCGATCTCGTCGGGCTCGGCCTGTTCGTCCGGCAAGGTCGGCCCCAGCCACGTGCTCAAGGCCATGGGCGTATCGCCAGAACTCGCCGACTGCGCCATGCGCCTCAGTGTTGGCTGGAATTCGACCGGCGAGGATATCGAGGCCTTCCTCGAAGGGTTTAGTGAGGTGCTCGGACGGCACCGCGAGCGTCGCGGCAAGGCGGCTTAGGACGAATATGGCAGAGACAAATTACAAGGACTCGATTCCCACGCTCAAGGACGAGATCGACCACGCCACGGTCGATAGCGTGCGGGCGCTCGACGTCGATAAATACAAGTACGGCTTCGAGACCGACATCGAGAGTGAGCGCGCTCCGATCGGGCTCAGCGAAGACACCATCCGCTTCATCAGCGCCAAAAAGAGCGAGCCCGACTGGATGCTCGAATGGCGGCTCGACGCCTATCGCCGCTGGCTGACGATGGACGAGCCGAAATGGGCGCGGGTCCATTTCCCCAAGCTCGATTTCCAGGACATGTACTTCTATTCGGCGCCCAAAAAGGCCAAGGCGCCCAAATCGCTCGACGAGGTCGATCCGGCGCTGCTCGAAATGTACGAGAAGCTGGGGGTCCCGCTCAGGGAACGCGAGATCCTGGCCGGCGTCGAACGACCCAGGGTCGCGGTCGACGCGGTGATGGATTCGGTGTCGGTCACCACCACCTTCCGCGAAGAGCTGGCGAAAGTCGGAATCATCTTCTGCTCGATCGGCGAAGCCATCCGCGAGCATCCCGAATTGGTGAAGCAATATCTTGGCTCGGTCGTACCGGTCAGCGACAATTACTATGCGACGCTAAACTCCGCGGTCTTCACCGATGGCTCGTTCTGCTACGTGCCCAAGGGCGTCCGCTGCCCAATGGAACTCTCCACCTATTTCCGCATCAACGCCGCCAAGACCGGCCAGTTCGAGCGCACCCTGCTGATCGCCGATGAAGGCGCCTATGTCAGCTATCTCGAGGGCTGCACCGCCCCGATGCGGGAGGAAAACCAGTTGCATGCGGCAGTGGTCGAACTCGTCGCGCTCAAGGACGCCGAGATCAAGTACTCGACGGTCCAGAACTGGTACCCCGGCGACAAGGACGGCAAGGGCGGCATCTACAATTTCGTCACCAAGCGTGGCGATTGCCGCGGCGACAATTCCAAGATCAGCTGGACCCAGGTCGAGACCGGCTCAGCCATCACGTGGAAATATCCAAGCTGCATCCTGCGCGGCGACAATTCGAGCGGCGAGTTCTACTCGATCGCCATTTCCAACGGCTATCAGCAAGTCGACAGCGGCACCAAGATGCTGCACCTCGGCAAGAACACGACGAGCCGCATCATCTCCAAAGGCATCGCTGCCGGCTTTTCCGACAATACCTATCGTGGCCAGGTTTCGGCCCACGCCAAGGCAAAGGGGGCCCGTAACTTCACCCAGTGCGACAGCCTGCTGATCGGCGACAAATGCGGTGCACACACGGTGCCCTACATCGAGAGCCGCAACGCATCGGCCGTGTTCGAGCACGAGGCGACCACCTCGAAGATTTCCGATGACCAGATGTTCTACTGCCAGCAGCGGGGCCTCAGCGAAGAGGTCGCTGTGGGCCTGATCGTCAATGGCTTCGTGCGCGACGTGTTGCAGCATCTGCCCATGGAGTTCGCCGTCGAGGCGCAGAAGCTGATCGCGGTGAGCCTTGAGGGGAGCGTCGGCTAAACCGGATGACAACAGTGACCAAACCAATCCTCGAAATCCGCAATCTCCACGCGCGCATCGACGACCGCGAAATCCTCAAAGGCGTGAACCTCACGGTGCCCGCCGGCGAAGTGCATGCCGTGATGGGTCGTAACGGTTCGGGCAAATCGACGCTGAGCTACGTGCTGGCCGGCAAGGATGACTACGAGGTCACCACCGGCGACGTGCTGCTCGATGGCGTGAGCATCCTCGGACTCGACCCGAGCGAACGGGCGACCAAAGGGCTGTTCCTCGCTTTTCAATATCCGATTGAAATTCCCGGCGTTGCCACGATGACCTTTCTCAAGGCTGCCATGAATGCGCAGCTCAAGGCGCGAGGGGAGGCTGAGCTTTCCACGCCCGATTTCATGCGCGCCGTTAAGGATGCCGGCCGCGATCTTCAGATCGACGCCGAGATGCTTAAACGGGCGCTCAATGTCGGCTTTTCGGGAGGCGAAAAGAAGCGCGCCGAGATCCTGCAGATGGCGCTGCTGAAGCCCCGGATGTGCGTGCTGGACGAGACTGATTCCGGCCTCGACATCGATGCGCTGAAAGTGGTGTCGGAGGGTGTCAACGCGCTGCGCGATCCGCAGCGCGCCATGCTGGTCATCACCCATTATCAGCGGCTGCTCAATCACATTGTTCCCGACGTGGTGCACGTGTTTTCCGACGGCCGGATCGTCGAGAGCGGGCCCAAGGAACTAGCCCTCGAGCTCGAAGCGAAGGGCTATGCTGGGTTCGACGAGGCCGCGGCGTGACGATGCATGTGCCCGTAAGGATCGGACCTGCCGAAGCCGCACTGGTCGCCCAACTCAACGCGCGCGGTGCGATTGCTGCGGCGGAGCGTCTCGCGGCAACCGGCCTGCCCACCCGCAAGGTCGAGAGCTACCACTACACCGATCTCAAGCTGCTGCTCCGAGCCGTGCCGGAATTGGCCGAGACTGCCAAGGCGATGAGCGAACCGGCGCTCCGCATTTCGGGCGCTTACCGCATCCCGATGAC
>JBDSEK010000134.1:0-6312 GCA_039920085.1 Devosia sp. | reverse complement strand
CATGGCATCGACGATCCGGAATCGGCGTTGCAGGTCCGTACCATGGCCGAGAACGCGGCTGAGTTCGGAGTTGAATATTTCAACGAACTCGATCGTCGGCAGGGCATTGTCCACATCGTCGGTCCGGAGCAGGGCTTCACCCTGCCGGGAATGACGATCGTTTGTGGTGACAGCCACACCTCGACTCACGGCGCGTTCGGCGCCCTGGCACACGGCATCGGCACGTCCGAGGTCGAGCACGTGCTCGCCACCCAGACGCTGATCCAGCAGAAGGCAAAGAACATGCGGGTCACCGTCGACGGGAAGCTTCCCGACGGCGTCACCGCCAAGGACATCATCCTTGCCATCATCGGCGCGATCGGCACCGCGGGCGGCACAGGCCATGTGCTCGAATATGGCGGCGAAGCCATCCGCGCGCTGTCGATGGAAGGCCGCATGACGGTCTGCAACATGTCGATCGAGGGCGGCGCCCGCGCCGGCATCATCGCGCCCGACGAAAAGACCTTCGATTATGTCAAAGGTCGGCCGCGCGCGCCCAAGGGTGCCGCTTACGACATGGCGCTGAAATATTGGGAGACGTTGTTCACCGATGCCGATGCGCATTTCGACAAGCAGGTGCGGCTCGATGCGGCAAGCCTGCCGCCAATCGTCAGCTGGGGTTCCTCGCCCGAGGACGTGATCTCGGTGACTGGCGTCGTCCCCAATCCCGACGACATTGCTGATGAGAACAAGCGCGCCAGCAAGTGGCGGGCTCTCGATTATATGGGCCTGACTCCGGGCACCAAGATCACCGACATCAGCATCGAGCGGGTATTTCTGGGCTCGTGCACCAATGGCCGGATCGAGGATCTGCGCGCCGCAGCCGCCGTGCTCAGGGGCCAGAAGGTCAAGGAGGGCGTCAACGCCATGGTGGTCCCCGGCTCGGGGCTCGTTAAGGAACAGGCCGAGTCCGAAGGGCTCGACAAAATCTTCAAGGAGGCGGGCTTCGACTGGCGCGAGCCGGGCTGCTCGATGTGCCTCGCCATGAACGCCGACAAGCTCCGCCCTCTGGAGCGCTGTGCCTCGACGAGCAATCGCAATTTCGAGGGTCGGCAGGGGTTCAAGGGCCGCACCCATCTGGTGTCGCCGGCCATGGCTGCGGCGGCAGCGATCGCCGGCCATTTCGTCGACATCCGCGAGTGGCGCTGAGCCCGGAAGCGTGGGCGGCGCTGCCGGCGCCGTCTCTCGACGATTTTGAAATCATCGCCCGCGCAGCGTTCGAAACCCTGCCCGAGCCGTTCAAGGGTCTCGCTGCGGGCGTGCCCTGCGTCGTGGCCGAATTTCCGGACGAGCCGACCATCAAAGAGATGGAGCTCGAGACCGAGTTCGACATTCTCGGCCTGTTCCGGGGGATCGGCCTGCCGCAGGGCGGCTCGACGCCACAGACCGGCCAGCTGCCCAACCAGATCTGGCTCTATCGTCGCCCGATCCTCGACTATTGGGCCGAAAGCGCCGACGGCGAGACGCTGGGCGAAATCGTCACCCACGTGCTCATCCACGAAATCGGCCACCATTTCGGCTTTTCCGATGAGGACATGGAGGCGATCGAGGCAGACGCAGAAGGCCCGCCCGCCAAGCGCTAGACGGGGCAGAGCCGCGCTTAGGCGGGCACGAACTCGTAGCCATTATCGAGCTGGCCCTGCACCCGGTCGCCAACCTTCAGCGCGAGCTTCTGATTCTTGAGCTCGCCGATCCACTCGTCCCAGCTGACCAGATCAAGGCCGCCCGGCCGGTCGGTATCCTGGCTCTCGCCCGAATTGAGCAGGAACTGGTCGAAGACGATGCGCAGCACGATCTGCGTGCGGGTGCCGCTGGGCAGCTCCGACCATGCCGGTAAGCCCGAGCGGGCTTCGGCCCATTGGCGGATTTCCTCGGGATGGGACAGGATGCGGGACATGCAAATCTCCAACAGAAAGGCCCGGCGCTTGGCCGGGCCGTCAGCATAGCGATAAAACGGCGCTTAGTTCAGGTCTTTGCGCGCGATCAATTCGAACTCATTTTCCGAAACGACTTTGAGCGCCAATTGCTGGCGGTCGAACTCGGAAAACCAGGCGCTCCAACTCACCGGGCTCATACCCTGATCGATCGAGGGCATGCCGCTCGGGCGGCGTGGCCGGTCGAAGCGCAGAGCCAGGCTTGCCTTCATGCGGCCGGTGCTCGATGGGCTGCGGACAATGGCCGGCATGCCGTGCCGTCCGTTCACCCAGTTTTGGATGTCGCTGTGACGCGTCAACATAGGATGGTCATTCATGTCAGTCTCCCCTCCGACACTGCGGAAACGCGCTTGGCTCCAAGCGGTTCCACCTGCAGGTCTATGTGGAGAGCTTTGTGGCGAGTTTGAGTGCGACAAGTTCGTCTGCACTGAAATAATAGAGCCGCTCGGGCGGCGTCTCCAGTGCGTGCAGCCAGACCTCCTGCTCGACCCCCATATCGGCGACGTAGCGGGTGATGGCGGCAGTGAGCTTTTGCGCGTCCGCCATGGCGGTCCCTGCCGCCTGCAGCCGTTCGGCCAACGATCCCGGCGCCGTGGCGGCATAGATCTGGTGGACGCCGATGGCCGCTTGCGGGCTCGCCACCCGTTCCGTGCCGCCCATGAAGATCAGCGGGCAGGATGAAGCGCAGAGGGCACCCGCTGCAACCGATGTCGCGTAACCCTTGCCGCGCAGCAACGTGCCGATCTCCAGCGCGTCGGTAACCGAGCCGCCGGGCGAATCGAGCGCCACGGTCTTGATGTATTCGCCATGGGCCGCGACTTCCTCGGCGACGCGCGCGGCGGAGCCGGGGTCGATCGTGCCGGTCAGCGTCAAGACGCCCCCACCTGTCAGGCGCACCACCAGCGGCTGCTGCAAGAGTTCCGGATCGGTGGTGACATCGGGGCCGGGCGCAGTTCCGGGGCTGTCCGGATCGAAGGCCGGCAGGATTGGCTGGTCCGACGGCAACGCGCCGGCCGGGGTCGCAAGCGTCAGCTCGCGGTAGTCGACATAGAGGATGGCGCCGGCGGCGATCAGCATGCCGAAAAACACGGCGCGCACCAGCTTGCCGTCGTCGATGCGGGCCAGCCGCCCGGCAATCGCGCCGGCAATGGTCATGGCCGTTTGCGGTTGATTTCAATGGGAGTCACTGTCGCGTCGGTCGCGGCCGGCTTTTCGGGCTCGGCCTTGGCAGGCGGAGCAGGTTCGGCGACGGGCGGAGGTTCTGCCACGGCGACCACGACGGGCAGCGGCGTCTCGACCAGCGATCTGCCCGAGACCTGGCGATAGAGGTCCATGGCGCGCAGCATTTCGGCGGCAGTCATGGTCTCGGCATCTTCGAGCGTGCCGCTTTCGCGCCGCATGGCGTCGTGGACGATCATCAAAACGAGCACCAGGACCACAGGCAGCAGATCGATCGAAATCGCGCCCGCCCAACTGGGGATGAAATCGCTCCAATAACGCAGCACCGCTTCGGCCGATGACAGCGGGATGAAGCGGGTCGGCTCGATCCTGGTCTGGTTTAAGATCTCGTCGGCGGCGGTCGACAGCGCCGCCGATTGCGCGGTGACAGACTCGCGTACCGTATCCATCACCGTATCCTGGCGGGTCACGAGATCAGTGGTGCCGCCATCGGCGACGGGCGCAATAAAGCCGAGCGAAAGGTCGGCCGCGGCGCGCTTCACCGACGGAGCGATGCTGGTTTCCTGCAGCGAAGCGATGATGCCGTTGAGCTGCACCACTTCGGCGGCGAATTCATCGGCGCGTGGGCCGATCTCACCGGCGCCAGAGACCAGCTCGCGCATCTTAGAGAGATGCTCCGAGCCCTGGTCGAACAGCGTCTGCACCTCGCCGCGCGAATTGGTGATGGTCTCGGCGAGCTCGTTCATCTGTGCCGACATCTGGGTCAGCAATTGCACCACCGAACCCGAGCCGGTGGTGCCGGTGAGTGCACCGGAGCTGCGCTCGTCATCGGCAAGGCGGGCGAAGCGCTCGCTGGCGCGCTGCACGTCGGGCAGCAGCGATTGGGCGGCCAAAGCATTCCCATGTGCGTCGTCGAGATCGGCGACATAAGATTGGAGGGTCACCGCAAGATGCTGCTCGAGCGCTGCCGAGCCTGCCAGCGCCGCGGCATTGAGCCAGGCCGACATGGCGATGATCATCAGGCAACCGACGCCCATGGTGAGGAACAGGCCGGTGCGCTGGATGCCGTTGGTAACCAGCGGCACGAAGCGCAGCATGAAGGTCCAGAAGGCGTAGATCGCGACCGAGACCGCGACCGAATAGGTGATCGCTGCAAAGAAGACGAAGGTCGCCGAGCCATCGAGCAGGCCCCGCACCCCCAGATAGGTGTAGACGCCCGAGGCCAGCGCCAGCACGGCGAGCGCAAAGCGGGTCATGGTTTCGACGCCCGTCACAGTTTCCTGCAGGCGCGCGGCGTTGTTCTTGCGGAGCATCGACCTAAATCCCCTGGGTTCAGGGGACGATAATAGGGCGAAGGCGGCGAGAAAGCGGCGGCCTTGTTACGCTTTATTTAGCTTGCGGAGGACCTTTTCGACCCGGGCGCGCTTGGCCGGAGCTTCGATGGTCTTGAGGCGGGTCTCGAGGACGGCCCGAAAAAGGGCCGTATCGGCCTTGCCGATGGCGGGCAAGGCCAGCTCTGAATACATCGGGAACTGGTTCGGCGCGGCGTTCTCCAGCCGTTCCAGCAATGCCGGCAGCGCGCGCTTTTCGCCAGCCAGCGCCAGTTTGCCAAGGATCGACATGGCCTTGTCCTTGGCGATCACCGAGCCCTTGTCGGCGGCTGCGAGGACGTCCTTCAGCGCCGCGCTCACCACTTTGGCTTCAAGCGTGGCAATCGTGTCGACGGCGCTCATGGCGCCCCAGACATTGCGGTTGTTCCTGGATTTGAGCAGCGCGAGGAACGCCGCGGCGTGCGGCGCCACCAATGCCGGCTTTCTCTCGCCGATCTCGTAGAGCACCTTGATGGCGTCATTCTGCTGCGCCACAGTGCCGCCGCTCAGCGTTGCCGCCAGGTCGGCGATCGCCGTCTTGTCGGGCTTGGCGACGAGCGCCTCGGCCAATTCAACATTGGGCCGCTCGTCATTGCGCTCGAGCGCCGAGGCTAGCTTGTCGAGAATGTTCATGACTGCGAACCCTAGGCCGGGCACGCAAAAAACAAAAGGCGGAGCCGAAGCTCCGCCTTTGCCGTTCGCACCGGTAAACTCTACATCGCCGGCGCTTTGAAGCCGGTGATCTTGATCAGATCGTCGGTGCCGTAATCGTCCACCTTGCCGACATTGGTGTCGTCGGAATGCTGGATCGAGACATAGGCGGTCATGCCGTCATCGGCGAAGATGAAGCCGGTCGGCTCGGCCGAAGTATCCTTGAGGTTGAAGACGCGGATGCAGCCATCGGTCTTGATGTCGCGGTCCGCGCCGTCTGGAAGACAAGCATAGATTTCGCCATTGGGATGGTCCTCGAGGACGTAGAGGATGCCGGTGCCGGGCTGGAAATCGAGATTGTCGAAGGAGTTGAAGCTCAGATCCCCTTCGACGAATCGGTTGATTTCGGTGGTAAACACGAGCTTACCATCGGCGTCAGCCTGCGGCGCCTCGGCCGGCGCCAAATCGACAGTGCAGATCACCTCGGCATAGTTGTGAGCTTCTTCATTGCCGGTGTTGGCACCGCAGAAGCGGATGCCCGGGCCCTGATAGACCGGGTCGGCATGGAGATCTTCGGGCCGGTAATAGCCGGTTGCGCCCTTTGCGAGAGCGTCGGCGCGGGCATGGGCCGGATCGATCTCGATCCAGGCCGCTTTGCCGATTTCGCAACCCTGGCCGAACTGGATTTTGCCGCCCTGGCATTGCACCTGCATGGCGTAGGACTTGCCGGCCACCAGGGGCGACTGATCGAGCGAGCTGATCATGGCCCCGCCATGGAGCGTCGCCGGAATGAACTTGAAGATGGCGCCGCCATCGGCATCGGCTTCGCCGGTGCCCGGCCGCAGTTCATCGCCACCATAGACGACCCCCTCGGGCGTGATGGCGAACCCTTCCCAAGCCATCACCGGAACGGCGCTGCGCTTGACCACATGGGCCGGGTCGGAGACTTCGCCGCTGGCCCGGTCGATGATTTTTACATCCTTGATCGCCAGCGGGTCGATGATTTCATACACGCCGCCATCGTCTTCCTCTTCGGTCGCGATGATAGTGCCCCACGGGCTGGTACGGATGCCATCGCAGGAGGTCATGCCGCGCAGCAAAGTGGTTACGTTGCCATCGGCGAGCGAGATCGCCTGCAC
>JBDSEK010000133.1:0-16249 GCA_039920085.1 Devosia sp. | reverse complement strand
GTTTAAGAGGATCGGGTGATAGATTGAACAGGCAGACCAGGCTCTCCTGATCCTTGCTGCGCCGGAAGGCGAGCAGGGGTTCGCTTGCCGGGATGAACTCCATGTCGCCATCGATCAGGGCGTCGTGCTGGCGGCGAAAATCGAGGGCCTTGCGGTAAAAGTTGAGCGTTGAGGCCGCGTCGTTCTGTTGGCTAGCGACGGCGAGATCGGAATGGGCTGGCTTGATCGGAAGCCATGGCTTGCCATCGCTGAAGCCATTGGGTGCGTCGCCCGCGTCCCAGGGCATCGGCGTGCGTTCGCCATCACGGCCCTTGTATTCAGGCCAGAAACGGATGCCGGGCGGATCGGTCAGCTCCTCAAAGAGGATATCGGCCTGCGGCAAGCCCAGTTCTTCCCCCTGATAGATGCAGATCGAGCCTCGAATGGACGTGAGGAGCGCGATGGCCAAGCGGGCCAGCGCTCTCTGGTCGCCGCCATGCCGGGCCCAGCGGCTCAAATGGCGATCGACATCGTGATTGGAAAAGCTCCAGCACGGCCAGCCATCGGTACTGGCATGAAAGAATTTCTGCATCTTGGTGCGGAAGTGCTCGGCGCTGAATTCGGCGCCGAGCATGTCGAAGGTGTAGGCCATATGGAGCTTGTCACCGCCGCCGGTGTACTCGGCCATGAGCTGCAGGCCCTTGTGGCTGTCGCCGACTTCGCCGACGCTCGCCGTGCCTGGAAACCCGTCCATGAGCTTCCGAACGCGCTTCAGGAAGGCGACGTTTTCGGATTGGCTCTTGCCGAAGCGGTGTTCCTGCATGTCGTAGGGGTTGACGGCATAAGGCAGGTGCTTGGGGCGGCGGGCCGCCGGATTGTTCCGCAGTAGCTTGTCATGGAAGTAGTAGTTCACCGTGTCGAGGCGGAAGCCATCGACGCCGCGCTCGAGCCAAAAACGCAGCACATCGAGCACCGCGTCCTGCACGGCGGGATTGTGGAAATTCAGGTCCGGCTGCTGGGCCAGGAAATTGTGGAGATAGTATTGGCCGCGTTTGGGGTTCCACTCCCAGGCCCGGCCGCCAAAGACGGACGGCCAGTTGTTGGGCGGCGAGCCGTCGCGCTTGGGGTCGGCCCAGACATACCAGTCGGCGCGGGCGTTGGTGCGGCTGACGCGGCTCTCGCGAAACCAGGGATGCTGATCGGAGGTGTGGCTCAGCACCTGATCCATGATGACTTTGAGACCAAGCGCGTGAGCACGCTTGACGAGATCATCGAAGTCCTCGAGCGTTCCGAACAGGCGATCGACTTCCTTGTAGTCGGATACGTCGTAACCCATGTCGGCCTGCGGCGACTGGGTGATGGGCGACAGCCACACCGCATCGACGCCAAGCGAAGCGATGTGATCGAGCCGACGCATAATGCCGGGCAAATCGCCGACACCGTCGCCATTGGTATCCTGAAACGAGCGCGGATAGACCTGATAGATCACTCCGCCGCGCCACCATTGCCGCATCGATCACTCCTAAAAGCCCACTCTCTTGCGGCGGTCAGCGGAGAAAATCAAACGCTTCCGGCGCATAGCCGTTCCCTCGGGATCGAGGGTATCGGCAATCGCCATTTTGGACGCGGCTGCGATCAGACCACTGCGCTTAGCAGAGGTTCCCCGGCAAAATGCGCATCGAGATTGGCAACGACCAATGCGCCCATCTTGTCGCGCGTCTGCCGGGTGGCGCTGCCTTGGTGCGGAGACAGCACGACATTGTCGAGCGCAAAGAGCGCTTCGGGCACAAGCGGCTCGTTTTCAAAGACGTCGAGCGCCGCGCCACCTAGACCGCCCGATTTCAGCAAATCCACCAAAGCGGCCTCATCGACCAGCGAACCGCGGGCCATGTTGACGAGATAGCCATCCGGGCCGAGGGCAGACAGCACGTCGCGGCTCACCAGCTTTTCGGTCGCCTTGCCTCCGGGCGCGATGATCACCAGCCAATCGGCATCGCGCGCCATCTCGGCGAGATCGTCGTAGTAGATGAATGGCTCATCATGCTGCCGGTGCCGGCCGTGATAGACGACGCGCATCTTCATCGCCTGGGCGCGCGCCGCGATCTCCTTGCCGATCCGTCCGAGGCCGACCATGCCGACAGTCTTGCCGCCGAGCTCGCCAAGAAGCGGTAAGCCCCCCTTGGTCCATTTCCCCTGCCGGACGAACTGGTCGGCTTGAGGGATGCGGCGCGCGAGCGCGATCATCAAGCCGATGGCAAGTTCGGCAACAGCGTCGTTGAGGACATTGGGCGTGTTGGTGACGCGAATGTTGCGTTGCTTGGCGGCTTTGGTGTCGATCGAATCATAGCCGACGCCGAAATTGGCGATGATCTCCAGTTTGGGCAACCGGTCCATCAACTGGCCGTCGACACCGCCGCCCGCAATGGCGCGGACCGAAGGCGCCAATCGGGCCAACAACGCGTCCCTGTCGGCGGCCTCGAACAGCCGATGGACGGTGTAGCCCGCCGCCAGCGCGATCTCGCAGCTCTCGTGCAGCTTCTGGGTTTGCAGAATCTCAATGGTAGTCATGGTGCTTCTCGTTGCAGTCCTGGGTCAGCTGGATCGCTGCGGTGGGGGCGCGGGCATGATCATGCCCTCGTAGAAATAGAGGTCAGGTCGTCCGAGCGAACCGGGCCGGATCCGTGCGAGACCATGTCGAGACAGCATGATCCGGCGGCCAGGTTGAACGCTGGTCCCCGGAATGGCCGCAATGATTTCCGCAAACGGCACGTCGTCATCGACGCCAAGCCGGGCGACGGCATAAGTCACACCGCCGGCGTCGATGGGCAGGGGAATGACCACCAGTTCTTCGTCAACCAATTTCGCTCCTCACTCGGCTGCATGCCTTCTTAGCGACTTGTGGCCCCGACGCAAATATGCAGCAATGGCAAGGCAGTGGGTTGGCCGCAATATGCGCTGGGAGTAATGCCGGGACCTCTCCCCTTCGATGAGATGACCAATGCGGATGGCTCCGTCCGCGAACCTTATCTGATCCTCGATCAATGGCTGAAACAGCAGCCGCCGGAAGCGCTGGGCTTCATGGCGAGCGACGCCGAAGGTATCTTTCGGCGGCTCGGCATCACCTTTGCAGTCTATGGGTCCAATGAGGGCACCGAAAAGCTCATCCCGTTCG
This sequence comes from Devosia sp., assembly GCA_039920085.1. Classification (GTDB taxonomy): domain Bacteria; phylum Pseudomonadota; class Alphaproteobacteria; order Rhizobiales; family Devosiaceae; genus Devosia_A. The sequence goes on along the minus strand of JBDSEK010000133.1, from coordinate 13,098 downwards.
ACATCATTCCGCGCATCATCTCGGCGCTCGAATGGCGGAAATTGAGCAAGGGGATCGAACAGCGCGTGCGTGCGCTCAATGCCTTTCTCCACGACATCTATCACCGACAGGAAATCCTCAAAGCCGGGCGCGTGCCCGAAAAGCTGATCCTCGGCAATTCGGCGTTCTGCCCCGAAATGATGGGGCTCGATCCGGCGCGCGGCATCTATGCCCACATTATTGGCGTCGACATAGTGCGGGTCGGCGCCGAGGATTTCTATGTGCTCGAAGACAATCTGCGTACGCCCTCAGGCGTCAGTTACATGCTGGAAGACCGCGAGGCGATGCTGCAGCTCGCCCCCGATCTGTTCCAGCGGATGAAAGTGGCGCCGGTCGAAACCTACCCGGAAAACCTCCGCCGCACGCTCGAGAGCGTTGCGCCCGCCGGAATCGGCTCCTCGCCCACGCTCGCCGTGCTGACGCCGGGTATCCACAACTCGGCCTATTTCGAGCATTCGTTCCTCGCCGACCAGATGGGAGCCGAACTGTGCGAAGGGCAGGATCTCTTCGTCGATAGCGGCAAGGTCTATATGCGTACGACCACCGGTCCGCATCGGGTCGATGTCATCTATCGGCGCATCGACGACGACTATCTTGACCCCCTCACCTTCCGCCCGGATTCGATGCTGGGCGTGCCGGGCCTGTTCGACGCCTATCGCGCCGGCAATGTCACGCTGGTCAACGCGCCCGGCACCGGCATCGCCGACGATAAGGCGGTCTACGCCTATGTGCCCGAGATCATCGAGTTCTATCTGGGCGAAAAGGCGCAGCTCAAGAATGTGCCGACCTACAATTGCAGCAATAGCAGCGAGCGCGCCTATGTGCTTGAGCACATCGCCGATCTGGTGGTGAAGGAAGTTCACGGCTCGGGTGGCTACGGAATGATGGTCGGGCCGACCTCAACGCGCGAAATGCACGATATCTTCCGCCAGAAGATCACTGAGCGACCCGACAATTACATCGTGCAGCCGACGCTGGCGCTCTCGACCTGCCCGACCTTTGTGGAATCGGGTATCGCGCCTCGTCATGTCGATCTTCGCCCCTATGTGCTGGTAGGGGACCAGGTCCGCATCACGCCGGGCGGGCTGACGCGGGTGGCGCTCAAGTCGGGCTCGCTGGTGGTCAATTCCAGCCAGGGCGGTGGCACCAAGGACACCTGGGTGCTGGAGGAATAATGCTCGGCCGCACCGCACAAAATCTGTTCTGGCTCTCGCGCTATGTCGAACGCGCCGAGAACATGGCGCGGTTGCTCGAAGTCGGCTACCGCATGAGCCTCACCTCGCGTCGCGAAGGTGGCGCCAGCGAGCACCTGATCTCGATGATGCAGGCGGCAGAGGTCGAGGAGGAATTCGCGAAAAAGCACAAGGTGGCGGACGTTGCGAGCGTCAGCCAATATATGCTGTTCGACGAAACCAACCCGTCCTCGGTGCGCGCCTGCCTTCTCGCGGCGCGGACCAATGCACGCTCGGTCCGTACGGCGCTCACCACCGATATGTGGGAGAGCCTCAACGCCGCCTGGCTCGAATTCGCCGCGGTCGATCCGCGCGAGATCAGCGGCAGCCGGCTCATCGAATTGCTGCAATGGGTCAAGCAAGTGTCGCACCGCTACCGCGGCGCGCTGCTCTCGACTTTCCTCCGCGACGACGGCTATGCCTTCAGCCAGATCGGCAATTTCGTCGAGCGGGCGGACAATACGGCGCGCATTCTCGACATGAAGTATTACGTGCTGCTGCCGCGCACCGACCTCATCGGCGGCGACGTCGATATCCAGCAATGGACCCTGATTTTGCGCGCGGCCTCGGCGCATCGCAGCTACCGGCATGTCTATCACGACCGCTACAAGGCCTGGAATATTGCCGACTATCTGATCCTTCGCCCCGAGATGCCGCGGTCGCTGATTTTCTGCGTCGGCTGGATCGACCGCACACTCGATATGCTGAGCGGGATTTACGGCGCGCATAGCAAGGGCCATGACGCTGCCGCCGAGACGACGGCGATGCTGGAGGGCAACGACATGGATCGCATCTTTGCCTATGGGCTGCATGAATTCCTGACCGAGTTCATCGCCAAGAACAGCAAGGTCACCGAAGCCCTGACCGAGAGCTACAATTTTTACTGATGCAGATCGCGATCCGGCATGAGTTGCGCTTTTCTCTCGGCACCCCCGCTCGTGCGGTGGCGCATCTGCTGCTGACGCCGCTGGCGACGCCGCAACAAAGGGTCGAGCGCTGGTCCGTCGACATGCCGGGTATCTCGCAGGCGGCGCAATTTCGCGACGGCTTCGGCAATAAGGCGCATCTGGTCAGTCTGCAAAAGCCCGACGAGTGGATCAATGTCGTCGTCGAAGCGACAGCGGAGACGACTGACAAGGCTGGCGTCATTGGCCGGCTGGATCTCGATCCAATGCCGGCGATGTATCGGCGAGCGACCGCGGCATCCCCTGTGGAAGGTGAACTGATCGCCGGTCTCGGGGAAATCAAGGACCGGATCGCACGATTGCATGAATTGATGGGGCGCATTCACGCCCGCCTCCCGGCGACGCACCAAACGCAGTTGCAGGCCGACCAAAGCCAGTCGCAGGGTACGGTAAAGGCAGCCGTCGAATGCGCGCACGCCTTTGTCGGCGCGGCGCGGGCGCTCGATGTTCCAGCGCGCTATGTGACGGGCTATCTGCTGGACGACGACCTCTCGGGATTTCACAGCTGGGCCGAGGCCTGGGACGATGGCCTGGGGTGGATCGGTTTTGATCCGCTGCTCGATGTCTGCCCGGCCGACAACCATGTCCGGCTCGCCTCAGGCCTCGATGCCCGGGGCACGATGCCTATCCGGACCGTGCCGGTCTGGAGCGCGATGCCAGACGAGATTGTGACCGTCGAGGCGCTGTAGTTGTCGCGCCTCAGAGGCTCAACAGATAGAGCCACCCGGTAATTGTCACGATCGAAGCCAAAGTGGTGATGAGTACCGTGTTGGTGGCCACATTGACGGCGCGATCATAGTAGGTCGCAAACACATAGGCATTGATGCCGCTCGGCATGGCAGCGAGCAGGATGCCGTAGCGCGCGATCTCCATGGGCACATGCAGCACATGGATCATCAGCACATAGGCAATGATGGGATGGATCAGCAGCTTGAACACTGCCATGGCGCTCGCCTGGGCCCAGTTCTCGGACAGCCGGTATTCATTGAGCGCGCCGCCAAGGCCGAACAAGGCCGCCGGCAGCACCGCGGCGGACATCATGCCGAGAAAGGCGGTCCCCGGCTCGGGCAGGACGACGCCCAGTCGATTAGCGAGGAGGCCAAGGCCGACGCCCCACAGCAGCGGGTTCTGCACAACGCGCAGCAGCGCGGCCGCCAGCGCCTGGTGGAGTGGCGCCCCGTCGCGGCGGCTCAGTTCCATCACCAGCATGCCGATGGTGATGAGCGCCGGCGCGTGAAAGGCGATGATCGAAAACACCGTAGGCAAGGCTGCGTCGCCATAGGCGCGCTGCAGGACCGGAATGCCGATCAGCACAGTGTTGGTGAACATCGCCGCAAAGCCCGACGAAATGCTTTCCCCCGGCCGGTTGCCGAAGAACCGCCGCGCCACCGCCGCGCCCACGAAAAGCGATGTCAACGAGCCGACATAGAACGGCACGATAATCGCGGGATTGAAGGTGGAACCGAAATCGGCGGTTAGCATGGCCTGAAACAGCAGGCACGGCGTGGCAAAGTTGTTGACGAAGGAAACGAGCCCCCGCACGCCCTCGGCCGGATAGAGACGGAACCGCACCGCGGCATAGCCCAACCCGATAATCGCGAAAACCGGGATGACAACGTTGACGATCTGCAGCATGGCGGGGCTTTTGGGGCGCTGCGACGGTAGTGACACCCGGTTTTGGGCCCGGTCAAGCCGCGCCGCCGGGTTTGTTGATTTCCCGCATGTGGACAGGCCGCGGCCGGAACGATAACGAAGCGTCCGGGTTCGACGGTTGAAATGGCGGCACGCGACAACATCATCGATGTCTTCGTCATTGGCGGGGGCGTCAATGGCTGCGCTATCGCCCGCGACGCCCAGGGCCGGGGCTTTTCGGTCATGCTGGCCGAGATGGGGGATCTCGCCTCCGGCACGTCCTCGGCCGCGACCAAACTCGTCCATGGCGGCCTGCGCTATCTCGAACATTATGAGTTTCGCCTGGTGCGCGAAGCGTTGCGCGAGCGCGAGGTGCTCTGGGCGATGGCGCCGCATCTGATCCGGCCGCTGCGCTTCGTGCTGCCCCATCACAAGGGGCTGCGGCCAGCCTGGTTCCTGCGGCTTGGGCTATTTGCCTATGACCATCTGGGGACGCGCAAGCTCTTGCCGCCCACCAAGAGCCTGGACCTTAATCTCAGCCCGTTCGGGCAGCCGCTGAAGCAGGGCTATGCGCGGGCGTTCGAATTTTCAGATTGCTGGGTCGACGATGCGCGATTAGTGACGCTGACGGCGCGCGATGCCGCCGACAAGGGCGCGATCATTCACACGCGGACCAAGGTGAGCTCCGCGGTGCGAGACAATGGCATCTGGGTGATCAAGCTCTGGGACGTCAACACCAAGGTCCGCGGCACGGTGCGGGCGCGCGTCCTGATCAATGCCGCCGGGCCCTGGGTCGACACCGTGCTGCGCGATACGCTCGGCCAGTCGGAGCCGCACAATGTCCGGCTGGTCAAGGGCAGCCACATCGTGGTGCGCAAGCTCTTCGACCACGACCACGCCTATTTCTTCCAGAATGCCGACAAGCGCGTGATCTTCGCCATCCCGTACGAGGGTGACTTTACGCTAATCGGGACCACCGACGAGGACTTCAAGGGCGATCCGACTGATGTGCGTATCTCGGAAGCCGAGACGCGCTATTTGCTGGCGGCGGCGACCGAGTATTTCCAGAAGCCGGTGACGTGGAAAGAAATCGTCTGGACCTATTCGGGGGTTCGACCGCTGTTTGACGATCAGGCCAGCGCCGCGCAGGAGGCGACGCGCGACTATGTGCTCAAGCTTGACGGCGACAAGGCGACCGGTGCGCTAGTCAATGTTTTCGGCGGCAAGCTCACCACCCATCGCCGGCTGGCGGAGGAGGTCCTCGAGCAGATCGAAGCCGTGCTAGGGGCGCGCGGCAAATCCTGGACCGCCGCCTCCAAACTTCCCGGTGGAGAGTTCGGCGCGACCGAATTCGAAGCCCAGCTCGAACGGCTCAATGCTCTCTACCCGCGGCTTGCCGACCGGCTGCTGCGGCGCCTGACGCGGCAATATGGTTTGCGAGCCGCGAGCATGCTGGGCGATGCGCAGCGGCTCGAGGAGATGGGCGAGATTTTCGGCGCCGATCTGACGGCGCGTGAAGTGGACTATCTAGTGGCGCAGGAATGGGCGCGTACCGCCGACGACGTACTGTGGCGACGGACCAAGATGGGCCTCAGGTTGGGCATGGGAGACAAGGCCCGGCTCGAGGCCTATATGGAACGCCGGCTCAAGGAGCGACGCAAATGAGCGGCTATGTGCTGGCGATCGATCAGGGCACGACGTCGAGCCGCGCTATCGTTTTTGACGATCGGCAGCAGATCGTCGGCATGGGGCGGATGGAATTTACCCAGCACTTCCCGGCCTCGGGCTGGGTTGAGCACGTGCCCGAGGAAATCTGGGCGACGTGCCTCTGGTCGTGCAAGACGGCGATGAAGAAGGCCGGAGTCACGGCGAGTGAAATCGCCGCGATCGGCATCACCAATCAGCGCGAGACGACGATCGTGTGGGATCGTGCAACCGGCAAGGCGATCCACAATGCCATCGTCTGGCAGGACCGGCGCACGGCGCGCGCCTGCGACAAGGTCAAGGCGGCGGGCCACGAAAAGCTCGTCGCGCGCAAAACCGGCCTGCTGCTCGACCCTTATTTCTCTGCCACAAAGATCGGCTGGATACTCGATCACGTCGAAGGCGCACGCAAGCGGGCGGAACGCGGTGACTTGGCGTTCGGCACAGTAGACAGCTATTTGATCTGGCGGCTGACCAATGGGGCGAGCCACGCGACCGACGCCAGCAACGCCTCCAGAACGCTGCTCTACAATATCGAGACCGGAGACTGGGACGACGAGTTGCTCGATCTGTTCCGCATCCCGCGCGCGATGTTGCCACTGGTCAAGGACAATGCCGATGATTTTGGCACCTCGAGCCGCGACGTGCTGGGGGCGGAAATCCCGATCCGGGGCGCCGCCGGCGATCAACAGGCCGCAACGATCGGGCAGGCCTGCTTCGAGCCGGGGATGATGAAATCCACCTATGGTACCGGCTGCTTTGCGCTACTCAATACCGGCACCGAGATCGTGCGCTCGAAGAACCGGCTGCTAACGACGGTCGCCTACCGGCTCAACGGCAAGACGACTTACGCCCTTGAGGGCGCCATCTTCATGGCAGGCGCGTCGGTGCAGTGGCTTCGCGACAAGCTTGGCCTGTTCGAGGATACCGCGCAAAGCGGGGCGATGGCAAAAGCTTCCGATCCCGATGCCGAGATTTATCTCGTTCCGGCTTTCGTGGGACTAGGCGCCCCTTGGTGGGATGCCGATGCCCGTGGCGCCATCTATGGGCTTACCCGCAATACCGGCCCGTCCGACCTCACCCGCGCGGCGCTCGAATCGGTTGCCTACCAGACGCAGGATCTGCTGAGCGCCATGCGCAAGGACTGGACGGGAGCGCGCGACACGGTGCTGCGCGTCGATGGCGGCATGGTCGCCTCGGACTGGACCATGCAGTTTCTGAGCGACATCCTCGATGTGCCGGTCGACCGCCCGACGATCCTTGAAACCACCGCCCTCGGCGCAGCCTGGCTTGCCGGCTGGAAAGCGGGCGTCTGGCCGGACATGCGGGGCTTCGCCAAGCGCTGGGCCCTCGACCGGCAGTTCAATCCGGCAATGGAGCCTGCCGTGCGGAAGAAAAAACTCGCCGGCTGGCGCGACGCCGTGCAGCGGACGCTGAGCCGCTAGCTCAAGTTTCCTCTATCCAGTTCTCGACCGGTCCCCCGGCGATGAAACACCAGTAGATGCCGTAGCGGCTTTTGACCCCGCTGTGGACGCTCTCTACCGCAAGACCGAACTCAACGAATTTGTCGCTCAGCAGCGTGGCGCGGTGCCCTGGCGAATTGAGCCAACCGAGGATTGCCTGTTCCAATGTTTGCTGGCCGCCCGCGATATTCTCGCCGACCGCCGTGAAGTAACCGGCCGCGGTCACCCGCTGGCGCAAGGTGACGCCTAGATTGTGCTCGAGCTGACCCTTGCTGGCCATCAGCTTCGCCTGCGAGCGCGCCGCCTGTTCGAGCTGCACATTGTAGCGCAGCGGCGGATGGCCGCCATTGGCCTGGCGCGCCGCGTTGATCGCCGCAACGACTCCATCCCGCGTCAACATTTGCGGCGTGGTGGCCGTGCTCGGGGCGATGGAGGAGATCGCACCCGGCGAGCAGGCGCTGAGGAGGGCGGCAGAGCCGGCAAGCAGAAAACCGCGACGTGTTGAAAGCATAGAGGCGATTCCGGAAAACGGCGCTGTTTGAACTAAATTAACGGCAAATCCAAGCCGCTATCGCCCGCCCCTGCCCTCAAGCGCACAATCGGCGCAGCAAGGAGTGTGCTCTGATGGTGCATATCGATCTTTCCCACGCCCAGATGAAACCCGGCGCCCTGATCCGCTACGAGATCGCGCAGGACGCCAGCCGCGCCAAGCGCCTGTTCGTCGCCGCCGTGATTTCGACGGCAATGCTGCTGGTGGTGGCAGGGCTGTTCGTGGATGTGATGCGGTAGCTGCTACCGGGCTGCGCTCGACGGTTGCGGGCCGCTTGTAGTTCAGCGATTCAATAGAGCTGCCAGCGCCGCCATCCGCTTGGCGACCTTGACTAGTGCGCCTGGCAGCGCCTGATCTGGACCTCGATCGGCGCCATGTCCGCGCTGATCTGATCGATCTTGTCTTCCAGCTTTTCCATTGCGCGCTGCACCTCTCGCCGCTTCGCCCTGGCCTGATCGAGCAGGTCGGCGTAGTTCGCGCGGATCGGCCTCAGGAATTCCTTGTTGTCGTCGTCGAGCTGGAGGTCTATCGCGAAGAGGGTACGGCCGAGCGCCCTGATGGTCGCATCAACTATCGATGCCTCGATCTCCTGTAGAAGCAGATCAATCCTCGCTGCGTCCAGCGACGCTTCAAGAAGCGCGAGCTTCAAACGCAGCGCGTCAATATCGCAGGCCTCAGCCGGCGGTGTATCCCGCCTCGCTGCGTGATGGCTCACTACATTCGCCGCGCGGACGTCTGCGGGGGCGAACAACCGACCGCCGAGCAGGTTCATATCGACTTCGCCGGTGTCGATCAGGCTGCCTGCAACGATGGGGGGCAACGCTGCGACGCTCTGTTGCGGCGTGGACAACCACAGCCCAGCAACGCCAATCACAAGTGCCGCCACAGATCGCGGCAAGCCCATCCCCGGACGAATGCCGGCAAGTCGTCCCAACATGTCGTGCCCCCAGGACAGAATTGGTGCTGACCGTCTATCGCGTCACTGTGCGAAAGCTTTGATCCGCCTCAAACCCCAATCTACAGAATAGATCGAAACCCATAGAACTGACAAATTGAATCCGGTTGTCGTCTAGCGGGAAGCAACTTGATCGAGATCCACCGCGTCAGGGGAAAGATCCATGAGTGCCTTTTAGTCTTCCGGGTTCCGAGCCGGACGTTAACAAGGTCGCTGGCACGACGCTGCATACCGTCTCAGTATTCTTGCCGCTTTGAGACGCGGGGCCTGCGGAAGCCTCCGGGTAAACGATACGCACCGGCTACTCTTGATTGGGCAGGATGGCGCAAAGCGGCCTCAAGGGGCAAATCGGCTGGCGCCGGCGATCGGCAGCGCGGTCAGGGATACAAGCGTACCCGGTTTAGCGTTTGTCACATCCAGCTTCCCGTCCAGTTGCCTCGCTAGTGCTTCGACGATCCCCGTTCCAAGGCCCGGCTTTGGACTGTTCGGGCCTGTGGGCATCCCGATACCGTCATCCCTAACTGAAAGGGTCCAATCCCTGCCGAGGGAGTGGTAGTCGACCTCTATCGTGCCATTACGGTGACCGGGGAATGCGTGCTTGATGGCATTAATGACCAGCTCAGTAACGATGAGACCCAAGCTTATCGACGTATCGCTATCGGTCTCGCTGTCGTCGACACTGACGGTGAGCAGGAGCTGGTCCGGATCATGAATCAGCGAGTTGGCGATGCTTCGGCACAGCTCTGTGAAATAGGACCGCAAGTCTACGGCCCCCAGGCAAGTGACGGCGAGCTGCTTTTGCACCTCGGCGACAGACATCACTCGATTGTGGGCATTGTACAGATGCGAGCGGGTCTCTTCGGATTGAATGTTGCGGGCGCTCTGCAGCAGGATGCTGGAAATGATTTGGAGACTGTTCGCCACGCGATGCTGCACTTCTCGAAGTAGAATCTCTTTCTCACGCAGGAGGTTGTCCTTGAGCAGCTCGGCCGCTCTAGCGTCAGTCACGTCCGCGACCGTCACGACGATCCGAACCTGTTGGCCGACGTAATCCAGCTTTCTCGCGCTGATGATGACACTGCGCGACTCGCGGCTGGGGCGCCTCAGGTCCATCTCATAGGCGGGTATCTCAACGAGACCAGACGCCGTCGCCGAGAGCAGAGAGGTGATTTGCGGCCTACCCCACTCGCCTGCTCCTAACGCAGTGAACGGCCGGCCCACGCTGTGTCGCGAATCGATCTCAAACGCTCGATAGAAAGACTCGCTTGCCGCGATCACCCGCAGGTGACCATCGAGCAACAGCAGCGGCAACTGAGAGCATTCTATCAGCGCCAACATGAGGCTCGCTTCGACGTTCACTTCCTGGGACAATTGGCTCATGAAAAATGCCTGTTGGCAGACCGGAGGCTCGCAAAGCGAAAGCCGTATCCCGGGGCTAAGACTATGACGACACACACGGCTTACCGGCATCTACATCGTTCATCGATCGTTTCGGCCAGACCATCCGTAACCCGGCTTCCGCAACGAGATGGACCGGTCCATGCTACCTGCCGACCGGGGAGACGTGGCGCTGTTTGCCTAGTGTCGTCCGGATCACATCTATTGCTGCGGCGGCGCTGTTCAGCGCATTTCGCGTATCGCTGATGCGGTCGTTCTCAGCGATCGAGCAAGCGAGCATCCTGGTTGCGTCGGCGAAGGCGAGTTGCTGGCCATAGACGAAGCGATCGAGGACATGGGCCGCGTCGGAAAGGCCCGTGGGCGTCGTTGTGTCGTCATCACGCTCGAGCGTCGCGCGCAACTCATCGATCTGGACTTTCAGCGCGGTGACAATGGCGTTGAATGGTCTCGCCACGGCCATGGCCTCGTTGCTGAGACGCTGGCGTTCCAACAGCCGTTTCCAACGTGGTCCACCGACGGCGGTGCCAGCTGGACTACGGTGGCTTAGGGGTTGCTTTGGAGGATGCGCGTCGTTCGAATTGGTCATAGCGGTCTCCGTTCGTTCGTTGGCAGTCGCCGGCACGTAGCCGCGGGCGATCGCTAAAGATGCCCGGTCATCCCCATGAGATGGTCGCGAATGACCGGACAGGTTCCCGCCGTCCGAGGGAGGACACGGAGGGCGGATTGGTGGATCTCAACTTGATGGGCTCAGCGTTTCACTCCCTCGAAGCTGAACCAGTTCGTCTCGTTTTTACTCGCGATGGGACTCGTCCACACCACTGCAAAGTCGGCCAGTGCAGCTGTTTCGGCGGGCTCCACCGAAATCAACGTCACGCCGATGTTCCGGATCTTGAAGAGGCGCGCGACGGCAATCTTAAGACCGGGGCCGCGCAGGCTTAGCGCCGTGGCTTGAAAGTCCGCACTGCGCAAGGCATCTCGAATTCGCTGCCTGAGATCGTCGATTTTTGCGATCGCCACCTTAGTCACGCCACCAGACGAGGCGCATCGTCGATCAAATCGCGCAGAATGTCGCCGATCTGCTCAGCGCTGTATGGCTTGGGAAGAAATACCGCCCGGGCCGGGAGCTCTTGCTCGGTTGGTCGAAACGTCCCGGACGCGATGACAATCTCGATATGGGGGTGACTACTACGAGCAGCGAGGGCGAGACCCAGGCCGTCGATCGATCCTGGCATCTTCACGTCAGTGAACAGCACGTCGATTTCAGAGTGGACTTCTAGAACGAGCATGGCCTCGCCGGCGTTTGCCGCCGAAAGAACAAGGTAGCCTCGATTTCGGATCGACATGACCGGCGCCATGTTGATGAGCACATCGTCCTCCACGACGAGGACCGTCGAAATAGGGTGTTTGTGACCAGACATTGAAGGATCCTCAGACTGGTCGCAGCGGATCGTGCGGCCAATTGTGACGCAAAGGTTAACGCGACCAGCACATGCCTGTTGCAATAGTCGCGCAATAAATGTCGATCTCAGCCTGTCCCTACGTATTTAGTCGTAGCATTTCAATCCGCGCACGTACTTGCGCGGAACAGGGGGGCCGAACGACTATTCATATTGGAGCGACATTTCACAAATACGCAAAACTCATAGAATATTCACTAAACCGCTTTGGCGCGTGATACGGAATAAGGCGACTCGCAGACGGTGTTGGCGTTTTTGCTTCCACGCGAGCTTCAGCCGTCTGCCGGACATAGCGCGCGCCGCGCGCTTCCGGTCTGATCGATAGGCCGACACCATGAACCTGCTAGCTTCCAATGATCTCGATGCGGCGACGAGTCTCATGCTGGCTCTCGTCGACTCGTCGCGAACGCCGCTTCTACTGCTCGACGGCGACCTGCATGTTGTGGCGGCGAGCGCATCCTTCTACTCCGGCTTTGAAGCAAATCCTCTGCACACTCTGGGACGCCTGCTCTCGGAACTGGGTTCTGGTGAGTGGGGGCGTCCCCAACTTGGCGCGGTGCTAAAGGCAGCCGTATCCGGCCTCGAAGACATCCAGACCTACGAGATGGACCTCACTCGCCGACACCGCGAGACGCGTACTGTCGTGCTCACCGTCCATAAACTCGAGTATGGAGTCGGCGAGCAGGTCCGGTTGATGGTGACGATCGCCGACGTCACGGAAGCGCGGGCCGCTGAACTGTTCAAAAAGTAACCTGTTGCGCGACAAACCGACTCTGCTTCAGGAGCTGCAGCATCGCGTCGCCAACAGCCTCCAGATCATTTCGAGCATTCTCCTTCAGAGCGCGCGCAAGGTCCAATCCGAGGAGTCTCGCTCTCATCTCTACAGCGCACACAATCGGCTTCAATCCATCGCCAACGTGCAGAAACAGCTGAGCGAGACGGGACAGCCATCGGTCGCACTTCGTTCGTACTTCACCGATTTGTGCCGGAGCATCGGTGATTCGATTATTCACGACTCCGAACAGATCTCTATTCGTGTCGCCGTGGACGACAGCGTTGCCGACGGTGATACTTCGGTCAGCCTCGGATTGATCGTAACGGACTTGATGATCAACGCGCTCAAGCATGCCTTTCCAGGTCAGCGGAAGGGCAGGATCGTCGTCAACTATCACGCTATGGATCGGGAATGGACGCTCTCGGTTAGCGACAACGGCGTCGGCATGCCTAAGGATGTCGAGAACCACAAGCCCGGTCTGGGGACGGGCATTATCGAGGCGCTGGCAAAACAACTGGACGCCAGGATCGATGTCACCGACAGCGCTCCGGGCACCCTTGTTTCCCTGAACGCGCGTCCGGTCGCTTCGAAGCCAATCTTGAGGGCTGTGTAATCGAAGCGGTGTCGACGGTGCTGCAAAGCATCCTCGCGATGTCTGCATTGGCGCAAAGCGGAAAATACGGCTAATCGCCCAAGGGGCTCTTGGTGATCAGGTCGTCACTTGCCCCCTGCCTCGATCGAAAGCATGTGCGTTACGACCGCAAAGGTGCCTCGTCGTTCTAACACCTGCATGATCGAGCGTGGTGCCCGGGGCCGGAATTGAACCAGCGACACGCGGATTTTCAATCCGCTGCTCTACCAACTGAGCTACCCGGGCAGCGGGCCACCGCGAAGCGGGCGGCCGGAAGGCTCGCGGTTTATAGGGGGC
>JBDSEK010000132.1:0-11687 GCA_039920085.1 Devosia sp. | reverse complement strand
TCGCCAATGTGCTGAAAGCGCAAGGCGTCAAAAAGGGCGATCGCGTTACAATCTACATGCCCATGATCATCGATACGGCGGTCGCGATGCTAGCCTGCACGCGGATCGGCGCGGTGCATTCGGTGATCTTCGGCGGCTTTTCTCCGGATTCGATCGCGGGCCGGGTCAATGATTGCAGCTCGACGATTGTTCTCACCGCCGATGAGGGCCGCCGCGGTGGCAAGACCATTCCGCTCAAGCAAAATGTCGATGAGGCACTCGCGAAAGCGCCGGGCGTAGCAACGGTCATCGTCGTGCGCAACACCGGCAATTCGGTTGAGATGAAGCCCGGCCGGGATTTGTGGTACCACGAGGTAGTGACCGGCGTTTCAGCCGATTGCCCACCCGAGCCGATGAGTGCGGAGGACCCGCTGTTCATCCTCTACACGTCGGGTTCAACCGGAAAGCCCAAGGGGGTGCTGCACACGACAGGCGGCTATCTTGTTTGGGTGGCCATGACCCATCAGCTGACCTTCGACTACCGCGATGGTGACATCTATTGGTGCACCGCCGATGTCGGCTGGGTGACGGGGCACAGCTACATCGTCTATGGGCCGTTGGCGAATGGCGCAACGACGCTGATGTTCGAGGGGATCCCGAGCTATCCGGCACCCGACCGTTTCTGGGAGGTCGTCGAGAAGCACAAGGTCAACATTTTCTACACTGCGCCGACGGCGATACGGGCGCTGATGGGGGCAGGGCCGGACTTTGCGGACAAGCACCCGATGCCTTCGCTTCGGCTGCTTGGCTCAGTCGGCGAGCCCATCAACCCGGAGGCCTGGCTTTGGTATCACAAGCATGTCGGCAAGGGTCGCTGCGAGATCGTCGATACATGGTGGCAGACCGAAACCGGCGGCTTCATGATCACGCCGCTGCCCGGCGCCATCGCTACCAAACCGGGCTCCGCGACGCTGCCGTTTTTTGGCGTGCAACCCGTCGTCCTCTCCCCCGAAGGCAAACTACAGACGCAGGTAAAGGCCGAGGGGGTTCTTGCGATCAAGGATAGCTGGCCCGGGCAGATGCGCACCGTCTACGGTGACCACGAGCGATTTATCCAAACATACTTTACGCAATACAAGGGATACTACTTCAGCGGCGATGGTTGCCGCCGAGACGAAGACGGTTACTACTGGATTACCGGACGCGTCGATGACGTCTTGAACGTCTCGGGCCACCGTATCGGAACGGCGGAAGTCGAGAGCGCATTGGTGGCCCATCCGAAGGTGGCCGAGGCCGCGGTGGTCGGCTATCCGCACGACATCAAGGGGCAGGGCATCTACTGCTATGTTACTCTAATGGCTGGGGAAAAAGGCAGCGACGCGCTGAAGATCGAGCTGCGAAACTGGGTCCGCAAGGAGATTGGAGCGATCGCTTCGCCCGACCTTTTGCAGTTCGCGCCGGGGCTGCCCAAGACCCGATCGGGCAAGATCATGCGGCGCATCCTGCGCAAGATTGCCGAGAACGACTATGGCGCTCTGGGGGATACGACGACCCTCGCGGACCCAGGAGTGGTAGCTGATCTCATCGAGAATCGGCAGAACCGGTAGTGTTCCTCGCGTCGCTGTTAAGGATTCAGTTCACGCCCATAGGACTATACTGGGAAGTTGATTTGGGTTTGGGCGGGCCATTTCCAGAATGCGCCTCGAGCGGCTGACCACGGCGTTTGCCTCTGGCTTAAGGGTGTTGCGTGGACCCGGTTGGACCGAGGCCGCGCTGGCCCAGGTCGTGCACGACAATTTTGCCGGCATGCTGGTCATCGACACGCAGGGCACCATCGTTGCCGCCAGCAAGGTCGCGCGCGAGCTGCTTGATCAAGGCGGGCCGATCGAAGGGTTGAGCGCCGAGATCGTGCTGCCCGAGGATATGAGCGCAGCCGTGAGGCAGGTACTCGACGGGCGGGCCGGCGCGCAAGTGCCCCTCTCCCTCGCCGTGTTGCGGCAGGGCGACGAAAAAAGTGACCGGCTCGTGGTGCAATATGTGGCTACGTCCAGCACCATCGGTTTCGGTCCGCAAGCGACCCGCGTCGCCAGCCTAAGTTTCTGGGACGTAACGGAACGGCGGCGGGCTGAGGAGCGTCTGTCGTTCCTCGCGACGCACGACCCGCTGACCGGAGCGCTGTCGCGCACCGGCCTCTGCAATGCAATCAACGAGCGGTTCGAATCCGAACGGGGACGCCTCGAAGGCCTCAGCGTGCTCGCCATCGATCTGGCGCGCTTCAAACCAGTCAACGATGCTCTCGGACACGCCCAGGGCGACACGCTGCTGAAGCAGGTCGTCAGCCGCCTGCACGCAACGGGGGCAGAACGGGTTGCCCGGCTTGCGGGGCACGGCTTCGCGATCGCCCATCCGGGCTTTTCGACGGCTGAGACAGCGGAATTCGCCGATTTGATCCAGGAGCGGCTCGTTGCGCCGTACCAACTGGGCCCGCATCGCGCCATTGTTGGCGCCGCCATTGGTATCAGCCATTCCAGCATTTCCGGCTTCGACGCCGATCAATTGCTGAGCCACGCCGACATGGCGCTGACGGTTGCGCGCAAAGTAGCCGGCAATGGGCAGGCGTCGTTCTCGCCGGAGATGGATGAGAAGCTGCGCGCCAGGCAGGATCTCGAGACCGCCATGCAGCAGGCGATGGAGCGGGGCGAGATTTCATTGATGTTCCAACCGCAAGTGTCGCTCGATGACGGCAGCATTGTCGGGGTCGAAGCCCTGATGCGCTGGATGCATCCGCAACTGGGCGCAGTGTCGCCCGAACGCTTCATCCCGGTGGCGGAAGAAACGGGCCGCATCGTCGAGCTTGGCCGCTGGATCCTCGAGGAAGCCTGCCGCGAGGTCGCCAAGTGGCCGGGACAACTCCGCCTCTCGGTAAACGTCTCGCCAATCCAGTTCGAGCTGGTGGACGTCGTCGAGGAAATCCGTACCGCGCTGGCGCGATCTGGCCTGCCGCCCTATCGCCTCGACGTCGAAATTACCGAAGGCATCTTCATGTCCAACGGCAAGGCGATGATCGAAAAACTCCAGCAACTGCGCAATCTTGGCGTCTGCATCGCGCTTGACGATTTTGGCACGGGCTATTCTTCACTGAGTTATCTCGGCCGGCTGCCGGTGGACAAAATTAAGATCGACCAGAGCTTCGTCAAACGCCTGCCGGGAGACCAGGAGGCGGGGGTCATCATCCGCGCGGTCATGATGCTCAGCGAGGCGTTGCGGAAGGTCGTTATCGCCGAGGGGATCGAAACGGCCGACCAGGCGTGGATGCTCAAGATGATGAACTGCAAGGTCGGGCAGGGCTATCATTTCGGCCGGCCAAAGACAGCTGCCGAGATGCGTGAGCTGCTGGCTCCTGCTGAAAAGGCCAGATTGCTCGCTTGAACGGCGTCTCTTCAGCCGCCTTTTACCGTATTCTCTTACCCACGATTAGGCCTGCGGCTTAAGGCAATCCTACGGGTTTTCCTTGCATATGCGGGGAATTACCGAATTTGGCCCGAACCGGAGGCGGCCAAGCCACACGCCAATGCTTCGACTTGTTCATTTCACCGCGCGGATCCTCGGCGCCATGGTCCTTTCGATCGTTCCGGCCTTGGCCGACGACTGGGTCGCCACGCGCCTTCGGGGCGAGGTCTTGCAGCTCGTCGACGGGGCGTGGCAGCCGCTAGTGCGTAGCGCCGTCGTTTCCGATGATCGCTTTGTCCGCACGAGCGGGAATGGGCGCGTGGCTTTCCAGCGCGACGGAGAGACGATCGAGCTCGGTCCCAATACGCAAATCCGCATCATTGATCGCGAGGGGGAACGCTTCACTACTGTCCGGCAAAATTTCGGCACGGTGACGATCGAGGCCGAGGTGCAGAATGTGCAGCATTTCGCAGTTGAGACGCCGTTCCTCGCGGCCGTTGTGAAGGGCACCAAATTCGTCGTCACATCAGGCAAGACCAGGTCGTCGGTGAAGGTCAATCGCGGCGCCGTGGCTGTCGAGGACGCGCAGACGCATCGGCATGTGGTCGTCACCGTCGGACAGACTGCGACCGTAGCGGGGGCGGGCAATTCGACGACGTCGCTGTCGGTGTCGGGTCAGGGCAAGCTGCCGAAGGTTGAGGAGCCGGAGCACGATGACGGTCTCGTGTCCGATACGGTCGAAGTCGTCGACGGGCTGCTTGATGGCCTGCTGGGCAACGGTCACGGCAATGGCAATGCCGGTGGTCACGGTAACGGTAGCGGCAATAGCGGCAGCGGGAACAATGGGAACGGGAATAGCGGCCATGGCGGAGGCAATGAAGGCGGTGGCAACAGCGGCGGCAACAACAGCGGATCGGGCGGTGGAGGCGGCGGGTCGGGCGGCCTTATCGGCGGCGTGCTCGGCATCCTATTGTAGCGGGGGGCGCGGGCAGGCGCGAAGATGCGATTTGGGGAACGCGGGCTCAGCCTGATATTCGGAACGGCGCTGCTTGTCGCGGCCGGCCTCGGACTATTCCGGCCAATCGACGATGCGCTACGCGATTTGCGCTTCGCCGAGCAGACTCGGGCTGCTAGCGGCAACATCGTCTTTGTCGATATCGACGCGGCCAGTCTCAAAGCGGTCGGCGTGTGGCCTTGGCCGCGCGGCCACTACGCAAAAATGCTCGACCGTCTGATGGCGGCGGGTGCGGCCGAAACAGTGTTCGATATCGATTTCAGCGCGTCATCCGATCCCGCGGGCGATGCAGACTTCGCGCGCGCCCTCGAGGCGGCGGGCGGCTATGCATTTCTTGCCGCCTTCCGACAAAAGGGCGACGCGTACAATTTGCCGCTGTCCGCGTTCCGGCAATTTGCCGAGCCGGTGGCGGTCAATGTCGCTCTCGATGAAGGCGGCATCGTCCGTGTTGCGCCCTACGGCCTCGTCGTCGGCCCGGAAAAAGTTGCTTCCGCCGCGTCGGTCATGTCCGGCGCACATGGACCCGTCGACGCAGGCTTTGCTATCGACTATTCGATCGATCCGGCCTCGATAGACCGGATCTCGGCGATCGACCTGATCGAAGGCCGGGTCGATGCGACCCGGATCGCGGGAAAGCAGGCCATCATCGGCGCCTCGGCGCTGGAGTTGCGCGATTTCTTTGTGGTGCCGCGGCACGGCATCGTACCAGGCGCGCTCTTACAAATCCTGGCAGCGGAGACGCTGAAGCAGGGTCGTGCTCTGGAGCCGCTGGCCTGGCAACCGATGTTGTGGGTGGCGGCCCTTGCCGGTCTGGCCGCATTAGTGTGGGCCGGGCAACTGGGCATTGTCCGCGTGGTGGCAACAACCCTGGCGATGAGTGTGGCCGCCGAGGCGGCGGCGCTACTCCTGCAAGTTCAGTATGCAGCACTGATCGACACCGCCGTGTTGCATCTTATGCTCGCGGCGATTGTCCTGCGGGCTCTTCTGTCCGAGGTGCGGAACCGGGGCCGGCTTCACGCCCGCGCCAGTCGCGAGCGCGATGAGACGCAGCGCATCCTCGACCGCGTGATCGCTGACAATTTCGATGGGGTCGTCATCGTCAACTCGGAATGCAGGATCGTCGCCGCGAGCGGCTTTGCCGAGGAAATGCTCGGCAAGGGGCTCGTGGGCCAGAGTGCAACGGAAATTCTTCCACCAAATCTCGCCGCTGCGGTCGTCAAGCGATTAGGAGAAACGTCCGAGGCGGCAAGCGAGTCCGGGGAGTCGGTGCTTCAGGGCGCGGTGGGTGAGCGGACGATCGAACATGTTCTCACCCGATCTGAGATTGGTCGTGGTGCGGGGCTGCGCAGCGTGGTCTGCCTCACGTTCAGGGACGTGACCGAGCGGCGACGTGCCGAAGCGCGACTAAAGTTTCTCAGCGGGCATGACCCGCTGACCGGTGCGCTCAACCGCAACGAGCTGGTCGAAAATGTGCAGGGGGCACTGGAACGCGATTCCGGCTCGCGCGGCGTCGCCTTGGTTGCGGTGGATCTGCGGCGTTTCCGGCTGATCAACGACACGCTCGGCCATTCGCTCGGTGACGCGTTGCTGAAGCAGGTCGCCGGGCGGCTGCAAAGCATGGGACCCGATGCCGTTGCGCGGCTTGGCGGCGGTACATTTCTGCTCCTGGTGCCCGAGACCGACCCCAAGCGGCTTATGGGCTTTGCCGAGACCGTTTCGCAATATCTGTCATTCCCTTACGAGCTTGAGGGGCACCAGGCGGTGATCGCGGCAAGCGCCGGCGCTACGACTTCAAATCTGTCGGGCACCGACCCCGATGTGCTGCTGAGCCACGCCGATATGGCGCTGTCGGCTGCCAAAGCGATTGCTGGCAGTGCGGCGGTGTTGTTCTCGCCGGAAATGGATGCGGCGTTGCGGCAGAAGCGGACAATGGACGGGGCGGTCCGCCGCGCTCTGCTGAACCAGGACTTCCATCTCGTCTATCAGCCGCAAGTCGAAATGGAGAGCGGCCGGGTCGTCGGTGTCGAGGCGCTGGCGCGGTGGAACGACCGCGATCTCGGAGCGGTTTCGCCGGTGCGTTTCATTCCAGTCGCTGAAGAGACCGGCCTGATCGTCGAACTAGGACAGTGGATCCTCGATGCGGCCTGCCGACAGGCGAGCGCTTGGCCAGGCGAAATCGAGGTTGCTGTCAATGCCTCGCCAGTCCAGTTCGAGCTCTCCGACGTACCCGCGCAAGTCGAGAAGGCGCTGGAGAAGTCGGGCCTTGCCGCTTCGCGACTGACAATCGAGATTACCGAAGGCTTCTTTGTCGGCGGTGGACCCAAGGTGACCAATCAGCTCGAGCGGTTGCGCGAAATGGGGGTCAAAATTGCCCTCGACGACTTCGGTACCGGCTATTCTTCACTCGGCTATCTTGGCCGCCTGCCGATCGACAAGATCAAGATCGACCAAAGCTTTGTGCGCAAACTGCCGCAAGATCAGCAGGCCCTTGCCATCATCCAAACGATCGTGACGCTGGCCGGCAGCCTCGACAAAGCGATTGTCGTTGAAGGCGTCGAGACTGCCGATCAAGCTTGGATGCTAAGACTGATGGGGTGCAAGATCGGGCAGGGGTATCATCTCGGACGCCCGGCGGGTCCGGAGGCGATCTCCGAGCTGTTTGCGACCGCGCAAGAACGGCTATCGGCCTGACGGTTGAGTTTCGGCCGCAAAGCGGTGAGAAACTTGCGGTTGATTCCATTCAAGGATTTTCGATTGCTGCGTTTTTCAGCCGTTTTGCTGGCGCTCGCCTTGGTTGTTTCGCCTGCCAGGGCGCAATCGCTCGACCAGATGGCGGGGCAGATGATTGTCGTCGGCTTTGCCGGTGACGAGACCAGCGACAAGTCCGTCAAGGCGATAGAAGCGCAGCTGGCGGCGGGTGAACTGGGCGGGGTCATGTTTCTCAAGCCCAATGTCAAATCGCTCAGTGCTGTTGCGGCGATGAACGCCGCCTTCCGCGCCGCGTCGCCAGACTTGCCGCCCTTTATCACGCTCGATCAGGAAGGGGGCGCAGTGGAGCGGCTTACGGCGGCCGTTGGCTTTGCCGAGGTTCCGAATGCCGCAACGGTGGCGACGCAGGACTCGCCCGAAGAAGCCGAGGCACTCTATAGCAAGATGGCGATCAGCATCGCCAAGCTCGGCTTCACCGTGAATTTCGGACCGGTTGCCGACATCAACACCAACCCAAACAACCAGATCATCGCCAAGTTCGGTCGCGCCTTCGGCAAGGACGCCGAGACGGTTGCCGCCTATGACGCGGCGTTTATCCGCGCGCACCATGCAGCTGGACTACTGACCGCGCTCAAGCATTTCCCCGGTCACGGTTCGAGCACCGCCGACAGCCATGAAGGTTTCGTCGACATCTCAAAGAGCTGGGCGACGAGCGAACTCGACCCTTACCGCGCGCTGATCGGGGAGGGCGTCGCCGACATGGTGATGGTCGGGCATCTGTTTCATCGCGATTATGCCGGCGCGGGGAAAGTCAAACTGCCAGCCAGTCTGTCGCCCGAATGGATCCAGGGGGTGCTGCGCGGCGAGCTGAAATTCTCCGGTGTGGTCATTACTGACGATATGGAGATGGCGGCGGTACGCGATCATTTTCCGCTGCGGGAGCGCATCGTTCGCGCGGTCCGAGCCGGGGTCGACGTGCTGCTGTTTTCCAACACGGCCCGGCCGCGGCCGGAGATCGCTGACGAGATCCGAGCCATACTCGTTTCGGAAGCAGAAGCCGACCCGGCGTTCCGGCAACGGATCGAGGAGAGCTACGCGCGGATCGTGGCTCTCAAGCGCAAGATCGATGGTTCGGACTTGCCGAACTGATCGCCCTGCGGTATTAGGACAGCGGTGCTGACGTATAGAGACGCGCACTATGACTCCCACCATCTTTGCCGCTTTCGTCGCCGCTGCGATCCCGGGGTTCTTCACGCCGGGACCCAACAATCTGATGCTGATGGCATCGAGCGCGAAGTTCGGATTCGCGCGAACAGTGCCGCACGCAATGGGCGTCGCGTTGGGCTTCGCTCTGATGGTATTTCTCGTGGCGCTCGGGCTCGGGGAGATCTTTGCCCGCTTCCCATGGCTCGAAACGGTGTTGAAGATTATTACTGCGATCAATCTGCTGTGGCTCGCCTGGACGTTGATCGGCTTCAAGCTCACGGGGCAAGAAGGCGGGGAGCGGCCGCTGACCTTTCTCGAGGCCGCCGCCTTTCAGTGGATCAACCCCAAGGGTTGGGCGATGGCGGTGAGCTTTGCTGCCATGGTCGTGGAGCCCGGACCGGAGCGCCTCACCGGGATAGCGATTCTTGGTATTGCCTGTGCGGCGATCGGCCCGTTCTCGGCCGCGCTCTGGATGGGGTTCGGCGACCAGCTCGAAAAGCTGCTCAAACGCTCAGGTTCGGAGCGCTTTCTGGGCGTGGTTATGGCGCTGCTGGTGGTCGCTTCGGTGGTGCTGTTTCTTATCTGAAGCAAAGCCGTTAAGTTCGCCCTCCCTGCTGCGGAGGCGCGATGCTGGAGGCCAAGGACATCGACGGAGTGCGCCGGTTGCGCGCGCTATTCTTGTCCGACGTGCATCTGGGCATGCGGCCGACGCGCATCGGCCAGCTGGTAGATTTTCTGCGCCACCACGACGCCGACACGATTTATCTGATCGGCGACATCCTCGATGGTTGGCGTCTGACGAAGGCGTGGTACTGGCCTCCCGCCTACACGGCTTTCGTTGAATCGTTGATCGACAAGGCGGCCCGGGGCACGCGCATCGTCGTGCTGCCGGGCAATCATGACGAATTCCTGCGCGACTATCTCGGCACCTATTTCGGCGAGGTCGAGTTCGTCGATCGCACAATCCATACGACGGCAACCGGCAAGACCTATCTCGTCATGCATGGCGATCAGTTCGACATCGTGATCGCGCATGCCAAATGGCTCGCCTATGTCGGCGACTGGGCGTACCGCATGGCGCTGCGGGTCAACATCTTTATCAATTGGGTACGCCGCCGCCTGCACCGCCCTTATTGGTCGCTCAGCGGCTGGGCTAAGAACAAGGTCAAGAACGCCGTCAGCATTATTGGCCGATTCGAAGAAGCGCTGACGCTTGAAGCGCGCGAGTCGGGGGTCGACGGGGTGATCTGCGGACATATCCACTTCGCCGACATGCATGAGCGGATGGGCATCCACTACATCAACACCGGCGACTGGGTGGAGAGTTGCACCGCGGTGGGCGAGACCGCCAATGGCGCGTTCGAGCTGATCCGCTGGAATGCACAATTGCCGCCTCAGCCCAAGACGCGGCGGAAGCTGCTGGGCCGGGCGCGGGTGAAGCCGGAAGCGGGCCTGCCGCCGGCTGGCTGACCCCCGCCGGCGCCTGGCCAGGTGGCTTTCCCCGCTGTTACGGCAGGGCCCGGACAAGCCGGCATGTCCGGTTGGACAGGCGCCAAGAAAAAGCCCCGCCGAAGCGGGGCCCAATTTCCTGGAGGTCGTCTTCTTCTTGGTGTTAGCCAAGCCGTCCCGCGGCGTGGGCCAGCATGGTGTAAACTCTGCCGCGATCGGACAGCAGATACTGACGAGTCTCGCCGACCGGATCGTTGCCGCTCATGGCGCGCTTAAGCAATTGCTCGAACTCGCTCATATACGCCGCTGCGTGACGCGAGAATTCGGCGTCGGCGGTCAGGCGCTTACGGATCTGGTCGTAAGTCGACTGGCCCGTCAGCGTGTAGATGCGTCGTGAAAAGACATTCTGCTCTCCCGCCTGATAGCGCTGCCAGGCATCGGCGAGGGCCGCGGGGTCCATGGCCCGAGCGATCTCATCGGTGAGAGCGGTGAGGTTCTGCTGCGTCGGAGCGGCCGCGGGGCTGTTGGCATTGCGCAGGACATCGCGCAGCCAACCTCCATTAGCGTCCTCGGCCTTGGCGGCAGCGGCAGCAACGGCAAGAGCGGGCGCGGGTCGTGGCTCCACCGCTGCCGGACGGGGCGGGGCGGGCTGTACCGGGGCAGGCGCCGGACGCGGCGCCTCAGCGACGCGGGTGGGCGCGGCGGGCGGGTCCTGCCGAACCGGTGCAACAGACGCGGGCGGGCGGCGGTCGTTGAGATCGTGTGTCTGCGGTTGAGCGCGGACGATGGCGTTGAGTTCGGCAAGGGCCTCGATCTGCTCGGCGACAACACGGCGCATCGCAGCGGCACTGGCCTTTGTTTCTTCGGGCAATTCCATGACGCCCTTGGCAAGTTCGGAACGCGTGGCTTCGAGCTCGGTGCCGACTTCGCGGGCGG
Source organism: Devosia sp. (assembly GCA_039920085.1). Classification (GTDB taxonomy): domain Bacteria; phylum Pseudomonadota; class Alphaproteobacteria; order Rhizobiales; family Devosiaceae; genus Devosia_A. Next base: position 943 of record JBDSEK010000132.1, on the reverse strand, counting down.
TCTGGCGCATCGCGGCCGCCGTTTCATTGAAACGGCCAGTGGCTTCTTCCAGCGCCTGTTGCATTTCGAGGATCATCGCCTGCTGCGTCTGGCGCAGGGCATCGGAGGCCTTCTCGGTCTCGGTGCCGGCGCTGGTCCGGAATTCGGCGAGACGGGCGACGACGTGGTCGCCAGTGCCCGACAGGACCTCTTCGACCCCGGCGCGAACTTCAAGCAGGCGCTGTTCGGTCTGCGACACGGCCCCTGTGATCGACTCCGCGAAAGAGCGCATGCGCGTGTCGATTTCATCGGCACGAGCGGTGAAGCTCTGTGCCAGGGCGTCCATCGTCGCGCGGCGGTCTTCGAGCTGGGCGAGTGAATGGGAACTGGTGGTGGTCAGGTTCGCTGCCGCCTGATCGATGGAAGCGGCTTCACTGTTGAGCGAGCCGAGCATCGAACCGAACTCGGTGACCATGGTGCGGATCGAGTTCTGTAGCGCCTCGACGTGGCCGGTGACGAGCCTGCCAGCCTCTTCGGTCGAGCTGATCGCTTCCTGCACCGTCGACGAGTAGGAGGCCGTCTGGTTGGCGACGCTGGTTTCGAGATTGGCAAGGCTCTGGGTTGAAACCTCCAGCACCTGCTGGAGCAGCACGTTGCTCTCGTTGAGTTTGTTGAGGGCAACGCTCACATCGTTGAGGATGCGGCCCGACGTGTCGCTCATCAGCCGTTCGGCTTCCGAAGCGTTGGCGGCGAGCGCTTCGCTCAACACATTGCCATGGTTGCGCAGCAATTGCTCCAGCTGCGTCGTGCGGTCGGAGACAAGGTTGGCGAGGTTGTCGGTCTGGGCATTGACCGCATCGCTGAGGGCAACGACCCGGGTCGTAATCGCTTCGCTCGCGGCGACGGCCTTGATCGAGACGACTTCGTCGATGGCGCGCGCAGCGATCTGGATCTGCTCGAGCGC
>JBDSEK010000131.1:0-4730 GCA_039920085.1 Devosia sp. | reverse complement strand
CCCATGTGGTGACGCCCGACCAGACCGGCGGCGGCTGGCGCGAGCAGCTGGGCGTCGTTCTCGCGGTCGGCCTCAGGCCCTGCTCGGGCGCGCTGGTGGTTCTCGCCTTCGCCCTCAGCCAGGGCGTCCTCGTCGCGGGTATCGCGGCCGTGTTCCTCATGGGATTGGGCACCGCGATCACCACGGGAACGCTCGCGGCGATTGCGGTGGGCGCCAAGGGACTGGCGCGCGCCCTGGCCGGGGCCGACAATCCGATGACCGCCAAATTGCTGTGGTGGACCGAGCTGCTGGGCGCCGTCGCAATATTCGCCTTCGGCATCACGCTGGTGATCGCGAGCTTGTAGTGCGGACACGGTGGTGCGTCGCGCAGGCCTTCTGTCCGTCTTAACGAGGTGCCGGCGAGCCACCGCGTTTTCCCTCCCCCGTGTGGGGAGGGAAGTGGAGCTGGTGAGCGAGAGCGAATTAGCGAAACTGGGTGGGGGAGCTTCGGCGGGCACGCCTCAACCGGTTCTGTTGTGGAGCTTCCCCCCACCCCGGCTTGCTCAGGCTTCGGCTCTTCGCCGAAGCCAAGCGCGCCGCCCTCCCCACACGGGGGAGGGAAATCCCGACTGCTCGCTCTGCTTTCGTGGATGCAGGGGTAACGGCCCCCCCTACTCCGCCGCCGGCAATCCCCGCTTCACGAACCCCTCCGCATCGTTCGCCGCCAGTCGCCGTGCAGCCTCTTCCGCTTCCGTCGCTTCGCGCTGGCGGTTCCACATTTGGGCGTAGAGGCCGTCGCGGAGGAGCAGCATCTGGTGGGTGCCGCGTTCGGCGATGACGCCATCGCGGAGCACGATGATCTCGTCGGCGTTGACGACGGTCGACAGACGATGGGCGATCACCAGCGTCGTGCGGTTGGCGCTCACCACATCGAGGGCGGACTGGATGTCCTGCTCGGTCTTGGTGTCGAGCGCCGATGTTGCCTCGTCGAGGATGAGGATGGGCGGGCCCTTGAGGATGGTGCGGGCGATGGCGACGCGCTGTTTTTCGCCGCCCGAGAGCTTCAGCCCGCGCTCGCCCACCTGGGTGTTAAAGCCCTTGGGCAGGCTCTCGATGAAGCTGCCGATCTGGGCGAGCTCCGCGGCGCGCTTGACCTCGTCGGGGCCGGCACCGGGCCGGCCATATTCGACATTGTAGGCGATGGTGTCGTTGAACAGCACCGTGTCCTGCGGCACCATGCCGATGGCGGCGCGGAGGCTCTCCTGCGTCACGTCGCGGATGTCCTGCCCGTCGATGGTGATCTTGCCCTCGACCACTTCGTAGAAGCGATAGAGCAGGCGCGAGATGGTGGATTTACCGGCGCCCGAGGGGCCGACCACGGCGACGGTTTTGCCGGCCGGGATCTCGAAGCTCACGCCCTTGAGGATCGGCCGCTCGGGATCGTAGTGGAATTTGACATTCTCGAAGCGGATCACCGGACCCGTGACCTTGAGCGGCAGTGCGCCGGGCGCGTCCTCGATCTCGGGATCGCGATCGAGCAGCTTGAACATCTCCTCGATGTCGGTGAGGCCCTGGCGGATTTCGCGATAGACGAAGCCGATGAAATTGAGCGGCCGGTAGATCTGCATCAGGAAAGTGTTGAGCAACACGAAATCGCCGATGGTCAGCTGGCCGTTCAGCGCGCCCAGCACCGCGAGAACGCCGATGATCACGGTGCCCGTATAAAAGATCGCGGCCTGGCCGAAGTTCAGGTAGCCGAGCGACGTCCAGATGCGGACGGCGCTCCGCTCGTAGCGCGCCATCGATTCATCGAAGCGGCGGGCTTCCATCTTCTCATTGGCGAAATATTTCACCGTCTCGAAATTGAGCAGCGAGTCGATGGCCTTGGAATTGGCGTCGGTGTCGCTTTCGTTCATGTCGCGGCGGATCGAGATGCGCCAGTTGGAGGCCTTGATGGTGAACCAGAGGTAGAGCCAGATCGTCACCACCAGGACGCCAAGATAGCTGATGCCGAACATGGTGACGAAGATCACCGCGACGATGACGAATTCGACCAGCGTCGGCGCGGTGTTGAGCATCGTGAAGCGGACGATGGTTTCAATGCCCTTGGTGCCGCGCTCGATCACCCGGCTCAGCCCGCCGGTGCGCCGCGCCAGATGGAAGCGCATCGAGAGCTTGTGCAGATGCTCGAAGGTGCGGAAGGCAAGCTTGCGCACCGCATGTTGGCCGACGCTCGCGAACAAAATGTCGCGCAATTGCTGGAAGCCGGCATCGATGACATTGCCGACGCCATAAGCGACGACCAAGACCACCGGCACGGCGATGCCCATCACCAGCGCCGAATTGCCGCCGGCGGCGGCGTTGAGATTGTCGATGATGCCCTTATAGGCGAAGGGCACGAGAGTGGTCGCCACCTTGGAGATCAGCAGCGCGCCGATGGCGAGCACGACGCGCAGCTTCAGATCCGGCCGGTCGGCCGGCCACATATAGGTCCACAGGTTCCGGACGGTCGAAAGCAGCGACCCCTCGCCGGCGTCGACCGTCGGCTTTTTTCCGGCACTATCGGGGGTGGACATCAGGCCGGCTCGGAGACCGTGCGGCGGGGGCCGTCAGCGCTAATGGTGGCGAGAGCCTCGAACAGGCCGGAGAAGGAGGCGCCGAGCGAATCGAATTTTTCGGTGTTGACCGAATAGCAATTGCGCGTGCCGCGGGCGTGGCGCTCGACCAGCCCCGCATCGAGCAGCACCTTGATGTGCTGGCTCACCGTCGATTGCGCTAAGGGCAGGCATTCGGTCACGTCGGTGCAGCAGCAATCGGCCGATTTCTCGGCGAGGATGCGCAGGATCGACAGGCGCACCGGGTGGCCCAGCGCGCGCATGGCATTGGCGAGATCGTCATCGTGCATCTGCTTCATCGCCGTTTACCGATAGAAGAAGCTTTCCCGCAAGGCAAGATGAGACTTAGTCGCTCAGCGTCAAGGTGATGAGGGAGGAATTCTCGCCCGGCTCTATCGGCGGCAGGACGGTGACGCTGGGGAATTGCGGACCGTTGTGCAGCGGCGGCGGCGGTTCCGGCGGCGGGGTGATTTCGGGCTCAGGTTCGGGCGCCGGCGGGGTAGGCGCGGGCTGAGGCGCGGGTGGTGCTGGCTCTGTTGGAACAGGCGGGGTCGGCAGCGGCGTCAGCGTTGTGGTCGCGAGATTGGTTTGGGTGGCCGCCACGGATTGCACCGCAAGTGCGGTGGCCGGTGGGGCAGAAAGGCCAATGGAGGCGATGGCGACATCGGCGCCCTGCCCTGTCCCGGAGATGGCGTGGTCCATGGGGCTCAGCGCGGCGGTCGCCGGCGCCGGCGCCATCGCCGTCAGGCTCGCTACCAACTGCCCCCAGCTGGGCGACAGCAATGATGCGCCGATGGGCTCGGGGGGCTGAAGCGCGGTGCTCGCGGCGATTGTTCCAGTCGCCGGCTCGGGCGTGAAGGCGAGCACCTTGGGCTGCGCGGGTTCTGCCGCCGAGGCTGCGAGCGTGCCATCCCTGGCCGAGAGGCCGATCGATCTGGTCGGAAGCGTATCGTCATCCGCGGCGCTGGCGGAGAGCGATCCGGCCGCCAGCTGCGGCGTGAAGGCCAGCACACTGGGCTGCACCGGTTCCGCCGCCGAGGCGTTGAGCGTGCCGTCCGTGGCCGAGAGACCAATGGATCCGGTCGCCAACGGATCGTCGTCCACAGCGCTGGCGGAGAGCGATCCTGCCTCGCGCGTGATCTCGACAGAAGCGGGCGCGCTCACCGGCTCGATGGCGACGGTGGTGAGGCTCCCCGGCGGTGCCTGGGGCTCCGCGGGCTCGGCCGTCACCGGCGCGGCGGGGCGCTCGGGCAGCAGTTCGGCATGGACGAGCTTGGCATGGAGGCAGGCGGCGACGCCGCCCTCCTTGCCCTGGCAGTCGGCCATTGCGGGGAGCAAGAGAATGCCGCCCACCGCCAGGAGCGTCGCCAGAGCGATGCCGGTGGTCAGATTCAACAAATGTGCTGGTCGTGCCCCGGCCAGTTGCGCATCCCCTCGACCGGGGCTTTCGCGTTTACGCCGCCAGTGCCTCGGTCTTCATCAGCTTATAGGTGATCGACTCATAAAGCGCCTCAAATGAGGCGTCGATGATGTTGGGGCTGACCCCGATCGTATACCAGCGCTCGCCGGTACCGTCGCGGCTTTCGACCAGTACACGGGTGACCGCGCCCGTGCCGCCGTCGAGGATACGGACCTTGAAATCCACCAGTTCCAGATCGGCGATGCGATCGGAGAATTTGCCGAGATCCTTGCGCATGGCGAGGTCGAGCGCGTTGACCGGGCCATTGCCTTCGGCCACCGACATCAGCCGCTGACCGTCGATGATGATCTTGACCACCGCCTCGGTGACGGTGATTTCCTCGCCGCGCGAATTGTGCCGGCGCTCGACGCTGGCGCGATAGCTTTCGACCTCGAAGAAGCGCGGACGGGTGCCCAGCACTTCATGGGCCAGCACGACAAAACTCGCCTCGGCCCCATCATAGGAATAGCCGGCGGCCTCGCGCTCCTTGACGATGCGCAGCAGCCGCTCGAGCTTTGGGTCGTCCTTGCCGAGCACGATGCCGTGGCGCTTCAGCGCGCTTTGCAGATTGGATTTGCCGGCCTGCTGGCTGACCATGACGCTGCGCTCATTGCCGACGCTGTCGGGCGGCACATGCTCATAGGTCGATGGGTCCTTGGCGAGCGCCGAGGCATGAA
>JBDSEK010000130.1:0-15181 GCA_039920085.1 Devosia sp. | reverse complement strand
TCGACCAGAGCCTTGGCTTCGCCGAGGCCGAGGCCGGTGATGGCACGGACTTCCTTGATGACGTTGATCTTGTTTTCGCCGAAGGCGGCAAGCACGACGTCAAATTCGGTCTTTTCTTCAACCGGAGCGGCAGCAGCCGCACCAGCGCCCGGAGCGGCCGCAGCGGCGACCGGAGCGGCGGCGGAGACGCCCCACTTCTCTTCCAGCATTTTGGATAGTTCGGAGGCCTCGAGGACGGTCAGTGCCGAGAGGTCATCCACGATCTTTGCGAGATCAGCCATTTGGTTTGGTTCCCTATATAGGTTCGTTTCGGTTCGTTCCAAGGGCTCCCGCGGGAACCCCAATGTGCCTTGAGGTCTAGTTGCCCTTCTCTGCGTGAGCAGAAAGGACACGCGCAATTTGGCCGCCCGGCGCCTGTAGGATCGATGCGATGCGGGTCGCGGGCTGCTTGAGCATCCCGGCGAGCGTTGCACGCAACTGATCGAGCGAGGGCATCGTGGCGAGCGCCTTGACCTTGGACGGGTCGAGACCCGTTGCGCCCATGGCGCCGCCGAGGACTTCGAACCTCTGGTTCTTGTCCGCGAAAGCCGACGCCACTTTGGGCGCCGTCATGGGATCCTTGGCAAAGGCGATGACCGTCGGCCCTTCGAAAAGCGCCGAAATGTCCGCCGTGCTGGTGTCCTTGAGAGCAAGTTTGGCCAGGCGGTTCTTCGCCACCTTTACCGAGCCGCCGGCCTGCTTCATCTGCCTACGCAGCGATTCCAGGTCGGCAACGGTCAGGCCGGCATTGCGTGCGACGACGATCGACCCAGCCTCGCTGAACGAGGCCTGGAGCGCGGCGACGACTTCACGCTTTTCCGCTCTTTCCACTTTTTGTCTCCACATTGGGTCCGCCCGATCGGACGGACCTTATGCCAATTGCTGCCCTCCCCTTGCGGCGAGTTCAGCGGTTGATGCCTGTCAACCGAGCTGACCGCGGGAGAGCGAAATGCCCTTTGGCGGCAACTGGCCTGGTTCGAACCGGAAGAAGAATTCCGGCTCTTACCCCGTCTATTGCTGGCCCCCGCTCTTGCCTTTGGCGCTACGCGCCGCCGGTCGGGGAATTAAGAGCTTTCGCTCGCCACGCAGTCTCGGACAGGACTTGGCTCCTATCGCTAGGAGCATCCGGGCAGGGTGAGCCGCCCGGAATTAGAGTTAGCCGCTAGGAATGCAGCGACTGGGGATCGACATGGACGCCCGGGCCCATGGTTGAACTGACGGCGACGCGCTTGACATAGGTGCCCTTGGCGCCGGCGGGCTTGGCCTTCTGCACCGCATCGGTAAAAGCTTGGATATTCTCCAGCAGCGCCTTCTCGGTGAAGGAGGCCTTGCCAATGCCGGCATGGATGATCCCCGCCTTTTCGGCCCGGAACTCCACCGCGCCGCCCTTGGCCGCCTTGATCGCGCCGGCAACGTCGGGGGTTACCGTGCCGACCTTGGGGTTGGGCATCAGATTGCGCGGGCCCAGCACCTTACCGAGACGGCCGACCAGCGGCATCATATCGGGAGTGGCGATGACGCGATCGAAATCGAGTTTGCCGGCGAGGACTTCGGCGACGAGATCCTCGGCGCCAACGATGTCGGCGCCGGCCTTGCGCGCTTCATCGGCCTTGGCGTCCTTGGCGAAAACGGCGACGCGCACGGTTTTGCCGGTGCCGTTGGGCAGATTGACGACGCCGCGGACCATCTGGTCGGCGTGGCGGGGATCGACGCCGAGGTTCATCGCGACCTCGATCGTCTCGTCGAACTTGGCCTTGGCGCGGGAGCGGACCATACTGACGGCCTCGCCCAGCGCATAAAGCTTCTTGCGATCAATACCTTCACGGGCGGCGTTGGTGCGTTTTCCGAGGTTGCTCATGATCAGCCCTCCACCTGGATGCCCATCGACCGGGCGGACCCGGCGATCATGGTCATGGCCTGCTCGACATCATAGGCGTTGAGATCGGCCATCTTCTTTTCGGCAATCTCGCGGATCTGCTTTTTGCTGATCGTGCCGGCCGACTCTTTGCCCGGGAGCTTGGAGCCCGATTTGAGGCTCATCGACTTCTTGAGGAAGTAGGTGACCGGAGGAAGCTTGGTCTCGAACGAGAAGCTCTTGTCAGCGAAAATGGTAATGACGACCGGGGTCGGGGCACCCTTTTCCTGGTCGGCGGTTCTGGCGTTGAACGCCTTGCAGAATTCCATGATGTTAAGGCCGCGCTGGCCGAGCGCGGGGCCGATCGGCGGCGACGGGGTCGCCGAGCCGGCCGCAACCTGCAATTTCAGGTAGCCGGTGATTTTCTTTGCCATTCTTCGTCCTTTCGGGGGCCTTGCGACCCGTTTCAGTCTGCCCGGAGTCACACGGACCGTTCGACGCCGTGGTCCGAGGTTTACCCGGTGGCTGGCTGCCACCGCCCTCTCCCACGGATTTCCGTCGCCCGGAGGCAACGGTCCCGGCTAGCGCCGGAATGCTAGTCTGTCGTGCTTGCGCAACGACGTTCTCTTAGTCAGTCGTGCTTGCGCAACGACGGAGTAATCAGACCTTTTCGACCTGACCGTATTCGAGCTCGACCGGCGTCGGCCGTCCGAAAATCGAAACCTCTACCTTGAGCCGCGCCCGCTCCTCATCGACTTCCTCGACGACGCCGTTGAAGCTCGCGAACGGGCCATCGGCCACGCGCACCTGCTCTCCCACCTCGAAGGAAACGGAGGGCTTGGGATGCTCGACGCCTTCCTGCACCTGCTGCAGGATGGCCATGGCTTCCTTTTCCGAGATCGGCATGGGCTTGTCGCCGGAACCCAGAAACCCGGTGACCTTGGGCGTGTTCTTGATCAAATGGAACGCCTGATCGGTCATTTCCATCTTCACCAGCACGTAGCCCGGGAAGAATTTGCGCTCGGCATCGACCTTACGGCCGCGGCGCATCTCGACGACCTTTTCGGTCGGCACGATCACGTCGTCGAAGAACTCCTCGAGCTTCTTCTGCGCGACTTTCTGGCGAATGTCTTCGGCGACCTTGCGCTCGAAATTGCTATACGCCTGAACGATGTACCAGCGCTTGGCCATGAAGCGGTCTGTCCTTAGATCGTAAATCCGCCTCAGCGGATGCTCAGCAACTTCTGTACGCCGAAGGCGATAATCTGGTCGGCGAGCAGGAAGAAAATACTCGCCAGCGCAACCATGCCGAGCACCATGACGGTCGAGATCAGCGTCTCGTTGCGGGAGGGCCAAGTGACCTTGGAGACCTCCTGGCGAACCTCCTGCAGGAACTTGATCGGGTTCGTCGCGGCCATCGGCGCTGCCTTCAGGATAGGGCCTTGCGGCCAAAAACCAATCGCCGCGCGAGTCACCCCGGGCGGCTGAGAGAGGCGTATCTAGACAGTTTGGTTTGCCAATGCAACACCGCACCTTCTAACACGCTGGCGACCTCGATACATGCGAATAGGTGAGATTGCCCTCCGTGCCGCCCTACCGGTCATCCTGCCCCGGCATGTTCACGGCGAACGGGGGAGGAAACCGGCTCTGACGATCGAATTCGACGCCGACACCCCGCCTCGCGACGTTCTGCTGACCCGCCGCGGCGCCCGCTTTCATGCCTCCTTTAGCCGCTACGCTCCCGTCCGTTGGGCCTACCTTAGAAAAACCTATTTTCGGTCAGCGCTTTACTGGTTCTGTCGGTGTCCGGCGACGGTGGAACGAGCGAGCTTCAATCTCTCTGACGGCAACATGCCATCGGCCGCCCGTTTCGCCTTTTCCTCTCCAGTTGGTGGCCAGACCCCGGTCCCCGATGCAACATTCTTTGTTTCTCAGGGCTACCAGTATGTTCGCAAAATCGAACCGGCCGCCTGGGTCAATCGATCTTCCACGCTCTCTTGGCGCGGCACGGCCAATGGCGAGGGACGCCTCACCTTCGACGCCGCGGATTCGGCAGACCCCACCGTAATTCCGAGGCTGCGGCTCATCATGAAGCTCAGAGAACAGCCCGACTGCGATGCTCGTTTGGTCAGGATCGAATACAAGGGTGCGGACTGGACGGGCGTCCCGCTCGCCGGGAATTTCGTCGGGCCGCCGATCCCCACAGAGCATTGGTCCAGCTGCAAGTACGCCATCGATATCGACGGCGAAACCAATGCATGGTCGAACTTGTTCGTCCGCCTGTTGATGGGCTGCTGCGTGATCAAGGTCGAGTCGCAGCATGGCTACCGGCAATGGTATTATGACCGGCTGAAGCCCTTCGAAAACTATGTGCCCGTGAAGCCCGACATGAGTGACCTGCTCGAAAAAATCGACTGGGCCCGGAGCCATGAGGCCGAGGCACGCACTATAGCGGCGGCGGGGCGGGAGCTGGCCCTGTCGCTCGACTTCAAGTCGGTTCGGCAAGACGCCATCGACATCATCGCAGCCAACTGGAAGCGGGGCTAATGCGGTCATCGCTTTCGGGGGCCTCGGTAGCGGTTACCGGCGGGGCGGGCTTTATTGGGGGACATCTGGTCGCGGCGTTATTGGCGGCGGGCGCCCGGGTGACTGTGATCGATAATTTGTCGAGCGGCAGCATGGACGCCGTACGGCCGTTCATCGGCAACAGCGCCTACCGCTTCGTCGAACACGATATCACGACGCCGATCGAGGTCGCGGCGGACGCGATCTTCAACCTCGCTTGCCCCGCTTCGCCTGTTCACTACCAGAAGGACCCCATCGGCACCTGGCGAGCCAGCGTGATCGGCACCGCCAATCTGGCCGAGCTTGCGGCGCGCAGCGGCGCGCGGTTTCTGCAGGCGTCCACCAGTGAGGTTTATGGCGATCCGCTGGTGCATCCGCAGGTCGAGAGCTATTGGGGCAATGTCAATCCGAATGGGCTGCGCGCCTGTTACGATGAAGGCAAGCGCGCGGCGGAGGCGCTGCTGGCCGACATGGCGCGGCTCGGGCTCGCCGAAATCCGTGTCGCCCGCATCTTCAACACATACGGGCCGGGAATGGAGCTCGATGATGGGCGCGCAGCCTCCAATTTCGTCTTGCAGGCGCTGCGCGGGGTGCCGCTGACGGTCTTCGGCGATGGCAGCCAGACCCGCTCGCTCTGCTACGTCGCCGACACTGTGCAAGGCCTGATCGCCCTGATGCAATCGGATGCCGGCGCCGAGCCGGTCAATATCGGCAATCCGTCCGAGATCACCATGAAGGCCCTTGCCGAGGCGATCATCGAGCTGACCGGGAGCCAGTCAGAGCTGAGCTTTCTCTCTCTGCCCCCGGACGATCCCCATATCCGGCGGCCAGATATTGCCCGAGCGCGTCAGCGGCTGGGCTGGCAGCCCACGATTGGCCTGGAGGACGGGCTGGGCCGAATGATCGCGGATTTCAGGGCGCGAATGGGCTAGGCCGGAGCGACGGCGCGTCGGTTGAAGGCGCGCAACACCAGGCCGAAACCGATCAACAGCACGCCGCCGCCGAGGATCGAAAGCGGTGACGGGCCGAGATATTCGAACCACTGGGTATAGAAGTGGATGGCGCCAAAGATCGCGGCGGCATTGACGACCCATCGGCGGTTGGCGCGGACCGCCCAGAGCCCAACGCCCACGAGCAATAGAGCCCAAACGACGCTGAATGTAGAGGGGGACCATTGCAGCTGGCGATCGCCGAACAGGGAGCCGACGAGGAAGGCGAGATTGATGATGAGAATGGCGGTGCGCGCGGCAATCAGCGCAACCCGCTCATAGGCCGAGGGCACGCGAAGCGAGACAAAAAACAGCGCTAATGTCAGCACGGTGAGAACGGCAATGGTCTGAGCCGGCTGCTCGACCCAGACGAAATAGGCGGCGTGCCAGTAGGACGTGCCGCTGCCCAGCGCGATCGAAAATTGCAGAATGGCGAGCGCGGCGAGGAGGCCAGAGGTCGCCGCGAACGCCGCAACCCCGAGGCCAGCCGCGAGGGCGACATTCACATAGAAATTGCCGTCGGTAAGAAAAGAGACACCGCCGACGACGCCCAGCGCTCCTATGGTGGCGCAGATGCGGGCGAAAACGGCCCAGCGCGTCTGTCGCGCGAGGATCAGCCAGAGGCCCATCGCCAGAAGCAATGCGCCGATGACCACCACGGTCTCGGCCGTCGGGAACAGGAAGCCGCCCCCCAGCGCTACGGCGATTGTTCCGAAGCCCAGCAGGATGTTGCTGCCGAGCGCGCCGGTATCCTCCGCGGCGAGGCCTTTCAACTTGTCGGCCTCGGTCTGGGTGATCGCGCCGCGCGCCACGAGGTCCGACAGATCGAGCGTGACTTTCATGCCGCTTCCCCACAAGCCGCGCGGACCCTAGCAGGAATTGCTCGTCGGACCAGTGGCTGGGGGTCGCGATCAGCTATCCGGGGCGGGCTCTTGGACGGGCGCCGACTTCGGCCGCCGCGTGACCTTTTTGGCACCTTTGCCGCCCGACGCCTTGCCGATCTTTACCCGGTCATAAGCCTCCAGAGCCTGGATGCGCAGCTCGTCGGCGGCCACTTGATCCTGCAGCTCGGTAATCTTGTCATTGGCCTCCGAAATAAGCGCCATAAGGCGCATGCGCTCGTGCTGCGCCGCTTCACTAAATGCAGACATGATACTCACCCTCCCGACACTCGAATCGGTAGCAAGCGTCTGCGGTAAAAAAGAGGCTCGGCAACGCGGGCTGGCCAGGCGGCGTCACACGCCGCGGTTACCTGCGAGGGGCCTAACGGATGGCCCGACCCGCGAGTCATTCACTTTGATGGGTTCTCCGCTCCAAGCGGCGAATGTCCGCCGAGACGTCCGGGTTGTTGCCGTATTCATCTCGCCAAATACGATAGTCCGAAAGAGCACCCTCGTACTTTCCAAGCTTATCTCGGATGATTGCGCGATAGTAATATGCAAAGTTGTCCGGGTGACTGTCTAAAGCAAGAGCGCGATCATAGTCCTTTAGGGCGGGCTTGAGGTCGCCAAGCTGATAGTACGCTGCTCCACGCCAAAAATAGAGAACCGCCCTGTCAGGTTCCTCCGCGATTCCCTTGGTACATCCCTCAATACGTTTTTCTGGACTGTATTCATTGTAGAGATTTGCGCATTTATGCGCAAACGAAGTCGCTGCCTGGGGGGCACTTGTACTAAGAACAAGCGCAATTCCCACTACTATGGATCGCCACACCACCAACCGCACATTTCCCCCCTAAGATTGGTATCGCCGCGGACTATTCCGTCGTCGTCCGATTCCATGCCAATTCTCTGAGGCCAAAAGAGGTCAGACAGGACCGCGCTGGGGCGACACACGCCGCGGTTGCCTTGGGCGCCCATGTGGCGACCGGCTCAAAATTTGGATTCGCCTGGCAGGAGCAGAAGGACTTGAACCCTCGACCCTCAGTTTTGGAGCGTGAATTAGGCGTCGAACGCCTCCGAACATCGCCGAACATTTCGAGTGCGACGGCGCTTTGCTCACCTCGGCGGCGGGAGCGGCCGGAAGCCTTGGCGATGTCCAAGGCGGTACCGCGGGGAACCACGAAGAACTCGCCACACCATGACCCGCGCTGCCCGACGTTCTAATCCGCGAGGGCGTTGAGGGCGCCAGCCCAGACAGTCGCCATCCTGTCGGGGTGCAAGTGGTGATCTCGGGGATCTGGGTGACGAAAGTCATCCAACAACACCCCCGTCGAAGGGTCGAGCGTTATGGAAAGAAAGTCGATGTAGGGCAGGCCGCGTAGGGCCGCACCTTCTCCAATACGCTGTGCATACTCGAGGGCGAGTGCGGTCCTCTGTTTGAGGGGAACGTTCACCTCGCGACGCAGATTTGCAACATCCCCCCAGTCAATGCCTTCGCGAATCGTCGGCGGCGATGGGGCGGTCAGCACAACGGTCGAATAGCCGGCTGACAGTAGTGTGTCGACGAAGGCCAGCTGCGCTTCGATGGCGACCTTTAGTTGATGATCTACCGGCTCCCCGTATTTGGCAGCCCGCCACCAGATGACGAAGCCGCAGTCGACCTCTCCAAGATGGATCACCGGCACGGTGCCGGCGAGAGGCGGAAGTAATTCTCGCGTGAAAGTGCCAACTGCGTCCGTCATGCTGTTGGGGTTCCGGAGGCCGATTGCGGTAGCTCCGCCAACGCCCACAACTACGGCAGGGCGAGTCAATTCTTCGGCTCGAATTGCGCCGACGTGACTGTCGCCGACCACTACCCAGCGTTCCACGGGAATTGCCAAGAAGCCTGCTTTCTCGAACGGCGCCGTTATGGCGCGCACCTCCTAGCCCGTCAACGATCAGGCAAAATAGCGGCATTCCCCGCGAGGGGTGCGCCGTATTGAAAATCTGGAGGAACTGGAGCGGGTTGCTGGGCGGAGCGTGAGTACTCCCGCTGGTTGCCTTGCCGGGCCACTGGCAAACCAGAGCGATGGGCGCGGCGATCCTCGGTGGGCTCAGGCCATCCATCGAAATCGAAACTTCCTCGGTGCCGTCGTGGCATAGCTTGCCGCCGTTTACCCCTGCGTTTACCCCAAGACGAAACAAGGGCCCCAAGGGGCCGCTGGACTTAGCGCTAAGTGCTTGATTGCCTTGGCAGGGGCAGAAGGACTTGAACCCTCGACCCTCGGTTTTGGAGACCGATGCTCTACCAACTGAGCTATACCCCTCCGAGGCGCGCCCGATCTAATCGCAAAGCCACATGGGCGCAACCCCGGCAAGTGTTGCCGAAACCGCGCAACGGGGGGAATTGGCAATCGCTGGATTGTTCCGGCTGGCAAGCTGCACTAGCTTGCCCTGCCCGCGGCTCAGCGCGGATCCTTCCTGGGGGAATATTCATGAAAAAGATTCTGCTCGCCGCCGTTATGACTATGGCTTTCGCGGCGCCGACATTTGCGGCCGACGTGCCGGAGGCGCCGAGCTCCGACGCCGTCAAGACCGGCGTCAAGTGCTTCATTTTGCCCTTGCTTCCCGAATGTATCGAGTACTGGAAAGCCAAGGCCGACGACGCCAAGGCGAAAATGGACGAAGCGATGAAATAAGGCTCGGCCCGTTCGGCTAAGCCTAATCAAACCGCCGCGGCTCGCCGGGGCGGTTTTTTTGCCCAGGCGCGCTAGGTAATTCGTCCAGGCGCGCAGTCTTAGCAAACGCCGATGGTTGATAGCTGTTGCCGCCCCGGCTTCTCCGCCTCGAGCGACTAATTTCATGGCCTCGACAGCTAGGCCAGCCGCTTCGCCGGCTTCGCCCTGACTACGACAGCCCCGGTGCTCTCCCTGGCCTTGATCGAAAATCCGATGTCGAAGGATGTCTGCTTGGGTCGCTTGCCGCTGCCCCGGATGATCTCGAGAATCGTGCCGGCGGCCCAGGTGCCCATTTCTTGGCGCTCGGTGGAGACCGAGCTGAGCGGCGGCACGGTGGCGGCCGAGACATCTAAATCGTTGAAACCGATGATCGCGATCTCGTCAGGGACGCTGATGCCACGCCGCTGACACTCGAACAGCGTTCCAAGCGCGAGGTCGTCATTGCAGGCGAACACCGCTGTTACGTTCGGCGTCTGATCCAGAATCTGGGAGAAGAGCTCGGCGCCCATCGCGACATCAGTCGAGCGCGAAGAGCCGCTAACCAAGCCCTTCGTCGAGAGGCCGAACGCGTCCATCTGGCGCTGATAGCCCGTACCGCGCCGCACCGCCCGTCGATCGGTTCGGCCTGTGAGATAGGCGATCTTGCTATGGCCTTGCTCGTGCAGAAACCGCACGGCCGCGGCTCCCGCTTCATAGTGGTCGAGGCCGATATTGAGATCGATCGGGCTGTCGGTGATGTCCATGGTCTGCACCACGGGCACGCCAGCCTGCCGGAGCAGCTGCCGGGACCGCTCGGTCTGGTCAACGCCGACCAAGATCATCGCTTCGGGGTGATAGCCCATCAGCGTCTCAATGGCCTTTTCTTCCTCGACCTCCGAATAGCGGGCATTCAGTACCAGAACCTGAATGCCAGCCGGATTCAGCGCGTCCTGGATGGCAGCGAGATATTCGTCGAACACACCGTTGGTGAGTGACGGCACGATCACGCCGACAATCTGCGTACGCGTAGAGGCGAGCGCACTCGCCAAATGGTTGGGAATGTAGTTGAGCGCAGACACGGCATCGCCGACCCGCTTTCGCAGCGCATCCGAGACCATGTCGGGATGGCGGATGACGCGCGAAACGGTGACCGGGGAAACGCCGGCGCGGCGCGCCACGTCGGACAGGGTGGCACGATGTTTTACAGTCAGATCGTTCCGAGCATAGGAATGCGCGCTCCCTTTTCGGCTTTACTTCCAGCATGGGACGTTTTTATGCGTTCCCATTGATAGCGCTTCCAAAAACCATTTGACAGCGCTTTCAAATGTGCCCTAGCGTCCGATCTGGGGAGGAAGCCCACAAATGGCTGAGGCACGCGAGGTGGCGCGCCGAGGCTGTGTGCTGGCACGTCCCCCCGATCCAAAGGGAGGAATACAAGGTGAAGTCCAATCATTTCGTAAGGTTTGCAACGGCCGCCGCCGTGGGCGTGCTCATGGCCTTGGCCATGCCCGCCATGGCTGCCGGGCCTGAAATCGTCGCTGGACCCAGCGCCGATGCCGAGTGCTTCAAGCCGCTGTCAGCGGACACCAAATACTTCAAGTGGGCTCCCAAGCCCGGGCCCTATCGCATCGCTCTCGTCAACGGCTTCATCGCCAATGACTGGCGCGTGCAGATGATCCAGGTTGCAAAGGCCTATGCTGAGCAGCCGGACGTGGCAAAGGACATCAAGGAATTCAAGGTCATTTCGGTCGGTGAAGATATTGCCGCCCAGATCGCCGCCGCCAACAACTTCATCGATCAGGGCTTCGACGCGATCATCGTCAACGCCAACAACTCGTCGGCGTTCAGCGGCGTGGTCCGCAAGGCTAACGATGCCGGCGTTATCGTGCTGTCGTTCGACAACATCATCGATGACCCCAACAACGTCCAGATCAACGTCGATCAGGTCGGTATCGGTCGCCTTTCCGGCGAGTTCCTGCTCAAGGAAACGAAAGCCGACCCGGCAAACTTCCTGTTCGTGCGCGGTCCGGCCGGCCAACCGGTGGACGTCGCCCGTGCCAAGGGCTTCAGCGACGCCATCGCGGCCTCGGGCCGCAAGGTCAACGTGACCGAAGTCGTCGGCAAGTGGAATCCCGGCGACGCCCAAAAGGTGACCGCCGATGCGATCGCGGCCGGCGGCGTGTTCGACGCCATCTATGTCGAAGGCGGCTCGCAGGGTGCGGCACAGGCCATGATCGACGCTGGCAAGTTCTTCGTCCCAATTGCGGGCGAGGACGAGAATGCCTTCCGTCTGTTGTGCAACGCCAACCACGACAAGGGCATGCACTGCTCATCTGGTGGAACGGGCCCGGCCCAGTCGGCCGTGACGGTCAAGACGGCCATCGCCGCGCTCAAGGGCGAAGCGATCCCGCAGGCGATCGCCCTTCCGACGTCCTTCTCCTCGTCTCCGTACAAGGACGGCGCCGAGGTGTCGGCAGATCTGCCCGGCAGCCTGTTCATGGGCAACAATTTCGCCGCGTGCAATATCGGCTTCACGGTGGAAGAGATCGCGAACCAGAGCGGCGACAACAGCTAGTCTTGAGTCAAGCGCAGAGCGCCACGGATGGCATTGCCATCCGTGGCGCTCTGCTTCGGGAGGCGACGCGATGGCCGACGGCATGATGCCGCTGCTGCGCATGGAGAATATCTCCAAGAGCTATGGTGGCGTTCGCGCGTTGCAGGACGTGCAATTCACAGCCGACCGCGGCTGCATTCACGCGCTGTTGGGTGAGAACGGCGCCGGCAAGTCCACCCTCATTAAGATTCTTTCGGGCGTCGTGAAGCCCGACACCGGTTCTGTCAGCATCGATGGTCAGATGGTTGCGTTTTCGTCCCCATACGCGGCCAATGCCGCGGGCGTTGCGTGCATTTTCCAAGAGCTGTCGCTGCTTCCGGACCTGACGGTGGCCGACAACATCGCCATCACCAATCCGCCCAAACGCATGGGATTCATCGACGCAGCCGAACAATACCGTTTTGCCGAAAGGCTTCTGGCCCGTGTCGGCGGACACGACATCCATCCGATGGCGCCTGTGGGCGAACTGCCGCTTTCGCGTCGCCAAATCGTCGAGATCGCTAAGGCTCTGGCGCGCAATCCCAAGATCCTCATTCTCGATGAAGCAACTTCCGCGCTGACGGCGGCGGACGTCGCGCGCGTCTTCGGCATGCTCAAGCAACTGCGCGATGAGGGCCTTGCCATCATCTACATCTCGCACCGAATGCACGAAGTCGCGGAACTTGCAGACGACTGCACGGTGTTCCGAAACGGCCGCTTCGTCGAATCCTTCAAGGCGGGCACGAAAAGCGACGAGGCCATTGTCGAGCTGATGATCGGCCGGGAATATAAGAACGTCTTTCCGGCCCGCGCTGCAAAAGCGGCGGACGTCGCGCCGGTCCTCAAGACGACCGGGCTTGCCTGGGGCAATGAGCTCAAGGGCATCGACCTAGAGGTGCGGCCGGGTGAAGTTGTTGGCCTCGGTGGTCTCGACGGCCAGGGGCAACGGCAGTTGCTACTTGCACTTTTCGGCGCCCTCGTCGGCATGACCGGCACCGTCGAAGTCGGCGGCAAGCGCGTCAAACTGTCCGGCCCCGGTCAGGCGAAATCGCCTGAAGTCGGCATGGCGCTCATACCCGAAGATCGCAAGAACGAGGGCCTGATGCTGCCCATGTCGGTGCGGGCCAATCTCTCCTTCGCCGCTATGCGCCAGTTCTCGCGCTTTGGCATTGTCGACAGGGCCGCCGAGGACCGGGAAATCGAAGCGATCGTCAAGTTGCTTTCGATTAAGGCCGACGGCGTCGATGGTCCGGTGACGGCGCTTTCGGGCGGCAATCAGCAAAAGGTGGTCATCGGCAAGTGGCTGATGACAAAGCCCCGAATCGTGCTGCTCAACGACCCGACACGCGGCATCGACGTGGGCACCAAGCAGGAGTTCTATCAACTGCTTGCGCGCCTTGCCGAAACCGGCGTCGCGATCATCTACTACTCGACCGATTATGATGAGCTCGTCGGCTGCTGCGACCGAGTGCTCGTGATGTATGACGGGAGCATCGGCCGCACGCTCGAGGGTGCGGCCATAACCGAACGGAACCTTGTCGCCGCCGCCCTCAACCTCGCGCCCGCGGTATCTGCACCTCATTCGACAAATGCAATCGCTGGAGTTGTGGCGTGACCGACGCGACACTTTCCGATCCCGGGCGCAGGCGCTTGCAGTCGGTCACTTATTTTGTCTCGGCCCAGCGCGGCATTCTGCTTGCCATCCTGATCTTCGTGTTGATCTTCGGCCTCTATGGCTGGAAGCAGGAGGTCGGACTGACGGCCAACATCATCAATACCGCCGCCAACAAGGGCACGCTCCTCGCGCTTGTGGCCATGGCGCAGACCATTCCGGTGCTGACCGGCGGCCTCGACCTCTCCGTCGGAATGATTTTTCTACTTACCAACTGCCTCGCCTCGAACATGGTCAACGGTGATCCGTTGATGACAGGCATCGGCATCATCGGCGTTATGCTGGTGGGACTGCTCTGCGGCACCATCAACGGCGTCATCGTCGTCTATGGACGGCTTCAGCCCATCATCGTCACTCTCGCGACGAGCGCCATTTATTTCGGCTTGGCCGTTGTCCTCCGTCCGCAGCCGGGCGGCTCGGTCAATTTCGAGCTCGCCGACATCATGACCCGGTCCTACTTCAACATCCCGGTGTCGGTGATGGTGCTGGTCGCCGTCGTGCTCTTCATCTGGATTCCTTACAAGCGAACGATCCTGGGTCGCGCCGCCTTCGCAATTGGCTCTTCGGAACAAGCCGCCTTTATGTCGGGCGTCCCCATCGCGCGCGCCAAGATCCTCGCCTACGCACTGTCGGGCCTGTTGTCCTCGATCGCCGGGCTGATGCTCACCTTTCTCACCTACTCGGGCGCCGCAAAGGTGGAGATCGGCAACGACTACACGCTCAATTCGATCGCCGCCGTCGTGATCGGCGGCACCTCGCTGTTTGGCGGCGTGGGGAGCGTTATCGGCTCGATCTTTGGCGCCTTTGTGATGCGCACGGTCGGGGACCTCCTGATCGTTTTCGACATCAACCCAGTGCTTCAGCCTCTGTTCGTGGGCGTGGTGTTGTTGCTGGCCGTCTGCGTGGGCTCGCTCCGGCTGCTGCGCATCAAGAACAAGGTCGATCTTTACCGCTAGGAACCGCACCATGGCTTCCGCCACGCTTGCACAGTTCAGGCCCGACAAGGCCACGATGATCGCCTTCGGCTGCAGCATAGCTTTGCTGCTCGTGGGTGCCATCGCCCAGCCGAGCTTCCTGTCCGTCGATTATCTGGTGCAGCAACTCCAGATCGCTTCGTTCCTCGGGATCGCCGCCACCGGGATGATGCTGATAATCCTGCTCGGCCATATCGACCTCTCGGTGCCGTGGACCATCGGCGTCGGCGGCATGATGGCCACGGCGGCGACGGGCTTCTTCGGGGCGGGCGCCGAGTGGTTTGCCATTCCGTTTGCAATCTTATGCGGCATGGCCGTCGGGCTGGTGAACGGCCTTGGTGTGGCCTATCTGCGCGCGCCCTCGATGATCTTCACTCTTGGCGTCAACGCCGTGGCGCAGGGCCTCATGGTCTACCACACCGGCGGCTTCGCGCCGCAGGACGCGGCCCTCCCCCTAATGCGCCAGTTTGCGGTGGGGCGTCTCATCCCCGGCGTGCCCAATCCGCTCCTGCTGTGGATAGTCGTGGGGGCAGCGACGGTCTTCATGTTGACCCGGACAACGCTCGGCCGAAAAATCTATGCCGTCGGCAACAAGGAAAGGGCGGTGTATCTCTCGGGAGTCGACGCCAAATTGGTCGTGCTGATCTGCTTCATCATCTCGGGGGCCTGTGCTGCGACGACCGGCGTCCTGCTGTCGGGCTGGGCCAACCGTTCGTACCAGGCAATGGGCGACCCGTATTTGCTGCCGGCGATCGCCGCCGTTGTCCTCGGCGGAGCCAATGTGCTCGGCGGCCGCGGCACGTATCTCGGCACTGTCGCGGGCGTGGTCCTCATCACCCTGCTTCAGTCGATCCTGTCAGTCGTGCAGCCACAGAATATTTTCGCGCAGATCGGCATCACGGTGTCGGCCGAGGCCG
>JBDSEK010000129.1:0-16278 GCA_039920085.1 Devosia sp. | reverse complement strand
TCGGGGTGCGCAACCAGATCGACACCGGCGAGATCGTCCGCGGCAGCGAACCGGGAGCGCCGGTGGCACCCAGGCTGTGGCAACGGTTGTTTTATACGACGCTGCTTGCTGCAGGCGTCACCGCCTTGTTGTTCTGGGCGCTCGGCAATTCAACGCTGCAGCAATATTGGAGTTGAGCGCCGCCCGACACTCGCCAAGCGTGACGCGGCCATGACGTCCGATCGGGGGAAGTCTCTGATCATCGTCGCCGCGGGCGACAAATCCGTTCACGAACAAAGCTTCTCGGCTGACGAATTTACCGATCTCTGGATCATCTATTATGGCTTGGATGACAATGTAGCCGCGCGCTACGCCGCCGGCTCAACGCGCTTATGGCGCCACCAAGGCTACAAGTTCGACCTAGTTCGCAATCTGCTGCACGAACTGGTCTTCGGCGAGAAGTTCGATTTCTGCCAGTATGAATATGTCTTCCTGCCCGATGACGATATCGTTTTGCCTGGCGGCATGGCGGCGCTTCACGAGCTGTTTTCCATTGGACGCGGCCTGGGGCTCGATGCGTTCCAACCCGCCATCCAAAACAACTATTACAGCCACAAATCGACGCTACGCGTCGAAGGCGACCTCGTTCACGAGGTAACCTGGCCCGAAATCATGATGCCCGTTTACGAGTCGCGCAGCTTCGTACGCGGGTTTCTCGCGGCGCTCCATCTTTTCGATTTCAGCGCGACGGGTTGGCGCATCGAATATGCGGCGGCCCGGCTGGCCGAGATGGAACTCGGGAGGAAAATCAGATGCGCCGTCATCGATGCGGTCCCCGCTATCCATACCCGGCCGACGGGAACCGACGGAGCCATGTATAGGCGCGCCAAGATCGAAGCCTTTTTGAAACTCCACGCCCATGACCGACCCATGCGAACGCTGCGCCACGTCCGGATCGGGGAGGCGTTGGTCGCCTGGCCCGATGAGCGTCCGTCGCCCCCCGATCCCAAACGAACGGCCAAGCTGATCCGTTTTGGCCACTATCAGCGGAAATGGGCCGCTCTCGGGCGGGTGCGGTTCTTTCGCCGCCTTGTGGATCTCGTCTCGGGGCCACCGCCCTCAGCTTAACTTGCAAAAGAAAAGCAGGGCGCAAAGCCCTGCTCGAATAGTTTGACGACAATACGCCGGTCTTAGGCACGCTTTCGCGGCGGCCAGCGCTCCTCCCTTGACGTTGTCGACGTCCGGCGACTTCGAGGCCGCCTGTAATTTATTGAGCAGGACCGTAACAAGCCCGCCGAAAGTTGTCACCAAGATTCTGCGGCGAAAGCGACGCTTGCAAGCCCCTGAATCTTGCGGTTTGACTGAGCCCGCGCGCCGGCTCGAGTCGACCGGTTTGGTGGGGATTTCGTATGCGTCTGAGCCGGTACTTCCTACCCGTCCTCAAGGAATCGCCCAAGGAAGCCGAAATCGTCTCGCACAAGCTGATGCTGCGCGCCGGGATGATCAAGCAGCAGGCCGCGGGCTCTTATTCCTGGCTGCCGCTTGGGCTGCGTGTCCTCAACAAGATGGTGCGCATCATCGAGCAAGAGCAGGATCGCTCCGGCGCCGTCCAATTGCTGATGCCCACACTGCAATCGGCCGAACTGTGGCGGGAGTCCGGACGCTACGATGCCTATGGAAAAGAGATGCTCCGCATAGAGGACCGGCATGAGCGCGAAATGCTCTACGGGCCGACCAATGAGGAGATGGTCACCGACATCTTCCGCACTTACGTCAAGTCGTACAAGGATTTGCCTCTCAACCTCTATCACGTGCAGTGGAAGTTTCGCGACGAGGTGCGGCCGCGTTTCGGCACCATGCGCAGCCGCGAATTCCTGATGAAGGACGCCTATTCCTTCGATCTCGACGAGGCATCGGCGGAGCGCGCCTTCCAGCAAATGTTTGTGGCCTATCTTCGTACCTTCCACCGAATGGGCCTGACCGGCATTCCAATGCGCGCCGACACCGGCCCGATCGGTGGCAATATGAGCTACGAGTTCCACGTCCTCGCCGACACCGGAGAGAGCGGCGTGTTCCTGCACAAGGATCTGGTCGACAAACCCATTCCGCCAATCGACACCGACTACCGTGGCGACCTTAGTCCCATCTTCAAAGACTGGACGTCGCTGTTTGCCGCGACCGACGAGATGACGGACGAGGCCGGATTTGAAGCCGCGGTCCCGGCGGACAAGCGACTCAAGGCGCGGGGTATAGAAGTTGGCCACATTTTCTACTTCGGTACCAAATACTCCGACCCGATGAAGGCGAGCGTCACCGGCCCAGATGGCAAGGAAGTCATGGTGCATATGGGCAGTTACGGGATCGGCCCGACCCGGCTTGTGCCCGCGGTGATTGAAGCCAGCCACGACGATAGCGGCATCATCTGGCCGGTGTCAGTGGCGCCCTTTGAAGTGCTCTTGATCAATCTCAAGGCCGGCGACGCCGGGACGGATGCGGCCTGCGCCGGGTTGTATGCCGAGGTTCAGGCAGCGGGTCTCGATGTCCTCTATGACGATCGCGACCAACCTGCCGGCGCCAAGTTCGCGACCGCCGATCTGATCGGCATCCCCTACCAAATGATCCTCGGGCCACGCGGCCTCAAGGACGGGCAGGTCGAGATCAAGCACCGCAAGACTGGCGAGCGTGAGAGCTTGCCCCTTTCGAGTGCGGCGCCCCGCCTCAAATCGCTGATCGAGCCGCAAAGGCGGGACAAGGTTTGACCGTTGGTTCTGGGGCGGCGGTACAAGGGACCAGCGGGCCTTTCTCGCGCTTCGAGTTCCTCATTGCCGGGCGCTATCTGCGCTCGCGCCGCAAGGACCGCTTCATCTCAGTTATCTCCGGGCTGACCCTCGCCGGCATTGCCATTGGCGTCGCCACGCTGATCGTTGTGATGTCGGTGATGAACGGTTTTCGGGCTGAACTTCTGACCAAAATACTCGGGCTAAACGGGCATTTCACGGCCTATCCGCTCGAGCAGAAATTCACCGACTACGATAAGACGGCCATCAAGATCGAAGCCGTGAACGGCGTGCTGGTCGCCATCCCTTATGTCGAGGGCCAGGCCTTGGCCTCAAGCCAGTCGCAGTCAACGGGGATATCGGTGCGAGGCATCAGCGAAACGTCGCTGGCCAAGCTGGACCTGTTGCGCGAGGGTGCCGTCCTGGGTGGCTGGGACAATTGGGACAGCGGGCAGGGTATCGCGATCGGCCAGCGGCTGGCCGAGAAGCTCGGCGTCAGCATCGGCGATACTGTCACCATCGTGAATCCCAATGGTGCCAGCACGCCTTTCGGCAAGACCCCGCAAATCCGGAGCTTTCCGGTCAATGTCATCTTCAATCTGGGAATGGTCGAGTTCGACAGCTTTTATCTCTACATGCCGATGGAGGCGGCGCAGACCTACTTCAAGCTCTTCGAAGACGTGCTGAAGCCCGGGGTACAGCCGCCGCCAATCGATGCGACCGACGAGCAGATCGACGCCGCATATCAGCGGCACTATTTCGCCTCCGGCATCGAAATTTTTATCGACGATCCAGACGCCATCGGCCCCTTGCGCGATCGCATCCAGACCGAGGTGGAACGGCCGCTGGTTCTCACCGACTGGCAGCAGCGCAACGAGACCTTCTTTTCGGCCCTGCAGGTCGAGCGGGTAGTGATGTTCGTCATATTGTCGATGATCGTCGTGGTTGCGGCCTTCAACATCATTTCGTCCCTCGTCATGCTCGTCAAAGACAAGGGCAGGGACATTGCCGTGCTGCGCACAATGGGGGCGACGCGCGGCTCGATCATGCGGATTTTTTCGATGACCGGCACGGCCATCGGCGTCGCGGGAACTGTCCTTGGCCTCATCCTGGGGCTGGTGATCGCGGCATACGCCGAGCCGCTCCGCGCCTTCATTTCCGATGTGGTCGGGGTGCGGATTTTTCCGCCAGAAGTGTTCTTTCTGTCCACGCTGCCCTCCAAGACCGATCCCACCGAGGTGCTTTTCGTTGCGGGCCTTGCGCTGGCGCTGAGTTTTCTCGCGACGCTCTATCCCGCATGGCGCGCGGCGCAGTACGACCCGGTCGAGGCGCTGCGCTATGAGTGAGCCACATCTGGTGCTGAGCGGCGTCCATCGCCACTTTGGCGAGGGCGACACGCAGGTTCGCGTGCTCGAGGCGGCCGACCTTACGGTAGCGGGCGGCGAACTGGTGGCCATCGTCGCGCCGTCCGGTGCCGGCAAGTCGACGCTGTTGCATCTGAGTGGGCTATTGGAGCGGCCGCAGTCGGGCGAGATCGCGATTACCGGCACCCCGACGATGGGTCTCAGTGACCGGGGTCGGACACTGCTGCGCCGCACCACCATCGGCTATGTCTATCAGTTTCACCATTTGCTGCCGGAATTCTCGGCACTCGAAAACGTCTCGATGCCGCAGCTCATTGCCGGACGAAGCCAGGCTGAGGCCGACAAGCGCAGTCGTGAACTGCTCGACATGTTGGGCGTTGGGCCACGTGCGGCGCATCGCCCGGCTGAACTCTCCGGGGGAGAGCAGCAGCGTGTCGCTATCGCTCGCGCAGCTGCCAACCATCCGCGCGTCATCCTCGCTGACGAGCCCACCGGAAATCTCGATCCGGCCACTTCCGATCTGGTTTTCGAAGCGCTCAAAACGCTGATCCGCGACGAAGGCGCCGCTGCACTGATCGCGACCCACAATCACGACCTCGCGCGTCGCGCCGATCGAATCGTCACGATCAAGGGCGGGCTGATCGAGGCGTTGGAGCTTTAGCGCCACCGGACAGGATCGAAATGCGACGCTTGAGCAGCCTTGCCATCGATTTCGCCGACCGCTTCCTGCCGCGGTCAGCCGTGAGCGCGCCGACGACGCTGGACGCCCTTGCCGAAGAGGCCGCCGCACAGCTGACCGGCAACATTCTGCCCTACTGGCTCATGCACGCCCGCAATCGCGCGCGCGGCGGTTTTTGGGGTGAAGTTCGCGCCGACACGGAACGGCGCAAAAGTGGACCACGCGGAGCGTTGTTGACCAGCCGCATCCTCTGGACGTTTTCGGCCGCCTATGGCCGCGACGCCGAGCCGGCGTACCTCGAAATGGCCAATGCGGCCTACGACGATTTGATGAGGAATTTCCGCGATGCGGTGCATGGCGGACTGTTCTGGAGCATCGGGTCGGGGGGCGAGACGCTTGCTCCTCACAAGCAAGTCTACGGTCAGGCGTTCGGAATTTACGGCTTGTCCGAATATTTCAGGGTGACCGGCGAGGCTGCCGCTCTCGACGAGGCCATCGCTCTTTACCGGCTCGTCGAGGCCCACGCTCGCGATCGCCTGCGCGGCGGCTATTGCGAGGCCCTCAGCCAGGACTGGGCAGCGCAAGAGGGGCCGCTTCCGGACGGGCTGAAGGGTGGCCGAACGAAGTCGCAGGACGCCATGCTGCACGTCATGGAGGCCTATAGCCGTCTCTATTCGATCTGGCCGGACCCCGGGCTACGCCTCGATCTGGTCGATCTCATCAACGATCTGATCGAGCGGGTCTTCGATAAACAGACCGCGCACCTGCGGATGTATTTTGACGAGGCGTGGAACGCCAGATCGAACCATTTCTCGTCCGGTCACGATATCGAATTCAGCTGGCTGCTGACCGAGGCGGCGGCGACAATCGGCGACACGATTCTTGCTGACCGCGCGAAGTCGGTGAGCCTCGCGCTCGCGGGTGCAACATTGCCGGCACTCGACGCCGATGGCGGGCTGGTTTTCGAAGCGAGCCCCGGTGGGATCGTCGATCCTGGCCGGCAATGGTGGTCCTCGGCCGAGGCGGTGGTGGGCTTTCTCAACGCCTATGAACTCAGCGCCGACCTTCGATTCCGCGACGCCGCACTAAAGGCCTGGGGATTTGTCTCGCGGTTTCTGATCGACCGACGGCGGGGGGAGTGGTTCGGGGAGATCGACCCTGATGGGCATCCCAAGCGCGCCAGCCCAAAGATCGGGCTGTGGAAGTGTCCGTATCACAATGGTCGCGCCTGCATGGAGATCGTCGATCGCGTGCGCCGCCTGGGTTTGGCACAAGCTGCCCGCGTCTCGCGTTAACGCTTGATTCACGGTTACACCGATGTTGCTGGACGAGAACAAATGCCGAACATATAAGAACACAACAGAAACGCGGAGGCTCCGATGCTTACTTTCTTCAAGGATATGATGGCGATGGTCGCGTTGATTGGGTTCACCGGCGCCTCGCTCGCGTGGGCGGATGTCGCGAGCCGCCTGGTGTGAGTCTGTGGATTGACCGCCTCTTGGGTTGGCGTGTTCCGGCTCGGCGCATAGATCAGTGACAATGTCCGGTCCCGGGTTCGTCCACCTCCATGTCCATTCGGCCTATTCGCTGCTCGAGGGGGCATTGCAGTTGGGGCGTCTGCTCGATCTCGCCAAGGCCGACCACCAGCCCGCGCTCGGCGTTGCTGACACCAACAATCTCTTCGGCGCGCTCGAATTCTCCGAAAAGGCCGCGGGGAAGGGGATCCAGCCGCTGCTCGGGTGCGAACTCGCCTTCGAATTCGAGCCGCCCGCCGATCGGGTGATCGAGCGCAACTATGATCGCGGTCGTTTCGGCAAAGGTGGCGTGGTGCTCATTGCCGCCCACGAAGCGGGGTTCGGCAATCTCTCTCGTCTCGTCTCGCGTGCGCATCTGGAGGGCGACGGCAGCAGGGCGGCCGCCCGGCTCGACTGGATGAACCACGACAATCTCGATGGCATCATCTGTCTCACCGGCGGCCCCGAAGGCGCCATCGATCCCTATTTTGCCGCCGGCATGGACGCTCAGGCCGAGCAGCGGCTTGAAGCCCTTCGCGCGCTGTTTGGCGACCGATTCTATGTCGAACTGCAGCGCCACGGCCGCCAGCAAGAACAAGCCAATGAGGCTCGTCTCATCGACTACGCCTATCGCCGGGGTGTTCCGCTGGTCGCCACCAACGAGCCGTTCTTCGCCACCCGCTCCGACCATGAAGCTCACGATGCCCTGTTGGCCATAGCTGCGGGCTCCGTTGTCGCGCAGACGGAGCGGCGGAAGCTGACCGCCGAGCACTATTTCAAGCCGCGCGAAGAGATGTCGGCGCTGTTTTCCGATCTGCCCGAGGCCCTCGAGAATTCCGTCGAGATCGCCCAGCGGGTGAGTTATCGGCCGCGCACTCGTGGTCCGATCCTGCCGCGCTTCGCCGCCGCACCGGACCAGACCGAGGAAGCAGGACTCGCCGCCGAGGCAGAGCGGTTGCGGGTCGATGCGCGCGCCGGTCTTGAACGGCGCTTACAGGCCAATGGTCTAGCTGGAGGTTTTACGCCGGGAGATTATGCGGAGCGGCTGGAGTTCGAGCTCGGCGTCATCATCAAGATGAAGTATCCGGGCTATTTCCTGATCGTTGCCGACTTCATCCAATGGGCCAAGGCGCAGGACATTCCGGTTGGACCTGGTCGCGGCTCGGGCGCCGGCTCGCTGGTCGCTTACGCGCTGACCATCACCGACCTCGACCCGCTTCGCTACGATTTGCTGTTCGAGCGCTTTCTCAATCCCGACCGCGTGTCGATGCCGGACTTCGACATCGATTTCTGCCAGGAGCGGCGCGGCGAGGTCATCACCTACGTCCAGGAGAAATATGGCGCCGCCCGGGTGGCGCAGATCATCACATTCGGAACCCTGCAGG
This sequence comes from Devosia sp., assembly GCA_039920085.1. GTDB lineage: Bacteria > Pseudomonadota > Alphaproteobacteria > Rhizobiales > Devosiaceae > Devosia_A. The sequence continues at coordinate 8,580 of JBDSEK010000129.1, read as the reverse complement.
CGAGGGCGGTGGTGCGCGATGTCGGCCGGGTACTGCAGATGCCCTATGGTCAGGTCGATCGCATCTCCAAGCTTATCCCCGCCAATCCCGCCAACCCGGTGACCCTGGCGCAGGCGCTTGATCTCGAGCCGCAATTGCGCGCAATGCGCGACAGTGACGAGCAGGTGGCGGACCTGATCACGATCGCGCAGAAGCTCGAGGGCCTGTTCCGCCACGCCTCGACCCATGCCGCCGGCATCGTTATCGGCGAGCGGCCACTGACTGAGCTCGTGCCGATGTATCGCGACCCGCGCTCAGACATGCCGGTGACGCAATATTCGCTGAAATGGGTCGAGCCTGCGGGGCTGGTGAAGTTCGACTTCCTTGGCCTCAAGACGCTGACCGTGCTCGACAATGCCGCGCGAATGATCAACCGCAACGGCACCAAATTCGCGCTCGGCGATATTCCGATCGACGACAAGCTGACCTTCGACAAGCTCACCCAGGGCGATGTCGTCGGCGTGTTCCAAGTCGAAAGCCCGGGCATGCGCCGAGCGCTGGTCGATATGCGGCCGGACCGGTTCGAGGATCTGATTGCCCTGGTGGCGCTCTACCGGCCCGGTCCGATGGCGAACATCCCGACCTATTGTGCGCGCAAGGCCGGCCGCGAAGCGGTGGAATATTTGCATCCGCTGCTGGAGCCAATCCTCGCACCAACCTACGGCGTCATCACTTATCAGGAGCAGGTGCAGCAGATCGCGCGGGCCCTCGCGGGCTACACGCTGGCTGAAGCCGATTTGCTCCGCCGGGCTATGGGCAAGAAGATCAGGTCCGAAATGGCGGCGCAGCGCGACCGCTTTCTTGAGGGTGCCGCCGAGCGCGGTATCTCAAAGGGCCTCGCCACCACAATCTTCGATGCCTGCGCCAAATTCGCCGAATACGGTTTCAACAAATCCCACTCGGCGCCTTACGGCTACATCACCTACCAGACAGCGTATCTCAAAGCGCATTTCACCCAGGAATTCATCGCGGCGTCCATGACCTACGACATGGGCAATACCGACAAGCTCAATGAATTCCGTGAGGACGCCAAAAAGCATGGGATCACCATGGTGGCCCCTTCGGTCAACAGCTCCGAGGCGGCTTTCAGTGCCCGTGACGGCAAGATCTTTTACGCCATCGGCGCCATCAAGGGCGTCGGCCAGGCGGTGGCCGAGCACATTGTCGAGGCGAGGGGCAGCCAGCCCTTCCTCGACCTCGCCGATTTCGCCACCCGCGTCGATCCGCGCATCATCAACCGCCGGACGCTCGAAACCCTGGTCAATGCCGGTGCGTTCGATGGCCTCGTTCCCAAACGCGAGCAGGCTTTCGCTGCCATCGACGCCATTGTCGCCATGGCACAGCGGACCAATGCCAACCAGACCGACGGCATCGCCGACATGTTCGCGTCCGACACACCGGAGCCGATCAGGCTAACGCAGAACTTCGCCGTATGGTCGCTGGCCGAGCGGCTGGAGCGCGAACGCGCCGCCATTGGCTTCCATATCTCAGCGCATCCGCTGGACGACTATGCCAGCCTGTTCGAGGGCATGAAGATCATCCCTTACGCGCGCTTCGAGCGCGAGGTGAAGGAAGGCGATCGCAGTGCCGGACGTCTGGCCGGGACGATTGCGACGCGCAGCGACCGGCGGACCAAAAAGGGCACGCCGATGCTGTCGCTGACCCTGTCCGATCCGAGCGGCAGCTTCGAGGTGGTGGGCTTTTCCGAGCAGGTGCAAGCCTATGGCGCGATGCTGCAGGCGGGGCGCTCGGTCGTGCTCAATGTCGAGGCCGACGAACGGCCCGACGGCATCGGTCTCAGGCTGCTCTCCGCCCAGCCGCTCGAGGAAGCGATGTTGAAAGTGGGCAAGCACCTCACCGTTTTTGCCGGCGACGAAAAATGCCTGGTGCCGATCCGCGAAAGGCTTTTGCCGGGCGATGGGCTCGTGAGCTTCATCGTGGTCCGCGAGGGCGGCGCCAAGGAATACGAGATCGAACTCAAAGAGCGCTTCCAGCTGTCACCGGCCCTGGCAGGGGGCATCAAAGGCGTCGATGGCGTCGTGGATGTCCGGCTGAACTAGCTGCCTTGCTATCCCGCCCGAACTCTCCTATATCCGCGGCGCGCCCGGGGTTCCGCGCGTAATTCACAGCCAGAGCCGGCCACTTTAGTGGCCATCCGGTGGCGGAAACGTCGACAGGGCTTTGGCGAGGCACAACCGGTAAAGGAGCCATTTCATGGCAATGCCTGACTTTTCCATGCGCCAGCTGCTCGAAGCAGGCGTCCATTTCGGCCACCAGAAGCACCGCTGGAACCCGAAGATGGAGCGCTTCATTTTCGGCGTGCGCAACGACATCCACATTCTCGATCTCGGCCAAACCGTGCCGATGCTGAGCCGTGCGCTGCAACTGGTTTCCGACACGGTGGCCGAAGGCGGTCGCGTGCTGTTCGTGGGCACGAAGCGCCAGGCAGCACCGGTTGTGGCGGAAGCGGCGCGCCAGTCGGCGCAGTATTACGTCAATTCGCGCTGGCTGGGCGGTACGCTCACCAATTGGCAGACCATCTCCAACTCGATCTCCCGCCTGCGCGAACTCGAGGGCACGGAGGCCGAAGGCCTCACCAAGAAGGAACGCCTGCTGCTCGATCGAGAGCGCGAGCGGCTGGAGCGCGACCTCGGCGGCATCAAGGACATGGGCAATCTGCCCAATCTGCTGTTCGTGATCGACACGAACAAGGAAGCGAACGCGATCAAGGAAGCCCGGCGTCTGGGCATCCCGGTGATCGCGATCATCGACTCGAACTCCGATCCAGATTCGATCGATTTCCCGATCCCGGGCAATGACGATGCATCTCGCGCGCTTGAGCTTTATTGCAGCCTGATCTCGCGGGCTGCACTCGATGGTATTGGACGCTCGGCCGCGGGCCGCGGCGCCGATCTTGGCTCCGCCGAAGCCGCGCCGGAAGAGCCGGTGCTCGCCGAAGGCCAGGCTGCGGAATAACCCGTAGCCTGCTGTCTCCCCTTCATAATCATTTGATATGGCGGCGTTCTTTGCCGCTCGAAAGGTGATCGAAATGACAGTCACGGCACAGCAGGTCAAAGAGCTTCGTGAAGCGACCGGCGTCGGCATGATGGACTGCAAGAAGGCCCTCGCCGAGACCAATGGCGACATGGAAGCGGCAATCGATTGGCTGCGGACCCGTGGCCTCGCCAAGGCCGCCAAGAAGGCCGGACGGATTGCCGCCGAGGGCCTGGTCGGCATTTCGACCGATGGCCGGAAGGCCGCGATCGTCGAGGTCAATTCCGAGACGGATTTCGTCGCCCGCAACGAGCAGTTCCAGTCGATTGTCGGCAACACCGCGAAGCTGGCGCTCGATGCCGGCGGCGATGTCGAAAAGCTGAGCGCCATGCCCTATCCGGGTTCGGGGCGTTCGGTTTCGGCCGAGCTGACCGACGCAATCGCCAAAATCGGCGAAAACATGAACCTTCGCCGCTCGGCGACCATCGAGGTTGGGGACGGAGTGATCGGCTCCTACGTCCACAACAGCGTGAAGCCGGGGATGGGCAAGCTTGGCGTGCTGGTCGGACTTGAATCCACGGGCGACAAGACTGTACTCGCTGGCCTCGGCAAGCAGATCGCCATGCACATCGCCAACACCAACCCGCTTTCGGTGTCGCCCGAAGACATCGACCCCGACGTGGTTGCCAAGGAGCGTGCGATCTTCACCGAGCAGGCCAAAGAGAGCGGCAAGCCGGCCGAAGTCATCGCCAAGATGGTCGAAGGCCGAGTACGCAAATTCTACGAGGAATCGACGCTGCTCGCCCAGGTCTTCGTCATCGATGGCGAGAGCAAGGTCGCCGACGTGGTGAAAGCTGCCGAAAAGGATGCCGGCGCCCCCATCAAGGTCACCAAATTCGTCCGTTATGCGCTGGGCGAGGGGATCGAGAAGGAAGTGACCGATTTCGCGGCCGAAGTCGCCAAGACCTCGGGCGTACCGCAGCAGCCGTCTCCGACTGCCTAAAATGCTTCGGCCGGGCTGGCTTCCAGTCCGGTCGTCCTCTATCTAGCCTCGTGTGCCGCTGGAGGAATCGCCTCGCGGCCTCAACCGAGGACGGCTGATGGCCAAATCCGCCTACAAACGGATCCTGCTCAAAGTCTCGGGCGAAGTGCTGGCCGGCGACCAGTCCTTCGGTATCGAGCCGAAATTCCTCGCCGCCATGGCCGACCAGATCGTCGCCGTCGCCAAAACCGGGGTGCAGATCGGCATCGTCATCGGCGCCGGCAATATTTTCCGCGGCATGGCGGTTGCGGCCGAAGGCACCGACCGGGTGACGGCTGACCTCATGGGCATGCTGGGCACGGTCATCAACTCCCTGGCGCTCTCCAATGCCATCACCCGTGGCGGCGCCAAGGCCAAGGTGTTCAGCGCGCTCACCATGCCCTCGGTCGCCGACAGCTTCACGGCCCGGGCGGCCAAGGCGGCGCTCGACGATGGGTTCGTCGTCGTCTGCGCCGGTGGAACCGGCAATCCGTTCTTCACCACGGACACTGCGGCGGCGCTCAAGGCCATCGAGCTTGAGTGCGATGTGCTGCTGAAGGGCACTAAGGTCGACGGCGTCTACGATCAGGACCCCAAGAAGAATCCGAAGGCCAAGCGCTACGAAACCGTTAGCTTTGACGAAGTGATCGCCCGCAATCTTAAGGTCATGGATACGGCGGCCTTCGCGCTTGCGCGCGACAATGCGCTGCCCATACTGGTTTACGCACTTGACGACAAAGAGGGGCTGATGGGTGTTTTGAGCGGCAAAACCCGCTCGACGCGTGTCGGCCCGGACATGGACTGAGGAGCAGGAGATGGCCGCCCCACCGAATTTCGACCTCGAAGAGATGAAATCCCGCATGCAGAAATCCATTGCATCGCTGCGCGAGGAATTGACAGGCCTTCGCACCGGACGGGCTAGTGCCAGTCTGCTCGAGCCGGTGATGGTCGAAGCTTACGGCACCCGCATGCCGCTCAATCAGATCGCTACGATCACGGTGCCGGAAGCACGGATGCTCAGTGTTTCCGTTTGGGACCGGTCGATGGCCCCGGCCGTCGACAAGGCCATCCGCAATTCGGGGCTTGGGCTCAATCCAGCCACCGAGGGCGCTACGATCCGCGTGCCGCTGCCCGAACTCAACGAAGAGCGGCGTCGGGAGTTGAGCAAAGTCGCGCACAATTATGCCGAGCAGGCGAGGGTAGCGATCCGCCATATTCGGCGCGACGGCATGGACCTGCTCAAGCGGCTCGAAAAGGACAGTATCATCAGCCAGGACGACAGCAGGACGAAGTCGGACCTGGTGCAGAAGGCGACCGATGCGGCGGTCGGGGACGTCGATGCAATGCTCGCTGCTAAGGAACAGGAAATCATGCAGGTGTAGCCTGCACTTACTCGCCCAGGCCCCGGAGGGGCGTTGATGTCTACCGATCCAGCATTGCAGCAGCGCGCCCAGCAGCGACCCGGTCTGCGCATTCCGGCCCATATCGGCGTCATCATGGACGGCAATGGGCGGTGGGCGCAAGCGCGCGGCAAGCTCAGGACCGAGGGGCATGTGGCCGGGGTCGCCGCGCTGCGCCGCATGGTCAAAAACTGCATTAATTATGGTGTCGGCTGCCTTACGGTCTTCAGCTTCTCGTCCGAGAACTGGACCCGGCCCAAGGACGAAATCAGCTTTATTTTCGGGCTGTTGCGCCGGTTCGTTGCCTCGGACCTCGAAAAGCTGCACCGCAACAATGTGCGGGTGAAGATTATCGGCTCACGCGACGGCCTTGAGGACTCGCTGCGGCGGCTGATTGCCGAAGTCGAGACGACGACGGCGATGAATACCGGCCTCAACCTGCAAGTGGCCTTCAATTATGGCGGCAAGGCAGAAATCGCAGAGGCGGTCCGCCGCATAGCCGAGCAGGTGAAGGCCGGCAAGCTTGACCCTGATGCAATCGATGAGGCGACCATCGACCGCAACTTGTTCACCTCCGGAATTCCGGATCCCGACATCATCATTCGAACCAGTGGCGAACGGCGTTTTTCCAATTTTCTGCTATGGCAGAGCGCCTATTCGGAACTCGTCTTCGTCGACGAAAACTGGCCGGACTTTGATGATCAGAGTTTTGTTCGCGTGCTCGAGGATTACACGGGCCGCGACCGCCGCTTCGGTGGCGTCGAGGCGCGGTCGCGGTGAGCGAAACCGGACCGCAAAATCGTTCGGTATCGTGGGCGGACTTGCAGCCTAGGCTGCTGTCGGCGTTCGTCATCGTCGTCGTCATCGGCATTGCGCTCACGCTTGGCGGGATCTTCTTTGCCGTTGGCGTCGGCATCGTCTTCGGTCTGACCTATCGCGAATGGGAACAGATGGTGACGCTGAAGCCGGTGTCGCCGATCGGCATGGCGCTGGTGGGGCTCGTCGCGCTCTCAGCTATTGGCCTGCCGGTTTTCGGTTGGGTCGGTGCATTGGCCCCGTTGGTTGTTGCCGCGATCATTGCCGCGGTGCTCGGACCCTGGCACACCGCGCTCTGGCGCATCGGCGGGCTGGCCTTTTTCGGCCTGGTGATTTTTGCGCTGATAACGCTGCGCGGCGCGGACACCCCTGGCCTGATCGTCGGATGGTTTCTCGGCTTCGTTATCGCGCTCAATGACAGCGGAGCCTATTTCAGCGGGCGGTTGATCGGCGGCGAGAAGCTATTCCCCGCGATTTCGCCGGCCAAGACCTGGTCCGGTGCGATTGGCGGCTGGGTTATCGGCACGCTGGCGGGCACCATTTATTGGCTCATCTTCGTGCCGGGCTCGCCGTGGTGGATCGGACTACTGCTGGCTGCGGCCACGGGCCTGCTCGGGCAAGTCGGCGATCTCACTGAAAGCGGTATTAAACGCCGGTTCCGCATCAAGGATTCGGGCGACATCATTCCCGGCCATGGCGGCTTGATGGACCGGCTCGACAGCACCACGTTTGCGGCACTCTTCGTTCTCGCGGTCGGCGCCTGGCACGCTGGCCTCGCTCACGCCGCTTTGGGCTTCCTCAACTGGTGACGCTCACGGAAATGCCTCGCGTTCCTCGTCCAGCAACCCTATTGCCGCCGCGATCGATGTCTATCAACCGCCCTTCCTGACCGGAGACTCTGCCCTGTCCTTCCTCGGCCTCCCCGTCCTTCTCGCCATTCCGGCCTTCATCGTCATGATCACCATCATCGTGTTCGTTCACGAGATGGGACATTATTGGGTGGCGCGCTGGAACGGCATTGCGATCCAGACCTTTTCGATCGGCTTCGGCCGCGAACTCTGGGGCTTTACCGATCGCGATGGCACGCGCTGGCGAGTCTCGGCCATCCCGCTGGGCGGCTATGTGCGCTTCGTTGGCGACATGAACGCCGCGAGCATGCCGGATCCTGCGGCCGTGGCTGATCTGCCGCCCGAGATCCAACCGAGGCTTTTCGTCAACAAGAACGTCTGGCAGCGCATTGCCGTCGTCGCAGCTGGTCCGCTGGCGAACCTGCTCTTCACATTCCTCGTCCTCTACGCGCTGCTGGTGGGATATGGCCGCTACACCATCGAGCCGGTGATCGGGACGGTGGTGGAGTCTGGCGTGGCCGATGTCGCCGGCCTTGAGGTGGGCGATACGATCGTCTCGGTCGACGGGTTCAAGGTTCGGGGCTTTGAAGACTTTCAGCGTCTCATCGCTACCGCGCCCGGGCGACCGGTAAATATCGTCCTCGATCGGAACGGACAGGTTCTGTCCGTAGTGCTGACTCCGGAAGTGGCTGAATCGACTGATCGATTTGGCAATACCCACCGGGTCGGCCGAATCGGGGTCAGCCGTGACGTTGCAGAGGGAGACGTCGTGCTCTACCGGCCGAGCGCCGGTGAAGCCGTCGGGATGACCTTTGAGGAAATGCAGTTCATCGTTGCCCGGACAGCCGCGTTCATCGGCGATTTCTTCGTCGGGCGGGGCGATGTCGAGCAACTCGGCGGGCCGATCAAGGTGGCGCGGGTCTCGGGTGAAGTCGCAACGCTCGGCGTGCTGGCCTTGATCAACTTGGCTGCGCTACTTTCCATCAATATTGGCATCTTCAATCTGCTGCCGATTCCGGTGCTCGATGGCGGGCATCTGGTCTACTATTTCATCGAGGCGCTCAGGGGTCGGCCGCTGAGTCTCAAGGCGCAGGAAATCGGCTATCGTTTGGGGTTCGCGGTGGTGGGTTCCCTGATGATCTTCACGCTGTTCAACGACACCATCCTCGAGGCCCTCAGGCGCCTTACCTGAATTTTTGGTAACCCGTTGTTAACCTTGGTTTTCAGGGTGTTGCGGAATTACCCGCGGCCCAAGCTTTCAGTAACGCAAGCACGGCTTCCGGCTTGCCCTTGGTTAAAAAACCAGTAAATGCTTTTGACGGAGTAGCTGGGGGCAGCTGTGCATGGCGATTCCCCCGGCCTTTCGTCTGAGAGGCATATAGAATCATGGTCGGTCCCACCCAACTGCTGCGCGGTGCTGTTCTTGCGCTTGCGCTCCTCCTTGCGACACCTTTCGCGGGGG
>JBDSEK010000128.1:0-4568 GCA_039920085.1 Devosia sp. | reverse complement strand
GCGAGGAGGAGAACGACAAGGCGTTGGTCGAGCGCATGGCGTCGCTTGGCGATCTCTATGTCAATGACGCGTTTTCGGCGGCGCATCGCGCTCACGCCTCGACCGAGGGTCTGGCACATGTACTGCCAGCGGCGGCCGGGCTGGCGATGGCCGCTGAATTGAAAGCGCTGGAGAAGGGGCTCGGCAAGCCGCAAAAGCCGGTGGTTGCCATAGTCGGCGGGGCTAAGGTCTCGACCAAGATCGAGCTCCTCGAAAATCTCGTCGCCAAGGTCGATGCGTTGGTGATCGGCGGCGCCATGGCGAACACCTTTCTTGCGGCGGAGGGGGTGGGCATCGGCAAATCGCTCGCCGAACGCGACATGGATGAGCAGGTCGAGAGGATTCTCGACAGGGCGCAGAAAGCCAATTGCACGGTCATCGTGCCGATCGATGCTACCGTCGCCCGGCACTTCAAGGCCAATGCGCCGCACCGGCATTACGGGCTCGATGCGATGGACCCTGACGGCATGATTCTCGATATCGGGCCGCAATCGATCATCCGCATCAAGGGTGCAATCGACGAGGCGGCGACGCTGATCTGGAACGGGCCGCTTGGCGCGTTCGAGACGGTGCCTTTCGATGCGGGCACCAATGAAATCGCCCGACACGTCGCCGCGCGGACAAAAATGGGCAAGCTTGTGTCTGTCGCCGGCGGCGGCGATACGGTCTCGGCGTTGACGCAAGCCGGCGTTACGGAGCAATTTACCTATGTCTCGACGGCCGGTGGCGCCTTCCTCGAATGGATGGAGGGCAAGCCGCTGCCGGGAGTGGAGGCACTCCGGGCCTAGACGAAAGTTGCGACTTGGCGGACGTCGCCGGCCGATAAGATTGGGTTACTTTTAGGAGACCGCAGTGCCATCCCTCAATGACATCGCTCGCAAGCTCGTGACACCCGGACAAGGCATTCTCGCCGCCGATGAATCAGAAGGGACGATCGCCAAGCGCTTTGCCTCGATCGGGCTGCCGGTAGCCCTGGAAACGCGCCGCGACTATCGCGAGATGCTGTTTCGTGCGACCGAGGCGATGCGCGAGTGCATATCGGGCGTGATCCTGACGGAAGAGACGCTGAAGCAGAGCGCAGCAGACGGGACGCCGTTCGCCGAACTCTTCGCGCAGACCGATGTCATACCCGGCATCAAGGTCGATCGCGGTGCGTTTCCGATGCCCGGCGGAACCGGCGAGAAAATCACCGAGGGCCTGGATGGATTGCGCGAGCGGCTGAAGCATTATGCGGAAGTCGGGGCGGGCTTCGCCAAATGGCGAGGCGTCATCGCCATCAATGACTACGCACCATCGCGCAACGGCATCCGAGCCAACGCGCATGTGTTGGCGCGCTATGCAGCGCTCTGCCAGGAGGCTGGGATCGTGCCGGTGGTCGAGCCCGAGGTGCTGGCCGATGGCGAGCCCGGAGATCACTCGATCGAGCGTAGCGCCGAGGTGACAGCGGAGACGCTCGAAGCGGTGTTTCGCGAGTTGCGACTCGCCGGGGTCGACCTCGCCGGCATGCTGCTGAAGCCCAATATGGTGACGCCCGGTATTCGGGCGGCCCGCGTGCCGGTGAAGGAGGTCGCCGAGCGCACGGTAGCGGTATTGCGCGCCCACGTGCCCGCGACCGTGCCAGGCATTGCGTTTCTTTCGGGCGGGCAATCAGATAGCGAGGCGACAGCGCATCTGAACGCCATGAATCAGCTCGGGGCGTTGCCATGGACGCTGACTTTTTCCTATGGCCGGGCGTTGCAGAGCGCGGCGCTGATGGCTTGGGGCGGGGAAGCGGCCAATGTTCCGGCGGCGCAGCATGCCTTTACGCACCGGGCGCGAATGAACGCGCTGGCGGCGCGTGGCCAATGGAAGCCTGAGGCTGACCAGGCGGCTTAACCAGCCCTACGCAATGCTGCCAGATTTTGCGGTCACATAGCCCCTCTGTGGCTATAAGGCCGATATGAACGTTCAGTTTTTCCTTGTCGCGCCGCCCGGGACGGAGCCGGCGCAATTCATGAGTCCGCTCAAATCCGTGCTCGCGACGGCGGCGGTATCGGCTCTGTTGCTGCCGCGAGAGGGCCATACGGACGCCTCCTACAAAGTGCTGGCGAAGGCCGTCATACCGGTCGCCCAGGCGGCAAATTGTGCGGTGCTCATCGAGGGCGAGGCCGGGCTGGTTAAGGCCCTGGGCGCGGACGGCCTGCAGGTTTCGGGTGACATCGGTGAGGTCAAGGCGGCCATCGCCGCGCTCAAACCCCATCACGTCGTCGGCGCAGCAAGTATCGCGTCGCGGCACGATGCGATGAGCAAAGGCGAACTCGGGCCGGACTATTTATTCTTCGGACCGACAAGCGGCATCCGCGATCCCGAACAGCGGGAGATGGCGCGCTGGTGGGCCGAAATCTTTGAGATCCCCGCCGTCCTATCCGACCCGCTCGCCAATGCCGAGACTGCCGCAAGCGAAGGAGCGGAATTCATCGCGCTGGGGGAGAGCCTCTGGGCCGCATCCGATCCCGCTGCGATGCTGGCGAAGATCGCCGAGGCGCTGAAGGTTGCGGCATGAAACGCACATTGGTGCTTCTCATGCTAGTGGCGACACCCGCCTTTGCGCAGACGCTTGAGGATCCAATGGCGCCCAGCCCGATACCTCAAGGGACGGGCGACGACGCAGTTTCGGTGAGCGCCGAAATATTTGGAACGGGCCGCCGCGACGACGCCTATGGGGCCTTCCAGCGCGGCTATTTCTTGACCGCGCTGCAGCTGGCTCTGCCGCGGGCCGAGGCGAATGACGCCGCAGCGCAAACGCTCATCGCGGAAATCTACGCACGTGGATTGGGTGTGTCGGAGAATCTGGCGCGCGCTTCGGGCTGGTACGCGATTGCGGCCAAGAACGGCGATGTGCTGGCGGCCTTTGAACTGGGCATGCTCTATCTCGATGGCAATGGCGTGCCGCGCAACCCGGCCAAGGCGGCGGATCTGTTCAAACAGGCGGCCGACAAAGGCTATGCGGCGGCAGAGTACAATTTGGCGCTGCTCCACGTCGAAGGTCGCTATTTGCGTCCAGATCTCAGCGAGGCGGCTCGACTGATGAAGGCGGCGGCCGACAAGGATCTGGCGTCGGCGCAATATGATTATGGCTCGATGCTGATCGAGGGCGCAGGTGTGCCCCCCGACGCAGCGGCCGGCGCTCGCTATGTAGGACTTGCGGCGAAGCAGGGACTCATCGCGGCAATGGTCGACTATGCGACGCTGCTCTATCTGGGACAGGGGATCGCGAAGAATCTTGAGGAGGCCGTTGGCTGGTATCGTAGCGCTGCCGAATCCGGCAACGCCGTCGCACAGGTACGCCTGGGCAAGCTGATGGCCGTGGGCGAAGGGACTGATTTCGACCTCACGCACGCGGCAATGTGGCGGGCGCTGGCTCGGCGCCAGGGCTATTCCGATCCGCAACTCGACAAGCTCCTGGCTTCGATCTCAGCCGCCGATCTGGCGGCGGCCGAGGAGCTCGCGCGGTTCTGGCCCTCCGAGCCACCTAAGGCTGAAAGCGCGGGCGGCTAGGCCGGCCCCTTGAGTCGCAGCCGCTTCTGGGGCAGATAGCGCGTCCTCCCCGATAGAGAAAATTATGGCCCGCTCGGCGCTCCTTACTGTCATGGTCAATGCCGCGCTCAAAGCGGGGCGCTCGCTGACACGCGATTTCGGCGAGGTGGAAAACCTTCAAGTGTCGGTGAAGGGACCGGCCGATTTCGTCACCAATGCCGACAAATCGGCCGAAAAAATCCTCCACGACGAGCTGAGCAAGGCGCGGCCGACCTACGGTTTTCTCATGGAGGAGGCGGGGGAGATCAAGGGCAGCGACGGACAACATCGCTGGATCATCGATCCACTCGATGGCACGACCAATTTCATGCACGGGATACCACTGTTTGCCGTCTCGATTGGGCTGCAGCGTGGCGATGAGATCGTTGCTGGGGTGATCTTCAACCCGGTGAGTGACGAGCTGTTCGTTTCGGAAAAGGGTGGCGGTGCCTGGCTCAACGATCGCAAACGGCTGCGGGTCGCGGGGCGCAAGCACCTGAGCGAGGCGGTGATCTGCACCGGCATAAAGCTTACGGGCACTGACAATGATGCGCTGCATCTGCGCCAATTGGCGCATCTGGCGCCGGCCGTGTCGGGCATTCGGCGCACGGGGTCGGCGTGCACCGACCTCGCCTGGGTGGCGGCCGGACGGTTCGATGGTTTCTGGGAGGCGCGGCTTAAGCCATGGGACATCGCTGCCGGCTGGCTGATTTTGAGGGAAGCGGGCGGGATCATGAGCGACTATTCCGGCGTGGCAGGAAGCCTCGGGAATGGCGAGGTGATCGCGGGGAACGAAGTCATCCACGGCCATCTACTCAAGGCCATCAAGGCGGTGAAATAGTCCCTAGGGCCACGACTTCGCCGTTGGAGCGGCCGGGTCAAGCCATTGTCACGCCGGAATGGTGTGACTAAGGTCCGCCCTGAGCAACGGGGATTCCGGCGGGGCCATGGCGACGAACTACGACCCGTATCAC
>JBDSEK010000127.1:0-5684 GCA_039920085.1 Devosia sp. | reverse complement strand
CGTTCTGGCCCGGCCACCCGATGAGCGCCCATTGGGGCATCGAAGACCCGGCCGCGGTCGAAGGCCCTGATTTCAAGCGCCGCGCCGCCTTCGAGGAGGCGATGCGCTACATGAAGAACCGCATCGAGGCTTTCATCAATCTGCCGCTGTCCAGCATCGACAGGATGACACTCGGCGCAAAACTTCACGGCATCGGGCGCATGGATGGCTCAAGCCATCTCGCACCGCAATTAGCCTAGCCATGCGCAATCTCGTCGCGAGGCCAATTGCCGGAACCGATAGCGGGCTCAGCGCGGCGCTCGCCCGCCCCTTGCATGGCTGACCTCAGACGCCGCCTTGCCGCCGAGGCACTCGGGACGGGCTTGCTCGTCGCCACCGTGGTCGGCTCGGGCATCATGGCAGAGCGCCTCACCGCGGACGCTGCGCTAGCGCTGCTCGGCAACACGCTGCCAACGGCCGCCATCCTGATCGTGCTCATCACTATCCTCGCGCCGATCTCGGGCGCGCATCTCAACCCCGCACTGACTTTGGTGATGGCCCTTCGCCGCGATCTCGCCGCACGGGATGCGGCGCTCTATGTCGTGGCGCAGATCGCGGGCGCCGTGGCGGGAACATTCCTCGCCCATCTCATGTTCGAGACCCCAGTCTTCGCGCTCTCGACCCATGTGCGCACAGGCTGGGGGCAATGGCTGGCCGAGGGTGTCGCGTGTTTCGGGCTCGTGCTCGTCATCCTCGGCGGTATCCGCGTGCGCCCCGTGGCGCTCCCCTGGCTCGTCGGCCTCACCATCGCGGCGGCCTATTGGTTCACGGCGTCGACCTCCTTCGCCAATCCGGCCGTGACCATTGCGCGAGCCCTCACCGATAGTTTCTCCGGCATCCGACCGCTGGACGCCCCGGCGTTCATCCTGGCGCAAGTCACGGGAGCGCTTTTCGCGATGGCGGTGGCGCGATGGCTGTGGAGCCGGGCGCCAGGGGGAAGCTCGGCTAGGCGTCTCCCCACCAAACTCGGTGACTACCGCACTGCGGGAATCACGGCTCTTTCGATCGCAGAAAGCCAGAGCCAGCATCCTCGCGGGTGTGCCTCGTGTGCACCCAAATTGGCGGTACCCCGGCCAAAGTGTGGCACGGAAGCAACGCTTGGGCCGCTTAGCTATTGGATATCGGCCCCACGCGGGGATCTACTGTTGCTGGCACGGCGAATTTAGGCAAAGTGGTGACGCAATTTAGATAGTGAGGGACTTATGAGGCATCTTGGATTTTTGGCCGCCGGCCTTGCAACGCTAATTTCAGCCGGCTCCGCCCTCGCTGCCGACATGCCGGATCCCATAATGGACGAGCCGGTCGTCGAGGCGGTTTCCGACTGGAACGGCTTTTACGCCGGCATCGGCATCGACGTGCAGAACTCGACCACCATCGTCGAGCATCTTGCCAGCTTTCAAGCGGTGGTCGGTGCAAACGCCCAGATGGATTCGTTTCTCCTCGGCGTCGAGGGGTACGGCGCTGCAAGATTCAGCGACATTACCGGGTGGTATTACGCGTTCGGTGTCGAAGGACGTGCTGGCGTTGTGATCAGCGACGCGGCCGTTGTCTACGGCGCACTGGGCGTCGAAACAGTCGGCTCAGGGACATACTACAGGACCATGGGTCTTGGCGTGGAATTCATGGTCGCCGACAACACCAGCGTCGATCTCGAATACAAGCGCTACGAGCAGGTCGGTGGCGGCTGGAACGGTGACGCCATCAGCGCCCAGCTCCTGTGGCACTTCAACTAAGCCGCCAAAGCGGTTGATTAGAAAAAGCCCCGCTTCCGCGGGGCTTTTTGTTTGCGCAATGGGCGAGGCCGGTCAGACATCATCGTTCGCATCGACGAGCCTTCGATCGGACCGACCTTTTGGGGCCTATGGCAAATCAGGGCTAGCGCCCGAAGGGTCAGTGTGACCGCCAGCTCCCCAGCGAGTCACCATGATCTCGACTATCTGAAGCCGTCCTCATCAGCTCCCGCCCGGTTGAGCGTCGCCTCCAGTTCGCGGCTGCGGCCGCCCCCGTCCCATCTAAGCGAGGGTCGATATCGGAGGTCGTTGTAGCCGGGAGCGCACCGCGTACAACTCAGTGATGAGCTCGGTGATCTCGAGTAAAACCAAGCGCAGGGTATCGCCCAAACCCGCGAGCTGTGACGCGGCCTCCTGGCTCGTCGCCGCGACAGTCTCGATGACCTCGGCGCACTTGACCATTTCGGCATAGATCGAGGTGCAGGTTGCCTCTGCGGATTGCAAAAGCTCATCGCTGACTTTTCCAGTAATTTCAGCTGTCGTCACCAGGTGCTTGAGTTGCAGCGCCTGACTTCTCCAGGCGTCTATTTTGCCTGGCGTCTCCTCCAGAACGCCCGCGAGCCATGGTCCGTCAATCATTGGGTTTCTCTCTTTGCATAGGGCTAGGTCCAAAGTCCGGGCGAACGCTCATGTAACGTGGCTGGTCACGATAATGGCCATCTCGTAGCCGACATCCTCGCGTACCAACGTCTTCAGGGCCTCGAAGGCTCCCCTGATCGCTGCGGGCTGCCGAAGATTGTACGGAGACAGGTACACCAATCGCTCAGTGCACCAATTGGTGAGGATGAAATCGCTCTGCTGAGGCGGCTCGCATCTACAAATCCGCAGCAGCTCAGTCCTTGGTCGCCTTCCGAACCCAATTGGCGTGTTCCCCAGCTGCACCCGGACTTAAGGACTTACTAAGACTTGCGAGCGCACGATTACATTCTGGCGGTGAAGAGCCTCAATAGCCCGATGACAAAGCTGTTGGCTTGGCTCGCGCTGCTTGCACGCGCGCCGACGCCGGGCGCCGCGATCCCCCTGCCGATCGATCTCAAGCTCGCGTTCTTGGCGTCCGATCGGAGGAGTGCGCGGGCCGCAGAGTAGGAATCGAGATGCTGCCGTTCTTGAAATCACCCCCCTCGCGCGTTTTCATCGTCCTGGCCCTCGGATTCATTTCGCTGGTCGCCGGCACCCTGGCGATCGGAAAGACCGCTACCGACAGCGGGCTGGCCGATGCCGTAAGCAGAAACGCGCGCAACTGGGCGCAATACATGGTCGCGAACGTGACCGATCTCGAGCCCATCGCCTTGGGCGAGCGTCCGTCCCCCGCGAGCATGGCCTTCTTTGAAGGGGCCAAACGGTCCGGACAAGTCTTCCGCTACGAGATTTACAGCCCTGCGGGATACTCGCAATTCGTGATGGATCGGGACCGGATCGCCCTGGTCGACGGACCAGAGTTCAATCCCGACGCCGCCCGCGCAGGTAAGACCGGTCAACCGATCCTCGAAGCCATGGACGGGACCGGTCCTGAGTTCCCCTCATACTTCGGGCGAGCCTACATCCCCGTCACAGTCGACGGGCGGCCGATCGCGATCGTGGCGGCCTCTATCGATGCAACAGAACAGCGAGCCATCGCTGACAAGGCCCTTTCTCAGGTCTTCATCACCCTCTTTTTGCTCATGGCAATCTCGGGCGGCGTTCCGGGACTGGCGCTGTACTTTCGCACCAAGCAAAAGCAGCAGGCGGATCGGCGGATACGCTTCCTCGCCCATCATGACGCGCTGACCGGGCTCGCCAACCGGGCCCAGCTGATCGATGAGCTAACCGCGGCGCTCGCCGGCCTCGCCGCAAATGGCGATGGCCTCGCTGTGCACTTCCTCGACATCGATCACTTCAAGGGGGTCAACGACAATCTGGGCCATGACGGCGGCGATTTCCTCCTGCAGACGATCGCCGAACGCCTGCGCGCGGCGACCCGGCCCGGCGATGTGGTATCGAGGCTCGGCGGCGACGAGTTCGTGCTGATGCAGACCGGCGTCTCCAGCAAGGAACAGGTCGAGGAGTTCACCCACCGTCTCACCTCCGCCATCGCGCAGCCGATCCGGTTCAAGGAGCAGGAGATCATTGCCACCGTCAGCGTCGGTGTCGCGCTGGCGCCGGCCGATGGCACGACGCCCGAGCGGCTGCTCAAGAGCGCCGATCTAGCGCTTTACAAGAGCAAATCCGACGGCCGCAACTGCGTGCGCTTTTTCACGCCCGACATGGATGTCGAGCTCTTGAAGCGGATCACGCTGGAGCGGGCGATCCGCGATGCGGTGGCGCATGACGGGTTCGAGCTGCATTTCCAGCCGCTGTTCGAGGTGTCGAACCGCCGCCTCCTCGGCTTCGAGGCGCTGCTGCGCCTGCGCGGGGCGGACGGGGTATTCATCCCGCCGATGACCCTGATCCCCATCGCCGAAGAGATCCGGCTGATCGACAGGATCAGCGCCTGGGTCCTCAAGGAGGCGTGCCGGACCGCGGCGACCTGGCCGGACCATTTGACGGTGGCGGTGAATCTGTCGCCCTCGCAATTCGCGACCGGCAGCATCAGCGAACTGGTTGCCACGACCCTGGGCGAGACGGGCCTCGCGGCCCACCGTCTGGAGCTCGAGATCACCGAAACCCTGCTGCTCGGCAACAGCGTGGCGACGTTGGCGGAACTCGCAAAACTGAAGGCGATGGGCGTCGTGATCGTCATGGACGATTTCGGCACCGGCTATTCGAGCCTCAGCTACCTTTGGCGGTTCCCGTTCGACAAGATCAAGATCGATCGCAGTTTCGTGCAGGGGCTCGGGGAGTCCGGCCGCAACGCCGAAACCGTCATCAAGACGATCATCGCGCTGGGGCGCGAGCTGGACATGAATGTCATCGTCGAAGGCGTCGAGACCGCCAAACAGGCAGCGTTCCTCGATGCGGCCGATGGCGACCAGGTCCAGGGCTTCTACTTCGGCCACCCCGTGCCCGCCTCCGAAGTCGCCGCCGAAATCCTCGCGCACCGTCCACGGCGGGACGAGGGGGTTGTTCCGGGGCTGACTCGGGCAAAATGAGGCGCGACCTTTTGGGGTCGAGCCGCCCAATTGGAACACCCTTCGCTTGTGCGTGATACCGCCAGCCCCTACAGTCCCGCGCGCTCACGCTGCCAGATTTGGCCGACGCCTTAACCCGCTCGTCACCCCGCCTTCGTCCCCGTAAGACGATGCACCACCGCGGGCTCTCCGGCGACGGGTTGCCACAGCAGGAGATCCGGCCGGCCGGCACCGCATGCGGGGCAGTAGAGTTGCGCCTTCACCTCGGCGATGTGGGCGATGACGTCGAAGTCCTCGCCGAAGGTCAGCGTCAAGGTTTCCGAGTCGAGGAATTGGGCGTGGCGGCACGCGTCGCAACTCACGATGAGGCGGCGGCCGTCCTGGACGAATTCGCGGGCAGTGCGGGGCGGCGGCGAGGCGTCCGTCATGGCTCGGGACTCGGAAAGGGACCCGATTTAGCCACGAGAACGAAAAGAGAACAAGGTCCAATTTTTGGTGTGACAGCAAGGCGCGCCTTCCAACACCGCCCCACGCTGTCTCACCCCACCCGCCACAGCTTCAGCAGCGCTCCATCCTCCCCAAACACCGGATCGGTGCGCGGCAACGCCACGTTGCCGATACGCTCGGCCCAATCGGGCCGCTCGGCCAGCGAGCGGCAAATGTCGTAATGCTCCTGTCCCTTGGGATAGCCGCCCATCACCACCAAGCCCCGTCCGTCCGACAGCCGGCAATGTCCGGTGCCTGCCGGCAGCACAACAACATCGCCGGCGGCAAGCGTCAGCGTCTCGCCGCTGTCGCCACCAAGTTT
>JBDSEK010000126.1:0-3131 GCA_039920085.1 Devosia sp. | reverse complement strand
CCGAAATCAAGCAATTGCGGGTCGAGGACGCCCGCCACGTTGCGTCTGGCGCCGCGATCGCCGGCTATCACATGCATATGGGCAAGACCACCGGCGCCGATCGTGCCCGGCCCTTCGCCAAGATCGGCACCACCAATGAGGGCGCCGTGTCGACGGATGGATTGGTGGCGGGCACCTACTTGCACGGCCTCTTTGCATCTGACCCATTCCGCCGTGCCTTTCTCGGCGGCGTGGCCGATCCGAGCCTTGGCTATGAGGCGGCGATCGAAGCGACACTCGATGGTCTCGCGGCACACCTCGAAGCCCATCTCGATCTCGACGCGCTATTGGCGCTGGCGCGCGACATCTGATGTTCGCCCTCGTTGCTCCGCTTGCACTGCTAATCGAGCGGGTGATCGGCTACCCCAAGCCGCTCTACCGGCTGATCCGCCACCCGGTGGTCTGGATGGGGGCGCTGATCGGCTGGCTCGAGGCGCGGCTCAACCACGGCGAGCGTCGACGCCTTAAAGGCGTCCTCATGCTGGCGCTTCTGCTCGGCACGGCGCTGGCGGCATCGCTGCTGATACTTGCGGTGACACGGCGTATCCCGTTCGGCTTTGTTCTCGAAGCCCTGTTCGCGACGACGCTTCTGGCGCAGCTCGAGCTCGGCCGCGCGGTAAAGGCGGTAGCCGATGGCTTGGGGCTGTCACTTGAGGCGGCGCGAGATCGCGTCGGCCGGATCGTCGGACGCGACCCGCAGATGCTCGACGAAGCGGGCGTGGCGAGAGCCGCAATCGAAAGCCTCGCCGAATCCACGTCGGATGGCGTGATCGCGCCTCTCTTCTGGCTGCTTGTGGGGGGGCTGCCGGGCATCGTGCTGTACAAGGCCATCAACACCGCCGATTCCATGGTCGGGCATCGCAACGAGCGCTATCGCGAATTCGGCTGGGCCAGCGCCAGACTGGACGATATCGCCAACTGGGTCCCGGCCCGGCTCTCGGCGCTGCTGGTGGCCGGTGCGGCCTTCTTCGTCCGCGGCGCCGACCCCGAACACAGCTGGGCAATGGCGCTTCGCGATGCGCGCAAACATGCCTCGCCCAATGCCGGCTGGCCGGAAGCGGCGTTTGCCGGGGCGCTCAGTTTCTCGCTCGGGGGCCCGCGGTCCTATGAGGGGGAGGTGCATGAGTTGCCGGCGCTCGGGGATGGGCGAAGCGATCTGGGCGGGCTCGATGTGCTCAAAGCGCTCGAACTCTATTGGCGAGCGATGAATTTGGCGCTGCTGCTGACCGCGGTCGCGGCCCTAATCATATGGCGCGCCGGGGGTTGAGCCTCTCTGCTCGCGGTGCGCGCGGCTGATGCACGATCATTCTCAGCGTGTCTTGCCCAGCTATTCGGGCCTCGGCACATCCGTGGTGCTCTCCGTCAAGCGTGGTCCTTTGAGCGTCATGGGCAAACCCGCGATGATAAAATGCACTTCCGTGCAGATCTCGGCGAGGCGCTGGTGCGCGGCGCCGCTCAAATCGCGGAATGTGCGGGCCAAAGGATTGTCGGGCACGATGCCGAGCCCAACCTCGTTGGAGACCAGGATCACCTGGGCGGTGTCGATTTCGAGTAACGTCGCCGTCAGATTTTCGACCGCACCGCCGACCGCGACATTGGCGGCCAGCATGTTGGTGATCCACAGCGTCAGGCAATCGACAAGGATCACATCGTGTTTACGTGCGGCGGCCTTGAGGGCCGTTGGCAGATCGAGCGGCTCCTCAAGGGTCGAGAAGCGCTTGTGGCGCTGCTCCTGATGTAGCTTGACCCGCTCCAGCATCTCGCCGTCGAGCGTCCGGGCGGTCGCGAGATAGAGTGGGGTCTCTCCGGCCCGCATCGCGAGCCGCTCGGCAAAGCTGGTCTTGCCCGACCGGGCGCCGCCGAGAATCAGAATATGGCCAGCCATGCCGCACCTCCGCCGGATGCAAGCTTCCGCGACCTGAATCGGCCGCCGAGAGAGGCGGCAGAATGGGCCGTCGATGCGGCTGCGACAAGGCTGCTACGCGCCTGAAATCGATTGCAATGGAGGCTTTCGCCGCGCCAGCATAGGCATTATGGTCCGCCCGCGCTGATTGCTGCAAAGCCACGGAATTTGGGGTGATTTGACGTGCCCAGATACTATCTCGGGGTCGACGGCGGCGGCACGAATTGCCGTATCCGGCTCGCCGACGAGACTCTGACCACCTTGGCCGACGCCACTGGGGGCCGCTCCAACCTGCAGATCGACGCCGGTGAGGCGGCATTTCGCTCGATTTCCGAGGGGACCATAGAGGTCTTCGCCAAGGCCGGCGTCGACTTCGCCGCAACCGCCACGACCTTTGCCTGTTTCGGCATGGCCGGCGGTCGCCTCGAATCGGCGCGCATCGGGTTCGCGCAGCGACCCTGGCCCTTCGCGGGGGTGAAAGTTTTCGATGATATCGACATCGCTCGCGCCGGCGCCCATGGCGGCGAAGACGGCGCCGTGATCATTGTCGGCACCGGCTCCGCCGCGCTCGCAATGGTCGATGGCGTACGCCATCAGTGCGGTGGCTGGGGTTTTCACGTGGGCGACCAGATGTCGGGCGCCATCCTCGGGCGCGAACTGGTGCGCCGCACGGTCGAGGCGACCGACGGGCTGGTCTCGGGTTCGGCGCTGACCGCTGCAGTGTTGCAGCGCCTCGGCGGCAGCGTCGATGCGATCATGGACTGGTCCTTCCCCAAGGACGACCGGCCAGCTTCGACAAATGCTGGCGCCCCGCAGACTCTGCTCGGTCGCGCGCCGGCCGAGTTCGGCGCGCTGATGCCGCTGTTTTTCGAGTATTTCGAAAAGGGCGACGCCGTGGCCAGGGAGTTGATGGACCTGCAGATGAGTTACATCGACAATTACGTCCGCTGGTTCAAAGCCCGCGGCGTCCGCAAGATGGCGGCGGTCGGTGGCTTCGGCACACGGCTCTATCCGCTGATGCAGGAGCGCTATGACGCCTTCATCGTGCCACCCCAGCACGAGCCGCTGCACGGCGCCGTCATCCTCGCAAAGCAGATTTTCGCCTGATGAACTACATCGACAGGAGACAGAAAAGCGTGTCCAGCCGCATCATTCCCGTCCAGCCCTTCGACTATGTGGTGTTCGGCGC
>JBDSEK010000125.1:0-19260 GCA_039920085.1 Devosia sp. | reverse complement strand
CTGAGCTTGCGCATCGCGGCCATCATGTTGAGGATGGTCAGCTGGAACTTGGTCAGATCCTTGTTCTCATTGGCCGACATTTCGGCGTCGACGGCGCGCACATAGGTGAGGAAGTCCGATGAGAACGGGAAGCTCGCCTGGAGCGCCCTGACGCGGAAGAAATCATCGTCGGAGGCGGTGCGGTTGGTGTCGAGCATGGTGTAGGCGGCGGTGATCACCTTCTCCTTCACCCGCCGCTCCTTTTCCGAGAGCAGCGCGAAAGTGGTGAGCGCGAAATAGAGCGAGCGCTGGCGGACGCCCAGCTTGGTCGCGAGCGGGCGGATGCGGTGGCGGGAGAGCGCGAGGGTCTTGAAGAACAGCGGGCGCTCGGGCGCATTGACCAGATTGCCGATGCCGGCGAACAGGCCCGCCATCATGAAGCCGCTGAGCGCGCCGCGGAAGCGCTTCAGCCAGGGGAGCGTGTTGCCCTTGTTGGACTGGACGCCGTGATTGGCCGTCTGCGAGCGGGTCAGCAGCGCCGCGTCCGAGCCTTCGAGCAGGCAGTGGGCCGAGCGCACCTGCAGGATCGACATGCGGCCTTCGGCGTCGGGGCCGTTTTTGAGGTTCGCCGCCATCATGCGGAACAGCGGGATCTCGGGGTGGTCGAAAACGTCCTGGCTGTTGGTCAGCCATTTGTCGGGATAGCCCTCGAGGCTGTCGACTTCCTCGACGCTGGCGATGGCATCGAGCAGATGTTCGGCGAGCGGGTGGCCGGGCCGGGCGCCCAAAAAGCCATGGGTCAGCTGCGGGGCGAGCGCCACCATCTGCTCGACCATGCCCTTGACCGTCTCCTTGTCGAAGCGGGTCTTGGAAAACGCGGTGAAAAACACCGTGTCCCGTCCGGCATAGAGAAACCACTGGAAATTGGTGAACAGCGCCTGCGGGTTGGCCTTTACGGCTTCGGCGGCGTATTCGAGTGCGACGGCGTTGTCGGACGCAAAACTGGACGACGAGAAACTCTTCATAATACTGCCCTCGAACTCGCACTGATAACGATCGGTTTACCCTAATAAGACGCTAGTCGGGCCTTGCGGGTCAACACTTGGCTGCTGCAAATTCAAAAAGGCCTTAATTTCCGGCCGCCTGCCATTTCTCAGTGAACCTTGTCCCGTATTGTTCCCCTTATTCTGGCCGTCGCCCTGTTCATGGAGAACATGGATTCAACGGTCATCGCGACCGCGCTGCCGGCCATTGCCGCCGATATCGGCACGAGCCCCATCGCCCTGAAACTGGCGCTGACCGCTTACTTCGTGGCGCTCGCCATCTTCATTCCGATTTCCGGCTGGATGGCCGACCGGTTCGGGGCGCCGTTCATCTTTCGGGCGGCGATCGTGGTGTTCATGCTCGGCTCTCTCGCCTGCGCCTTTTCCAATTCGCTGCCGGCCTTTGTCGGCTCAAGGTTCCTCCAGGGCATCGGCGGCTCGATGATGACGCCACTGGCGCGCCTCATTCTGGTTCGGTCGGTGCCACGCAACGAGCTGGTCCGCACCATGGCGTGGCTCTCGATCCCGGCGCTGATGGGCCCGGTGAGCGGCCCGCCGATTGGGGGCTTCATCACCACTTATTTTACCTGGCACTGGATCTTTCTCATCAACATCCCGATCGGCCTCATGGGCCTGGTGCTGGCGACACGCTTTTTGCCGCGCTCGGAAACGCGCGTGCCGCGCCCGATCGACCCGTTCGGCTTCGTGCTCTGCGCCGTCGCGTTCTCGGGCATCATCTTCGGCCTGTCGGTGATCAGCCTGCCGGCGATCCCGACGGGCTTCGGCTATGCGGGGATCGCGGCAGGTCTCGTCGCGGGCGGCACCTATCTCGTCCATGCGCGGCGGACCGACTATCCGCTGCTCGACCCCAGACTGTTCAGCCAGAGACTGTTTCGCAGCGCCATGCTGGGGAGCGTCTTGTTTCGCACCGGCATCGGCGCCTTCCCTTTCCTGATGCCCCTGATGCTGCAATTGACCTTCGGCTTTACCGCGCTCGAATCGGGGCTGACGACGTTCGTCACGGCGATCGGGGCGATCCTCTCCAAGGTCGCGGCCGAGCGCGCCTATCAGCGCTTCGGCCTGCCCCGCATGCTCACCGCCTCCGGGCTGATCGGCGGAGTGCTGCTCGGCGCGAGCGCTCTGTTCACGCCGGAGGCGCCGCATCTGCTGCTGCTTGCGACGCTGCTCGCGGGCGGCATTGCGCGTTCGCTGTTTTTCACCGGCGTCAATGTCTTCAGCTATGCCGGCATCTCGGAAGCGGACGCCAGCCAGGCCACGGCCATCGCCGCCGTCACGCAGCAGATGCGTGGCGCTCGGTGTGGCGCTGGCGGGCGGGCTGCTCGAGCTTGCATCAACCGCGCATGGCGGCGGATTGCTGCTGGGCGATTTTCACTTTGCCTGGATTGTCGTTGGGGTGGTCGCGGCTTCCGGCGCCCTGCCCTTCCTCAGGCTGCCGGCCGATGCCGGCGGCGACGTCTCCGGTCACACCGTACCGACGCAGCCCAAAGCCGAGGTGTGAATTGAACAATCGCATCACGCCGCTGATCCTCGCCGTGGCGTTGTTCATGGAGAACATGGATTCGACGGTGATCGGGACCTCGCTCGCCGCTATCGCGCACGACATTCATAGCGAGCCGATCGCGCTCAAGCTGGCGCTCACCTCTTATCTGGTGTCGCTCGCGATCTTTATTCCGATCTCGAGCTGGATGGCGGATCGCTGGGGGTCGCGCAATGTGTTCCGCGTCGCCATTCTCGTCTTCATCGCGGGCTCCCTCGCCTGCGCCGTCTCCAATTCGCTGCTGGCGTTCGTGGTCTCAAGGTTCCTGCAAGGCATGGGCGGGGCGATGATGACGCCGGTGGCGCGGCTGGTGCTGGTGCGCATCACGCCGCGCAACCAATTGGTCGATGCCATGGCCTGGCTCAGTATTCCCGGCCTGATCGGGCCCATCCTCGGCCCGCCCATCGGAGGGTTTCTCACCACCTATGCTAGCTGGCACTGGATCTTTCTGATCAATGTGCCGATCGGGCTGATCGGCGTTGCGATGGTCAGCCGCTATCTGCCAGAGTTCCACCGCAACGCGCCCCGGCGCATGGATTTCATCGGCTTCATTCTTGCCGGAATCATTTTTGCCGGCTGGGTGTTCGGCATCTCGGTGCTGACGCTGCCGGCCTTGCCGATGGAAGTCGGCATCGCAGCGCTCATCGCCGGCACGATCGCGGCGGCGATCTATCCGTTTCACGCGCGGCGGACCGAGTATCCGCTGCTCGATCTGAGGCTGTTCCGCTTTCCGCTATTTCGGAGCACGGTCGTTGCAGGCGGCTTCTTCCGGCTCGGCACCGGCGCCATGGGGTTCCTGTTCCCGCTGATGCTGCAATTGGCGTTCGGGATGAGCCCGTTCCAGAGCGGGGCCGTCACCTTCGCCAGCGCCGTTGGCGCCTTCGCCGCGAAGTTCGCGGCCGAAAATCTGCTGCAGCGCTTCGGCTTCCGCACCTCGCTCGTGGTCTCGACCTTCATCACCATGCTGGGCGTCGTCGCCATGGGGCTTTACGTGCCCGGCACCTCGATGGCGCTGATCATGGCGGTGCTGCTGATGACCGGATTTTTCCAGTCGATCTTCTGGACGGCGCAGAACGCCTTCGCCTTCGCCGATATCGAGGACAAGGATGCCGGCCAGGCCAATGTCATTAGCCAGGTGGGGGCGCAGCTGACCATTGCCTTCGGCATCGCCTTGGGCGGCGGAGCGCTGGAGGCGGCGCGGCTGCTGCATGGTGACGAGCCGCTGCTCGGCGATTTCCACCTGGCCTTTTATGTGATGGCCGGCGTGACGCTGATCTCGACGATGCTGTTCGCCCGGCTGCCGCGGCATGCCGGCGCCAATGTGTCAGGCCATGGCGGCGGAGGCGGGCACTAGCGGCCCTAGGCCTTGAAGCCCTTGGCGACGAGATAGGTCTCGGCGCTGCCGGCGCGGCTGGCGGGGGGCTTGGCGTGCACGGTCGTGGCGAAATGCTGTTTTAAGAGATGCAGCAATTCATGCTCGGTGCCGCCCTGGAACACTTTGGTGACGAAGGCGCCGCCCGGGGCCAGTACGCGAATGGCGAAATCGGCGGCGAGCTCGACCAGCGCCATGATGCGGATGTGGTCGGTGGCGCGATGGCCGGTGGTGGGCGCCGCCATGTCGGAGAGGACGAGATCGGCCTTGTGGCCGCCGAGCGCATCGATCAGCAGCTGCGGCGCATCCTCGTCGTTGAAGTCTTTCTTCAAGAGCACGACGCCATCGATGGGGTCCATATCGAGATAATCGATGCCGACGATCAGCGGATGCTCGGCGGTGGAGCCGATGATGGGCGCCGCGACCTGGCTCCAACCGCCGGGGGCGGCGCCTAGATCGACGATGCGCATGCCTTTGCGCAGGAGCTTGTAGCGCTCGTTCAGTCCGATGAGTTTGTAGGCGGCGCGGGAGCGAAGGCCCTCGGCCTTGGCGCGCGCCACATAGGGGTCGTTGAGCTGGCGCTGCAGCCACAGGGTCGAGCCGATCTTGCGGCCCTTGCTGGTCTTGACGCGCACCTTGAGGTCGCGATCGGATTTGCGGCCGGCGCCGCCGCCCATATTGGTGGTCTTGACCATCAGCGGGCGCCCGCGGCGCGACGGGTGCCGGCGCGGTCCTCGTCGATCAGCGAGATGAGGATGCCTTCGCGCAGGCCCCGATCGGCGACGCGCAGGCGCTCGGTCGGCCATTCGCGACGAATGGCCTCGAAGATGGCGCAGCCGGGCAGCACCAGATCGGCGCGGTCGCGGCCGATGCAGGGATGGGCCATGCGCCGCTCATAGGGCATGGCAAGGAGCGCGTTCATGATCACATCGACCTCGGCGCGCGACATCCACAGCCCATCGACCTTCTGGCGCTCATAGCGCTCGAGGCCCAGATGGAGCCCGGCCAGCGTCGTCACTGTGCCCGAGGTGCCGATCAGATGCACCGGATGGTCGGCGATCATTTGCTTGAGCTTACCGCGGCCCTTGAACTCGCGCAGCTGGTCGGCGACGAACGCCACCATCGCCTCGAAGCTCTCGGGCGTGACGTCGACGCCGCCGAAGCGCTCGGCAATCGAGACGACGCCGACCGGCAGCGACTGCCAGGAGCGGATCGAGGCGGCCATCTTGCCCTGGCGCTTCGGCCGGCCGCCCCGGAAATCGAGCCAGGCGAGCTCCGACGAGCCGCCACCGATATCGAACATCAAGGCGCCGGCGCTCTGCTCCTCGATGAGATCAGCGCAGCCGGTGACCGCCAGTTCGGCCTCAGTGCGGCGATCGACGATTTCGAGATCCATGTCGAGCTCGGCTTTGATCCGGGCGATGAATTCGAGGCCGTTGCTGGCCGACCGGCAGGCTTCGGTGGCGATCAGCCGCACTCGCGCCGGGGCGTGTTCGCGCAGCTTGTTGCGGCATTGGCGGAGCGCGGCGATGGTGCGCTCCATGGCGGCATCGGACAGCCGGCCGGTGACCGACAGCCCCTCCCCCAGCCGCACGATGCGGGTAAAGCCGTCGAGCACGCGAAAGCTCTGCTCATGCGGGCGGGCGATCAGCAGGCGGCAATTATTGGTGCCGAGGTCGAGCGCGGCATAGATCGGCCCACGCGCGCGGCGCGGCGAATTCTGAGCCCCCTGGCTCCTTTTGTCCGCTCCGTCCGCAACGGGCCGAGACCCATTCCCGACGTCCTGCCGCTCGGCTCGCAGCCCAGCGGCGTCCGCACCCTCAAGCGCGGCTGCGGCAGCGGACCGATCCTGATCGGTCACTCGCCAACTCCATCCTGCGCGGTCATCCCATCCGGTCGTGCCGGCGGCGCCCGAGCGCAGCTTTTTGCCTAGTCGCGAGGACCGTAGATCATGGCAGGATTGTGCGCAATGGAGGGGGTGGCGGATAGCAAAAATGCGCCCCGGCCGAAGCCGGGGCGCGTGGGGGGAATGGGGGTTGTGTTAGCGGAGGCGGCTCGATCGCCTTCTCCCCTTGAGGGAGAAGGTGCCCACCCGGGACGCGTAGCGCCCGAGTGCAGGCTCCGGGCGGATGAGGGGTTGTTGCAGCGATCACCAGACGCGAGTGGAGGTGCCGACTGCACTAAGGTGGTGCCACGCAAGGCCGACGCCAACGCCGCACCCGCAACCAAATCCTTGGTCCACTGTTATCCAAACAGCCCGGCGCGGGTGACTTGGTTCGGCGACATGATTTCTCGGAGTTCAAAATGCAAATAAGCGAACTGATGACTCGTGACGTGAAAATGGCGAGCCCGGATGACACGATTGAACGTGCCGCGGCGGTGATGGCGGAGATCGACGCTGGGGCTCTGCTTGTTAGCGAAGACGACCGGCTGGTCGGCATGATCACCGATCGCGATATCGCCGTGCGGGCTGTTGCCAAAGGCAAGGGCCCCCAAACGACGGTCCGCGAAGTGATGAGTCAGAATGTGAAGTACTGCTTCGAAGACGACAAAGTAGAGGACGTGACTGGCAACATGTCCAACATTCAGGTCAGGCGTCTCCCGGTGCTCAATCGCGACAAGCGTCTGGTGGGCATAGTCTCACTGGGCGACGTGGCAGTGGAGCACGCCGCTCAGGCCAGTGCCGCCCTGCAAGGGATCTCCGAGCCAGGCGGCCAGCACACTCAAACGGGCTGAGTTGAGCGCGATCCTCAATCAGCGGGTGCGGTTCTTTCTCGCGGCATAGCGGCGATCTCGCTCGGCCTTTTGCTCGGCCTTCTCGGCGAGCGACCGCTCGGCCGCGTTGTCGCGTTCTGTTTGGGCCGCGAGCTCGTCGGCCTTGACGCGTGCATCGGCCTCGGTCTGCTGCCGGGCTTCGGCCTCGCGCTTCAGTCGATCGCGCTCGCTGCGTTTGGACGCATTGGACGCCTTGACGCTCGCCTTCTCGGCTCGACTGGCGGCGACCGCAGGATCGTCAGGTTTAGGCGCCTGCCGCATCTTCTCAATAAGTTTCTTCTTGGCGTCGGCGGCAGCGTTGCGGCGCTCAAGGAAGTCTATCTCTTTCACGGCTCTCACCTAACGGTCACAGAGGATCGGCTACAGCAGCGGAACACGATCCGGCAGCCTCCTAGCGCAACAAATCGCTCTCTGTCCATGGTGCTTGTGCGTCCGTAATAGCCAGGCCGGCTGCTATGAGCGCATCGCGGCAGCGGCCGCTGCTAGCCTTTTGAAGGAACATCGCGCCTGCGCGTTCCAAATTGGCCGTTCAGCCTTGCTTACCCGCACTCTTGATGGCGTGCATGACCGCGGTGGCGTGACCATGACCCAGGCCGAATTCCGCCTTGAGCCAGGCGACCATGATCCCGGCCTTCGTGGTGCTGTCGAAGCCTTGCGCCGCGGCCAGGGAGACAAATTGCTTGAGCGTCTTGCCGGTCTTGGCCTGAGCGTTCTCCAGATACAATTCACGTGACATTGGGTTCTCCATAATGACCGTTGACGACATGGGCACAGATTGACAGCACACTGTCAATCTGTCATTTTGAACCTTGTCGAGTCAATTGGGAGACCAAATGGACGCATGGACCAGATTTGCGGAGAGCATCTTTCGCATCAACGGGTTGCTCATGCAGGCCGGCGAGGGAATTACACGCCCACTCGGACAAAGCAGCGCTCGCTGGCAGGTGCTGGGAGGAGTGGGCTATGGCCCGAGGACGGTTGCGGACATCGCAAAATCCATCGGCCATGCGCGACAAAGCGTGCAACGCGTCGCCGATGCGCTCGCCAATGAAGGACTCGTCGTCTTCAGGGACAAGCCTGACGACAAGAGAACGTCACTGCTCGAACTGACGCCAGCCGGCTTGAAGGTGCTGACAGCGATCTACAATCGTCAGGTGAAATGGTCTGCGCGCATCACACGCAAGCTGGGCGCAGAACAACTCGACGCGCAGGCGGCGGCACTGATCGAAATCGCGAAGGTCATCGCAAGCGATGTCGATAAGCCGTGACGCAACGCTGACGCCGCAACCCCGCACCAAAACAGCCAACAGGTAAGGCCTGATCCCATGGGAAGATACGTCGTACTATACTCTGCCCCGCTCTCGGTGACCGAACGGTTCGCCCAGGCGACACCTGAGGAAGCCGCCAAGGGCGTGGAGCTCTGGGTCAACTGGGCTCAAAAGCTTGGACCCGCCTTGGTCGATCCCGGTAAGCCGCTCGGCCGGGCCGCAAAGGTCACAAGAACGGGAAGTGAACCGATCCGCAGCACCGTCATCGGCATGTCCATCCTGGAGGCACAGAATTTGGATGATGCATTGACGATGGTCGAGGGTCACCACCATCTGCATTGGGCCGACGACTGCGAAATAACCGTCTTGGAGGAGATGGCGATTCCGGAGATGCAGGCGGGCTAACGTGCGCTGCCGCAAGACCGGGGTCTCCCGAACGTTGCGGGATTTGTCGGCACCTTGATGGCGATGCTCAGGAGGTTTTCTTCAGGGAGCGCCTCCTACCCCAGCACACGGCTCAAAAGACATCGACGGCTCAGCACATCACGCTTGACATATGTTGTACCACCCGTGAACCATGTCACGGCAACGACCGGGGGCAAGACTCTGGCGTTGGAGCAGAAGCGATACCGTCAGTTTTGCAGGGCCGGACCCATGCCTTGGCTGGACTGTGAAACGCTGATCCGCAGCAAACTTGCCTTGGGAGTCGTCGTTTGGCATGCGTTGCACTGTCCGGTCTGACAAAGACCTATGCCGGCGGCGTGACTGCCTTGGACGGACTGACCCTCGACATTGCTGATGGCGAGTTTCTGGTCCTCGTCGGCCCGTCGGGTTGCGGCAAATCCACTGCCCTCAAAATGATTGCCGGCCTTGAGGAGATCACCGCCGGTGAGGTGTCGATCGCCGACGAGGTGGTGAACGATTTTGCTGCTCGCGACCGCGACATCGCGATGGTGTTCCAGAGTTATGCGCTCTATCCGCATATGACGGTCTTCGACAACATCGCCTTTTCGCTGCAGATCGCAAAGCGGCCCAAAAAGGAGATCGCGACCCGCGTTGCCGAGGTGGCGCGCATCCTGCAACTCGAGGACTATCTCAAACGCCGGCCCGGCAACCTCTCGGGCGGGCAGCGGCAGCGTGTCGCGATGGGCCGCGCCATCATCCGGCAGCCCGCGGTGTTCCTGATGGATGAGCCGCTCAGCAATCTCGATGCCAAGCTCAGGGTACAGATGCGCTCTGAAATCGCGCAGATCCAGCGCCGACTGAAGGTGACCGCACGATCAGGTCGAGGCGATGACCATGGGCGATCGCGTGGCGTTGCTGCGCGATGGCGTGCTGCAGCAGGTCGATACGCCCGCCAACATCTACAACAAGCCGGTCAATACCTTCGTTGCCTCGTTCATCGGCTCGCCCTCGATGAACATCTATCGCGGGCGGCTTGAGGGCAGCCCCGAGCGCTGCGTGCTGGTGCTGGGCAATAATCGCCTAGACGTGCCAGCATCGATCTTTGCCGGCCGCCCTGCGCTTGCGGCCAAGATCGGAGGCGAAATCATTGCCGGTATCCGCCCCGAGGACATGGAAGACGCCGCCCTTGTGCCCGACCACCCGCGTGGACAGCGGCTGGTCGCGCCCGTGCTGATCACCGAATCTCTCGGTTCCGACCAGATGGTGCATTTCGCCCTCAACGCGCCCGCCGCCAAAGTTGCCGACCAGGACACGCTCGACGAAATCGTCGTTGCCGAGGGCGTCACGAGTGTCTGCATCGCCCGGTTCGGCGCCCGCTCGACGGCGGACGCAGGCCAAACGGTCGAGGTCGCAGTCGCCTGCGATCGCCTGCACTTCTTCGATGCCGCAAGCGGCCTCGCGATTTGAGTTCGGTGCCGGTGGGAGCCGGCACCAGTAGGTTGAATGAGATACCCGGCCGATGCACGGCCGGGCAAGAACCGCGCCACAAGAGGGTGCGGATGACGATCACACAGGAGGATAATGTGAAGCATAAATTGATGAAGGGCCTGCTGGTGGGCATCCTGCTCGCGTCTACCGCGTTGCCGAGCTTGGCGCAGGACAAGACCGTTCTGACCATGTGGCACAGCCACCCCGAATGGAAGGATCGCGTCGAAGCCATCCTCGCCAAGTTCGAGGAGGAAAATCCTACAATCGATATCCAGCTCGAGGAAATCGCCGGCACCAACTACACGACCCGGCTGAACACAGCGCTCGCCGCCGGCGAAGCACCGGACCTGTTCGGTTTGAATCCCGGACCCGACACAGCCGCCGCGGCAGAGGCCGGCTACAATGTCGATCTAACCGACAAGCTCGACATTTCCGGCCTGACCCCGACCGCCAAAGCCGCAGTGACCATCGACGGAAAGGTCTGGAGCGTCCCGATCCTGGGTTCCTACACGGTTGGACTCTACTACCACCGCAAGGTTTTTGCCGATAACGGCCTCACGCCGCCCACCAACCAGACCGAGTTCATGGCGCTGTGCCAGACACTCAAGGACAAGGGCATCGTTCCCATGATCGCCCCGGCCCAGGACGGGATTATTCCGGCGTTCCTCTACATGATGATGGCCTCCAGTGTCCTCAAGGCTGACGGCTTCGACGCCGTGCGCCACGGCACGAGGAAACTGACCGACCCCGACGTGGTGAAAGCGGCCTACTTCCTGCGCGACATCTACGGATGCTTCCAGGACGGCTCTCTCGCCACCCCCTATGTCGAAGGCAAGGCCCTGTTCGCCCTGGGCAAGGGAGCAATGCTGGAAGGCGGCTCGGCGGACTATACCGGCTTCGTCGAGACCAACCCTGACGTCGATGTCGGCGTGGTCCCGTTCCCGGCGGTCGATGGCGGCACACCCGCCACCGTCACAGGCATGGAGCCTCCCTACAACATCAACGCCAAGAGCAAGAACATCGACGCCGCGGTGACCTTCCTGCAGTGGATGATGGGCAAGGAACCGGCCCAGATGGTGGTCGATACTATTACGCTCAGCACCACCGAAGGCGTCGTTCCCTCGGACAACCGGGTCATGAAGGAAATGATCGAAGCAGGGCGTTCCAACGACGTCCGCGTCTTCTACGAACTGCCCGAGACTGGCGCCGTCTTCGGCGCCCTCCAGCAGAACTCCGCGGCGTTGTTCCTTGGCGAAATGTCGCCCGAGGACTTCTCGCAGGCTCTGCAGGACACCGTTAAGCCCTCGGGAATGTAGGCTATCGGGTTGCGGCCGGAGCCCTTAAGCCCCGGCCGCTCGCCCATTGCGATGCCCGGCATCGGCAAACGCTTCCAAGGATGGCAATTCGAAAATGGCAGACCGTTCGGTTCCTGCGCCACCGGTCAGTTCTAAGGCGGCCCCCAGGGCCCGACACGTGCCGTCAAAAACCATGCAGCGATATGGTCATTTGTGGTTCGTTCTGCCCGGACTGCTGTTCTTTTTCAGTGTGATGATCTTTCCGACGATATTCGCGCTGGGGATCAGCCTCACCAGCTGGACGGGGCTGGGCACAAAATTCCAGTTCGTCGGGCTCGATAACTTCACCAAGGCACTGAGCCACGGGCCGTTTTACCGTGCCGCGCTCCACAATCTCTACATCTTCATTTCGATCCTGATTTTCCAGCACACGGTCGGCTTGTTCATCGCGGTGCAGCTCAATGAGAAGCCGCGATTCATGCAGTTCTACCGAACGGTATTGTTCTTGCCAGTGATCATCTCGCTGGTCTCGACGGGCTTCATCTGGACGCTGATGTTGAGTTCCAACATTGGCTTCCTGAACCCGATGCTCAAAGACATCGGGCTGGGCTTTCTTGCCCGGAACTGGCTGGGCGATCCGGCTACGGCGCTGCCCACGGTCATTGCCGTCACGGCTTGGAACAGCCTTGGCTGGTCCGTCGTGCTCTATCTGGCGGGACTACAGAGCATTCCCGAAGAGTTGAAGCAGGCAGCCCAGATCGATGGCGCCAATGGCTGGCAGGTCTTCTGGCGAGTGATCTTTCCGTTGCTCTCCCCCTCCTTCACCTCGCTGACCGTGCTGACCTTCATCGGTACCTTTCGCACGTTCGACGTGGTTTACGTGCTCACCGGTCCGCTCGGCTCCCCGGCCTACCGCACTGACGTTCTAGGAACACTGATCTACCGGACGGCCTTTGGAGGATCGGGTTTCTCGAACTCTGACATTCGCATGAGCTTTGCCATCGCAATGGCGCTCATTTTGTTCTTTGCCATGACCCTGATCTGCTGGGGAAT
The DNA here is from genome assembly GCA_039920085.1 of Devosia sp. Classification (GTDB taxonomy): domain Bacteria; phylum Pseudomonadota; class Alphaproteobacteria; order Rhizobiales; family Devosiaceae; genus Devosia_A. The sequence goes on along the minus strand of JBDSEK010000125.1, from coordinate 7,024 downwards.
GATCATCGTGCTTCGCAAGCGCGAGATCCAGTCATGACCCACCCCGCCGCCCTTGCATCTAGCCCGCGTCGGCGACGCTCGAGCACTCGACGGAGTAGGCTCATCTTCGGGCTATTCCGAGGCGCGTTTCTGTCATTGGTCTCGCTTATCGTTCTCGTACCGATCGCCTACATGGTGCTGGCATCGTTCAAGACCGTGCCGGAGTTTTTCGGCAATCCCTATGGGCTGCCCGAGACCTGGGCATGGGACAATTACACCCGCGCCTGGCAGGACGCGCATATCTCGATCACTCTGCCCAATACCATCATCGTCACCGCACTGTCCGTGCTCGGCAGCACGCTGCTGGCCTCGATGATTGCCTACGGCATCAGCCGCAAGGAAAAGCCCCTCGCGATGGGACTCTACACCTTGTTCGTCGCCGGACTGCTAGTGCCAGTCAACATGATCGTCCTGCCGCTTTTTTTCCTCATCAAATGGCTGGGCCTGTTCGGCACCCTGTTCGCGCTGATCCTTCCCTTTATCGCCCTCGGCCTGCCGCTCGGCGTTCTGGTGCTGGCGCCGATCGCGGCGACCCTGCCGCGCGATCTGGTCAGTGCCGCACAGGTCGACGGGGCCAATGAGTGGCAGATCTTCTGGCGCGTCGTGTTGCCGCTTATGAAGCCCGGCCTGATCTCGGTGATGATCCTCAATGGCGTGTGGATGTGGAACGAGTTCTTCATCCCGCTCATCGTTTCGTTCAAGCCCGAGAGCCAGACCATGCCGGTTGGCATCGTCGCCTTCATCGGCGCCTATTCAACGGAGTGGGGATTGGTCTTTGCCAGTGTTGTCGTCTCCACCGCGCCGGTGGTCTTTGCCTATTTGTTGATGACCCGCCAGTTCCAGTCGGGCCTGACGGCCGGCGCGATCAAAGGCTAGCGGCCCTCGGCCACGAGGTCCAACCGCGAGGGGTGATCACACCCGCGTCAGTTCATAAGTCTGGCACAGGATCCCCGCGCAGCCCTTCAGCTTCAGATAGTTCTTAGACACCATGGTGAGGGTGCCTTCATAGGCGCGGCCGTCGAAGACGACATTGCCGGTCCATTTGTTTGTGCCGGCCGATTCAGCGCCCTTCACAACATAGGTGTTGAGCACGGCGAGATTGTCCTGGGTGCGCTCGTCGGCGCGCAGCCAAACAAGCTTGGCGCAGAGCAGATCGCCGTTCTTGCCGCAGCTGCTGATCTTGTAGCGCGCTTCGCCGGTGGTCACTTCCCACTGGCCGATTGGCGTGGCGCCGCCGGCGAGCGCGGGGGCGGCGGTGAGCAGCGCCATTGCCAGGGCCGAGATGAATTTGACGATCGGGGTCATAGGCTGTCCTTGGCCGGGCGACCGGCAATGGTGGTTAATAGAGTGGAAGGACATCAGGGGCTGACGCGGCACACGATGTCCAAACGAGGGCAAGCCCTCATCGGTTCCGTGCAGATGGGGAACAATCGGGGCGATGAAAGGGCGGCCGGGCACACGATTGAGTGACAGATTGTCGCGACCAAAGAGTTAATCCAAGCGCGCGAACCGACGCCCTTCCCTGCTGCCCGCCCCTATTGATCCACTGCGCGAGCCCCATGCCCAAAATCGTCACCGCCACGCCGACAATCGCGGTGAGCACGATCGTGCCGGTTCTGGTGACGCCGCTGTCCCAGATGCGCCTCAGCCGTCGCACGAAGCGGAAATCTTCGCGGGCTTCGTCCTGGTGGTCGCCGGAATCGATGCGGAGCCCCGCATCGGCAAAGGCTTCGTTGATGGCCTCCTTGAGGATGAGCTTGAGCTGCGCCATCTGGAGCGCGGAGAAGGGTTCGTCGGTCATGCGCGTCCTGCGTGCTGGAGAGGATGATGACGCTGCGGGACGGCGCGCCGGCTAGTCGTCGTCGCGCCAATTGGCGAGGAGATCGGTCTTCAGCCATTCGACGAGGCCGATGGCTTCGAGCGTGTCGGGCATGTTGAATTGCGTCAGCGCCGCGCCATCGGCATCGAGATAGACGATGGCAAAGCCGGTGATACGGCCATTGAGCGCTTCACTCCCGAGCCGGCGCAGGGCGTCGACGATCTCGGGATCGCCCTTGCGCGGGATCAGCGTGACGATGTCGGCCATGTGTCAAATCCCCCAGGGGAGCGAGAGGATCAATGCGACAGCGAGCGCCGCGATGACCAAGAGGGCCAGTTGGCCGGGCGACATGTCAGGGGCCGGTCTTGAGCGCGCGGCGGAGGCCGAGGCCGATCAGCGAGATGTTGATGAGCTCGAGCGCATCGCCGGGGCTGAAGGGCGGCAGCCCTGGAATGCCCCAGCCGATCAGCGCCAGGGCGCCGACGATGAGGCCGGCAAAGCCGACAATGTAGGTCTTGTAGCCATCGAGAAATGCAACCATGGGGTTTCCTTTCAGTTGAGCGAGGGCCGCCCTCAAAGCGAGCCCGGTGAGAAAGTCGGAGAAGGGTTTGGCGCGTTTCGGCTTGGGCGCCGCGAGGCCGAGTTCGATCAAGAGCGGCAGATCGACGATGCCGGTTTCATTGAGCCCGTAAGCCAGCTGCGCATCCCTGACGGCGGCCAGCGTCCCTGCGCCGAAGCCGCCATCGATCGCGCCGCGATAGAGCCCGAGCCCGGCCAGCGCCCGCTGCAGTTCGGCGATCTCGTGCGAGCGGTGGCCATACAGAGTGCTCATGGCTTGTAGAGCGGCGTTTTTGTCGCCAGCTCCCGCCAGTTGCTCAGCTCGAAATGCGGATAATCCGCCAGCCCCCTGAAATTGCGGCCCCAGACGATGGGGATCTTGAGCGAGGCGGCCTTCTGCATGATGAACCGGCCGAGCGCCTCGAAGGGCGGCAGCCGGTTCCAGTCGAGCGGCACCGGCGCGATATCGAGCGCCAGCGCCACAGCGTAGTTGTGCGGCGACTGCCCAAAGCGCGCCCGGCTATTGCCCTTGGCGAAAGCCTTCTCCTGGACCCTCCGGCCGCGGCGGGCCTCGAGCACCTGAAAGGGCGGGCAGCGAGGATCGGCGGCGCAGGCGGCGACGAGGGTTTTGAGGAGCGGATGGGCGTGGGAAAGCGCCGCTTGAGAGCGGGGGGAAAGGGGCATGGGGAGGCCTTGTTCCGAGGGGGCTTGCGGGGCGCGGCTGGGGGGCTTAGTTCTCGACCATGACAGGCCCAATTGAGTTCGACATCGCCCTCAGTGTCGGTACAAAATGTAGAACCGCGTATCAGTTGCGCCGGGTGTTCGGCGATGCGGCGCCGGCCGGGCTATTTGACTGGCAAAAGACTCCGCTTCCGGCGCTGGCGTTTGCCATTCGCGGGAACTTCACCGGCATGTTCGAGCGGCGCGACCTTGTACTCAGCGACCATGGCACGGTTCGCAACCGCCGGCTCGGGACGCGCCACCCGCACGAGTTTCCCAACCCCGCCGATCTGGCGGTGCTGGACGGGCACTATGCGACCGCTAGATCGCGTCACGATCATCTGGCCGCCAGAATGCGTGAGCTGTTCAACGGCAAGCGGCGGCTGCTGCTGTGCTTCAGCAAGCGCCTGCCGACGCTCTACGTTGCCGTGATCAGGCTGCTGATCCGTCGCCACTATCCCGCGCTCAAGTTTATTCTGCTCAATGGCCCCCGTGGCGACATCGTGACCCAACGCGATACCGATGATGGCTGGCAAGGAACCGACAGCATCTGGGACGCGCATTTGGCGAACTACGGAGCTGCGTCAGGCTTTGCGACCGAAGATGGCGACAGACCCTCCATCGAAACTGCCGGCGCTCGGTGAAAACCGCAAATGCGTGGTGATGCCGGTACGTTGGCGCATTGGGTGCCTTCATGAGTTCCTGCGACACAGACGCAGCGCTTTTTGGATCGGGCGATGAGGATGCAATGCAGATGGTCAGTCGCGGAGGTTCACAATTGCCGCCTGAAAACGAGCGTGGCGAACGCTTCGTCTGGTCCACGCCGGCCGCGGCCCGGAACATCGTCTTAACGGCTTTATCGAAAGCAGGAATCCGCACGGGCTATCGCAAGATATTCGCCATTGGCCTCAGCAAGACCGCCACGACCTCGATCCATCAGGTGTTTGTCGAGAGCGGCCTGCACGCCATCCACGGCTTGCGCGGAAAGCACTTGTGGAGGCGAATGGCAATCTGGCCTTGGGAGGCGCTCTCCGATCAAACCGCGAACGGGTTCAGGCGCCTTGACCGCCGGTTCCCCGAGTCACTGTTTATCCTCAACACCAGAGACCTGGTCCCGTGGCTGGATAGTCGGCTGAGGCACATAGCAATCGGTCCGCCCGAGACCCTGGGGGGGCGACTGGAACAACACGGATGCCGCCGTGGTGGGGGCAATCCGCAATCGCGAAAGGCACCATGCGGAAGTCCTGGAGCACTTTGCCCAGCGTCCAGGGAAGCTCTTGGTGGTCAACTATGTGCGTGACCCGCAGGCAGCAACGGACGCAATAACAGACTTCATCGGAGCCCCACGGCTTGCCCGAGCACCCTTTGCGCGCTCCACGATCCCCGGGCCTCCCGGCAAGATAGAGCACGAAGAACAAATTACCCGGTGCCTCAAAATGCTAGGCGTCCCGGAGGAAGAGTGGACGAACGACCTCGTGCTTCCTTTGCCGTGGCTGCGCGATCGATACATGGGGGGTTAGCCAGCCCCACGCCGACTTTTTGAGCAGCGATGGGTATGGGGAAGCGCCGTTTCGGAACGGGGGGGAAGAGGCATGGGGACTCCGGGGTGGTTGCGCTGAGAAAAGCGCCGCGGTATTTTGCTTAGATGCTCGAGATCATGGACTTCGGCGTGTGCGACGGGTGTGAGGAAGTATTTTCGGACCGCTTGTTGTGCCACGCGTCGCTTACAATTGTGGAGGAATGGGACCGGTGGTTCCGCTTCTGCCCCAACTGCTACCCGCCTCCTGGGGGCTGGCTGCGGAGGCTGATTGCTCGACTAAGCTCGCGCCCGTACAGCGCCGAGCCCTGGTCGCCGTGGTTCGGTGCCGCCACAATGACGAGCCACGAGACCTTATCGGTTATTTTACCGCTCCCTGTCAACGGTTTTCTTACCGATCCACAAGCGGGCAGAAATCGGTAATTTCACCGCATGGATATGAGCATCGTTCTCCGCCGCATTGGCCTGAGGCTCGAGCAACTGAACCGTGCCGGCGAAAAGCTGTCGGAGGCGGCGCTGTCGCGGCGGGCCGGCAAGCGCCGCGGCGCCGAAAATGCCGAGGACACGATCCGCAACTGGCGCAGGCGCCTCGAGAGCCGTGGCGAGTTCGGCGCCTCGACCAGCACCATCCAGGCCATCGCCGATGAGTTGAAGGTCACCGTCGCCTGGCTCGCCGGTGAGGGGCCGGACGATCCGGGGGAGTTGTCGGCGCTGGATCTGGCGCGGGCGAAGGCGCAGGCGATCTTCGATTCGCTGCCCGACGAGCTGTTGCTCGCCGCTGTTTCGCAGCTCGATGCGCTAGCCGCTCTAGCCGAGAAATCAGCGCCTCCACCTCCGGCAAGGAAAGCCGCAAAAGCCCGGAAATGAACGCGACCCGGCACTCCGCCGGCGTCCGATCCCGCTGCATGCACCGCCCCATCGTTCCGGTTTCGTTCTTATATATAGGACTCTTGTCCTATCGACGAGTCAAGTGAGAACCGACCCGGTGTTGAGCGGGCACGGACTATGGCCGCCATTCAAGGCTGGGCGACTGCCGTTTGGCGGCCAGCGGCAGGCTGGAACGCCTCGACGCGCGGGGCGTTTCTCGTGATGAGCTCGAAGTCACCGATCAACGAAAATCCAGTGGCCAAGAACGGTTGGAAGACCTGTAGCCGTGGGCATAAATACCGTGGCCCAGGACCATGCCCAATTTGCTGGCCTAACGCGAAGCGCCGCGCAAAGTAGCTGGGCGCGCTTGCTATTTGGGGCGGCCTTCGGTTGGGCGGCGCACACGACTGAGGGGCCGGACTCGTCGCCCGACCGCTCTCCCGCTATCCCAGAAGGCGGCCACCATCGACGTGGAGACTCGTGGCCAGATTTCGCAGTTCATCTCCAGCGGTTCCCACCCACCAGCCTGACGGCTGGTCCCCCCTCCCGATAAACGGGAGGGAGCGCCGACTGCGGCCCCGAGCAGCGTGGCGACAACTATGCCGCCGATGAGACGCTTCATCGGCAGGGGAGCCGCGAGCGGGCGCTACGCAGGCACCCGCCTTATGGCCGGATCCGGCTCAGACGCGATGGTCGATGAAGACGCTGGACGAGCGACGCCGTATCCTTCATGCGTTCGCGGGCCGCTTCGATCCGTTCGATTGTCATGTATGCGGTGTCGGGCGCTGCTCTTTCCAACAGTTGTCCGACGACGACGAGCAATTGCTGCGCGAGTTCTGGATAACCCTGGTCATAAGCACGAAGCACGGGTCCTGAGCGAGCGTGAAGGGCATTCCGCGCGAGCAAACTCTCGGCGACCAGAACGGTTTCATTCGCTGGCAAGTCAGGGAGAAGGGCTCGGGCTGTGTCCAAGAGATCATCGAGTGCTGCTTTTGACCAGTCACATACGGCAATCATGCTTGAAAAGAGGTGCCAGCGATGATCTGCCGGAGCCTTTAGAATGCGGCCGCGCGTCTCTTCAAACTGCTGCAAGCGCCATTCAGCTTGAATTTGGTCTGGCACCTTTAGGCGCTGAAACTCTTCATACCGATCGGGATATTCCCGGGACATATGGAACGCGCTACATCCCATGGCCACGAAAAAAGCCCGTGCCTGTTCGAGTGTAACTATCGGCTCTCTAAAGGCATCGTCGGCCAAGTCAGTTCTCCGGAATATGTGGAATTCCGCAAGATACATAGTCGAGTCGTTACGCCATACGAGTCAATCCGAAGCGAAGCCTGGTGGGCCGCTATGCCTCGACATCCAAGGACGCAGCCCTCACGGCTGCATGCCCTTGCAGCTGCTCAAATGTAAGCGCTAAAGCGGTCGGTCTTTTCGAAGTTCAAGACGTCCTTGCGCACTTGCTCGGGATCGAGGTCGAGAAC
>JBDSEK010000124.1:0-12730 GCA_039920085.1 Devosia sp. | reverse complement strand
CGATGAGATCGAGCAGCGGCTGCAACGCCATGTCGAGGCGTTTCTGCTTGGGCAATTGCCAATGTCCGCCCGCATCCGGCCGCGCGTCGAGAGCGGTCGGAAGAGCTACCCGGGGGACTATGACCATCTGGCGCGTGCCGATGAATGGATGCGCACCTCCGGGGTGGACGACCCATGAGCCGGCGCCTCGTCGTGCCTATGCCCGAACGGGTTGTCATCAGCCAGCGCGTGGCCTCCGACCCGGAGCGCTCGGCCTGGGTCACGGCGAATGCTGGGTCCGGCAAGACCCATGTCCTGACGGCGCGGGTGCTGCGGCTGTTGCAGGCGGGCGCGCGGCCCGAGCAGATACTCTGCCTCACCTATACCAAGGCGGCTGCCGCCGAGATGCGTGGCCGCATTGCAGAGCGGTTGGGTCGCTGGCCGATGATGAGCGATGCCCAACTCACCAAGGACATTGCGGACCTCAGCGGTGAGCCGCCGAGCCCGGCGATGCAGAAGCGGGCTCGCACGCTTTTCGCGCAGGCGCTCGAAACGCCGGGCGGGCTCAAGATCCAGACCATCCATGCTTTTTGCGAGAGTGTGCTGCACCGGTTTCCGCGCGAGGCAGGCGTGCCGTTCGACTTCAAAGTGCTCGAGGAGCACGAGCGCGATATCCTGTTGCGCGAAGCGCGCGAACAGGTGATCGCAGCGGGCCTTCGCGGCAGTGGCGAGGCCGCAGCAGTTGAGACGCTGTTCGGCCTTCTCACCGATTTTTCGATCGAGCAATCGATCATCGAAGCCCTCAACCGGCAGCGTGTGCTGCGCCAGGTGCTGCGCGATCCGGACGCCGCCAAGCGCGAGCTACGAAAGCTTATCGGCAACGCGCGCAGCATCGCCGCAGTGGAACGCGACATTCTGAGCAACAGCCTCTTTCCGCGGGCGCAATGGCAGCAGCTGTTCGATTTGTTGCCACCCGATCCAAGCAAGATGCAGCGGCTCAATTTCTGTGAGCGGCTCTACCGGCTAAGGGATGCGGCGCCCGATGCTGCCGAATTGCTTGACGCCTTCCTCAAGGATGGGCGCGAACCCTATAGGGATCGCTGCATGGCCAAGATCAGCGATGTCGCACTTGCCGGGAAGGTGGGAGCTGAGCACGATCGCCTCGCGGCGCTGGCGATCGAGCTCAATGCGGCCGAGCTCCTCGAGCGCAGCGAGGCAATGCTCGATATCGTCGCGGCGATCTCGGCGCACTACGAGCGAGCGAAACGGCGGCGCTCGCTTCTCGACTTCGACGATCTGATCGAAAGGCTGGCGCAATTGCTGCGTAACCCGGAGCATGGCGATTGGGTGCGCTACAAACTCGATGCCGGGATCAGCCACATCCTCGTCGATGAGGGTCAGGACACCAACCTCCAGCAATGGCAGGTGGTTGAAGCGCTGGTCGAAGATTTCTTTGCCGGTGCAAGCGCCGCTGAAAGGCCGCGCACGCTGTTTGCGGTGGGCGACCAGAAGCAATCGATCTTTTCGTTCCAGGGCGCCGACCCGCAGGTGTTCCTCGATTTCGGCAGCCAGGCCCATTTCAGCGCGATGAGCGTAAAGCTGCCCTTCACCAGCGTGCCGCTGCGCTTCAGCTTCCGCAGCCTGCCCGAAGTGCTTGGAGCGGTAGACCGCGTGTTCACGCGTCCTGACCTGCTCGAGGGAGCGCTGGAAGGCACGATGGCGCACGAGACGGTGCGCGCTGAAACCGGCGGCTCGGTGACGCTCTGGCCGCCGATCAAGGACTATGACGAGGCAAGCGAGGACGATCAGTGGCCTTTAGAGCCACCCAAATCGCAGATTCAGGGCGCACCGCGCCGCGTTGCCGAACGCATTGCCACCGAGATCGCGCGGTGGCTCGCTGAACAGCGACCCGTTGGCCCCCGCGGGCGACCGGTCCGGCCCGAGGACATCCTGATCCTCGTTCAGGTGCGGAGCGTGCTGTTCCACGAAATCATCCGCGCGCTCAACCAGCAGAGAATTGCCACCCCGGGCGCCGACCGACTGGCCGTTACCACCCATATCGGCGTGCTCGATTTGATGGCGCTGGGCGACGTGCTGAGCAATGTTAGCGACGATCTGCAACTGGCGGCAATGCTGCGCTCTCCGCTCTTCGACGTGGACGAGGACGATTTGTTCGAACTCGCCCACGGTCGGCCCAGCGGCCAGCGGCTGTGGGGCGCGATGGAACACTCTTCCAATGAGAAGGTGCGCACGGCTTTTACCCGCCTCCACAGCTGGCGCAGCCGGCTCGATTTCGAGCGCCCGTTCGAGTTCTACTCCGATGTCCTCTATCGCGAGGGTGGACTGAAGCGCATGCGGGCGCGTTTTGGTGCCGAGATCGACGACGTGGTGGCGGAATTTCTCGATCTGGCGCTGGCTCACGAGCAGTCCGGCCAGCCGTCTTTGCTTGGCTTTCTTGCCGAACTCAGAAGTCGCGAGGTGATCATCAAGCGCGAGCTAGGGGAGAGCGGCGGTGTTCGGGTGATGACCGTGCACGGCGCCAAAGGCCTCGAGGCGCCGATCGTTATCCTTGCCGATGCGGCGAGCACCGAAGAGGGCCGCGACCGCCGGACCATCTATATGAGCGAGAACCCGCCGCTGTTCTTCCACGCCTCCAGCAAGGCAAGCCATGCGCCGCGGACGATGGAGCACAAGGAGAATGCGGACGCCGCGCAGCTCGCGGAATATTGGCGCAAGCTTTATGTGGCGATGACGCGGGCCGAGGATGAGCTTTACGTCACCGGCTATTTGACCAAAGCACGCGATGGCAAAGGCAGCTGGTACGAGGCGATCGCCGAGGCACTGACGCCGGAAAGCGAAATCGTTACCGATGCCGATGGTGCGGTGAAAGCGATGATTTATCCAAGCGGCGCGGCCAGAACTCAGGCAACAGGCGCCGCCGTCGCACCGTCCCAAGCGATCGAGAGAGCGCCGATCGAGCCGTTGCCTCCCTACCGGCTGCGGCGCATCGTGCGGCCCTCGTCGGCGGCCGACGAGGCAGATGCAAACCGCGTGCTGGCAAGCGAGGCCGAGCGACTTGTTGGACGCGACCCGGCGATCGCTCGCCGCGAGGGTACGGCGCTGCATGCATTGCTGCATCATTTGCTGAAGCTGCCGCCCGAGCAGCGGGAAGCGGTCGCCGCCAAGGCGGTGGCGGCGTTGCTACCGGACCTGCCGGAAAGCCACGAGGGGCTGGCGCGCAAGGCGCGCTCGATCCTCGGCCGGCCAGAACTGGCAAGACTGTTTGGACCGGGCAGCCGAGGCGAGATCCCGGTGCTCGCCCGCGGCCTGCGCGGCGGCGCGCCGATCACCATTGCCGGGCGCATTGACCGGCTGGTGGTGGAACCGCAAACAGTGTGGGTCATTGATTACAAGTCAGACGCAACACTGCCCGCCAATCCGGCCTCGGTGCCGAAGCCTTACCTCACGCAACTCGGCCTCTATGCGCGGATTGCAGGTCAGCTCTTCCCCGGCTTGGGGGTGGAGGCTAAGATTTTATGGACCGGCCCGGAATCATTGATGAAATTGCCGCCCGAGCTCTTGCGCGACGCGGTTTCCGGCTTCACCATAGGGTGATATTGCTTGTTGGCGCGCTGGACTCTTCCTAGCTTTTGGATCACACAAACGCCGCTTCAATCGAAGGCGAAATCCCCAAGGGAATCCCTGCCATGACCACTCATGTTTCCGACGCCACTTTTGGCGAGGAAGTCTTGTCGTCCAAAGAGCCCGTGCTTGTCGATTTCTGGGCCGAATGGTGCGGCCCCTGCCGTGCGATCGCACCGGTCCTCGAAGAGCTTTCCGGCGAGCTTCAGGGCAAGGTGAAGATCGTCAAGCTCAATGTCGATGAGAACCCCAACACCACGATCAAGTACGGTGTTCGGTCAATCCCCACGATGATCCTCTACAAGGGCGGCGAGGCCGTCGACATGAAGATCGGCGCGGGTACGCCCAAGGCCGGTCTCAGCAAATGGCTCGAGAGCTACGCCACAGTGTCTGCCGCCTGAGCACCTCGATTTCGCGATGAATTCCGAAACGCCGCCGGTCCGCCGGTGGCGTTTTCGTTTGCGTCTCAAACTCGTCCAAACCATCGCCGCGCCGGCACTGCTCTACCACCCGGCTGGGTCGACGCGTGGGCTCAAATGCGTGAGCGATGGCCCGGCTCTCTATCTGGTGTTCGAGTTAGACCAGGCCCGGGTCACGCTTGGGCGGCGCATGTTGCGCGCAGCCAGCGCGGGCTTCGCTCGCTCAAGCGGTTTCGCATTCGGCTGCCGCGACGCTAGACGCCCTGCCGCGACTCGCTATAGGTTCCATCGGCAATTTACGATGGAGATGGGTATTGGGCCTTGAGGTCAGCGACGCCAATTTCAGGGCCGAGGTGCTGGGCGCCAGCGAGCCAGTGCTGGTCGATTTCTGGGCCGAATGGTGCCCGCCCTGCAAGGCGATGGACCCGATCATGGAGCAGCTTTCGGTCGAACTCGCCGGCCGGGTGAAGATCGTCAAGCTCGATGTCGAGACCAATCCGGCGATCGTGTCGCAATACAATGTGCGCGCCATGCCGATGCTGATGGTGTTTCGGGATGGAGCGCCGGTCGACATGAAAGTGGGCGCCGGGCAATCGCGCGTCCAGCTGATCAAATGGCTGGATCAGTTCGCGGCCTAGAGCGCTAGTCCGGCGGCGTGCCGTTCTGGTGCAAGACATGGCCGGCAAGATAGAGCGAACCGCCAATCACGATCCGCGCGCCCGGCAGTTTGGCCGCGGAAATCAGCGCGGCGCGGATGCTAGGCATGGCTAGAGCGCTAACCCCACTGCTGCGGGCGGCATCGGCGATTGTCTCCGCCGAGTGGGCGTTAGGCTCGCCGGGAATGGCAAGCGCCAGCACCTCTGGGTGCAGCGGCAAGAAGGGCGCAAGGAAATCCGCCGGGTCGCGGGTATTTATCATGCCGATGACCAGCACCAGCGGTTTCGGGCGCGCCGCCTGCATTTCCTCAAGCGACCGCGCCAACGCGGCCGCACCGTGGGCGTTGTGTGCGCCATCGAGCCAGAGTTCGCTGGTGTTCGGCAGGAGGTCCCGCAGCTTGCCGTACAAGGACTGGATGCGCGCAGGCCACGAGACCGTTCGCAGGCCTTGGGCGAGATCTGCGTCGCCGACGAGCAGCTTGAAGTGGCGCACCGCCGCGATGGCGAGCGCCGCATTGTCGAACTGATGATGGCCGACCAGGGCGGGTGGCGGCAGATCGAGCAAGCCGGTTTCGTCTTGATAGACCAGCCGTCCATCCTGGGCGTAGCCGTCATAGTCGCGCCCTTGCACAAAGGGGACGATATCGAGCCGGGCGGCAGCCCGCTCGATCACCGCGAGGCCCTCATCGAGCTGCCGCCCGATGACCGCCGGTGCGCCACGCTTCAGGATGCCGGCTTTGTTGGCCGCGATCTTGCCGACGGTGCTGCCGAGATGGGCCTGATGATCGAGATCGACCGGCGTGATGATGACGCCGAGCGGATGGTCGATGACATTGGTTGAATCATAAGTCCCGCCAAGTCCGACTTCGAGCAGCAGATAGTCGGCGGGCGTCTCGGCAAAGAGCAACAAGGCGGCCGAGGTGGTGATTTCAAACTGCGTAATCGGCTGGCCGGCATTAATGGCCTCAACGCGCTCGAGCGTATCATTGAGGCGGCGCGTGCTCACCAATTTTCCGGCCAGGCGGATACGCTCGTTGAAGCGGACCAGGTGTGGTGAGGTAAAGACGTGCACCCGCTTGCCCGCCGCTTCGAGGAACGCCCTCAGATAGGCGATGGTCGAGCCTTTGCCATTAGTCCCAGCGACATGGATGATCGGAGGCAGCCGGCGTTGTGGATTGCCGAGCTGCTCGAGCAGCCGCCATTCGCGGTCGAGCTGAAGATCCATGAATTTTGGATAGAGCGCCGTCAGGCGCTTCAGGATGGCGTCGGTGCGGGACATGAGATCGGCGCGGGTTGGATGCCGCGCGGTTCTAGCGAGTTCGGTTGCCGAACGCTACTCCGAGGCGGCGATCGCGGCTTCGCTCAGATCGTCATTGGCGGCCAGCGCCGGCGGCGGCAGCGCCTGCTGGAGCGGAGCGCTCTGCAGAGCGGCCGGCGATTCCGACTTGGTCAGGATGGCGATCAGCGAGCCGATGGTGGAGCGGAGGTTATGCCGGTGGACGACCATATCCACCATGCCGTGCTCGAACAGATATTCCGACCGCTGGAAGCCCTTGGGCAGCTTCTCGCGGATCGTCTGCTCTATAACGCGTGGGCCGGCAAAACAGATCAGCGCACCGGGCTCGGCCAGGTGCACATCGCCCAGCATGGCGTAAGACGCGGTGACTCCGCCGGTGGTGGGGTTGGTGAACACCACGATGAAGGGTAGCCCCGCTTCGCGGAGGCGCAGCACCGCGACAGTGGTGCGCGGCATCTGCATGAGCGAAAGGATACCCTCCTGCATGCGGGCACCGCCCGACGCGGCAAACAAAATGAAGGGGGTCTTGCGCTCGGCGGCGGTTTCGAGCCCGGTAATCACAGCGGAACCGGCCGCCATGCCAAGCGAGCCGCCCATGAAATCGAAATCCTGGACGCCGACGGTCACCGGCTGGTTCATTAGCGTGCCGGTGGCGACCAGCACGGCGTCCTGCGTGCCGGTTTTGGCGCGTTGTTCTTTTAGGCGGTCGATGTAGCGCTTCTGGTCGCGGAATTTGAGCGGGTCCTGCGCCACGGCCGGCAGCGGCACCAACTCGTATTTGCCGCCGTCGAAAAAGGCCACCATGCGATCGGTGGCCTTGATCTTCATGTGGTGGCCAGAACCCGGCACCACCCACTGATTGGCTTCGAGGTCGCGGTAAAAGACCATTTCGCCCGACTCGGGGTCCTTGACCCACAAATTCTCCGGCGTTTCCCGCTTATTGAGGAAAGACCGGATTTTCGGGGGCAGAACGTTGTCGATCCAGCTCATTTTGGTCCCTTGAGGCCTGAGAGGGCCGCTCTATGGGGCGAATGTGGCGAATATAGTCAGCGTTGGGAAAAGGCGCAAACGAGTCCGGCTGTTCGGTGAACAAGTGGTGCGTACCGGCTGCTAGGTCCGCGCCCGCCGTACTCCAGACGCCAGCCCCGATACCAGGGTCGTGACCGCCGCCACGGTGCCCGGGGTTGCCTTGCCGTTTTCAAGCGAGGCGCCAACGGCGTTGCAGAGCGCCGTACCCACCACGACGCCGTCGGCGTCACGGCCCATGATTGCAGCATCATCGGCAGTCTTAATGCCGAAGCCCACAACGACCGGCAGCTTGGTGTGGGATTTGATCCGCTTGACCGCCTCGCCCACGGCGGCATGCGATTTGATGGCCGCGCCGGTAATTCCGGTCATCGACACGTAATAGACGAAGCCGGAGGTGTTCTGCATCACCGTGGGCAAGCGCCGGTCGTCTGTGGTGGGCGTGGTGAGGCGGATGAAATTGAGCCCTGCCCTCAACGCCGGAACGCAGAGCTCGTCATCTTCCTCGGGCGGCAGATCGACGATGATGAGGCCATCGACGCCGGCCTTCAGCGCATCGGCGATGAAGGCGTCAACGCCGTGAATGTAGATCGGGTTGTAGTAGCCCATCAGCACGATCGGCGTGGCCAGGTCGGTCTTCCGAAAATCGGCAACCATTCCCAGTGTCTTGTTAAGCGTTTGGCCGGCCTTCAGCGCCCGCTGGCCGGCCAGCTGGATGCCTGGCCCGTCTGCCATGGGATCCGAGAACGGCATTCCAAGCTCGATTAAATCGGCACCGGCCTTGGGCAGCGCCGCGAGGACGGCGGATGCAGTCGCGAGATCGGGGTCGCCGGCCATGACGAAAGTCACCAGCGCTGGACGATTCTCCTTGGCACAAGCGGCAAAGCGGTCGGCGATACGGGTGCTCAATTGCGGCCCGCCTCGAGATGTTTGGCGACGCTCTCGATGTCCTTGTCGCCGCGGCCCGAAAGGCAGAGGACGATGGTCTCGTCCTTCTTCATCTCCGGCGCGAGCTTCAGCACATGCGCCAGCCCGTGGGCGGATTCGAGCGCCGGAATGATGCCTTCGAGGCGGGTCAGCAGCTGGAACGCTTCGAGAGCTTCCTTGTCGGTTATCGGCACATAGGTGACGCGTTTGGTATCATGCAGCCAGGCATGCTCGGGGCCGACACCAAGATAGTCGAGGCCGGCCGAAATGGAATGTCCTTCCAGAATCTGTCCATCGGCATCCTGCAACAAATAGGTGCGGTTGCCATGCAGCACGCCCGGCCGGCCACCGGTCATGCTGGCGGCGTGGCCGTTCTCGACATCGATGCCGTGCCCGCCTGCTTCGGCGCCGTAGATCTTGACCGATGGATCATCGAGGAAGGGATGGAAGGTGCCGATGGCGTTGGAGCCGCCACCGACGCAGGCGACCAGCGCGTCGGGCAGCCTGCCCTCGGCCTCGTGATGCTGCACTCTAATTTCGTCGCCGATCACCGACTGAAAGTCGCGCACCATCATTGGGTAAGGGTGCGGGCCCGCGGCGGTGCCGATGAGATAATATGTGGTGTCGACATGGGTGACCCAGTCGCGCAATGCCTCGTTCATGGCGTCCTTGAGTGTCCCCGCGCCCGCCGTCACCGGCCGCACTTCGGCGCCCAGCATCATCATCCGCCGTACATTGGGCGCCTGGCGTTCGACATCGGTGGCGCCCATGAAGATGACGCAGGGCAGTCCGAACAGCGCGCACACGGTTGCCGTCGCGACTCCGTGCTGGCCGGCGCCGGTTTCGGCGATGATGCGGGTCTTGCCCATGCGCTGGGCCAGCAGGATTTGGCCCAGCGTGTTGTTGATCTTGTGCGAGCCGGTGTGGTTGAGGTCTTCGCGCTTCAGATAGATTTTGGCGCCACCCAGGTGGGCCGTCAGCCGGGACGCCAAGTAGAGCGGCGACGGACGGCCGGCATAGTGGGTGCGCAAATCAGCCATTTCGGCGATGAAGGCGGGATCGTCGCGCGCGGTGAGGTAGGCGGTCTCGAGATCGCGAACGAGCGGCATCAGCGTCTCAGCGACGAAGCGGCCGCCGAAGATGCCGAAGCGGCCATCCTCATCGGGGCCAGTACGCAGTGAATTGGCCCCGCTGATCGGCAAAATTCTTGCTCCTAGCCGCCAGCGCCGCGAGCGCTGCGGATGAATTGGCGGATCAACTCCGCCGATTTGACCCCGGGCGCCGTTTCGACCCCGGACGAGACGTCGACGCCCATCGGTCGCGTCGCCTCGATGGCGGCGGCCACCGTCTTGGGTGTCAGGCCCCCGGAAAGCATGAAGGGCAGAGCGGGGTCAAGCGCCTTCAAAAGCGACCAGTCGAAGGTTTCGCCGAGCCCGCCCGGCCGGTCGGCGCCCTTGGGTGGCCGCGCATCGAGCAGGATGCGGTCCGCGACGTCAGCGAAGGCGGCGACATGAGCGACGTCTTCGGGGCCGCCGATGGGGCAGGCCTTAAGAATAGCGATCCCGGCTTCGTCGCGTATGGCTTCGACACGGTGCGGCGTTTCAGGCCCATGGAGCTGGATCCAGTCGGGCCCGAGAGCGGCCACTTGCGCCACCAAGGTGTTGTCGGGATTGACCAGCAGCACGCAGCTCTCGGCGCGACCACGGGCCAGCGAAATCAATTCGGCGATCGGGTCGAGCTCGAGGTGGCGTGGCGAGCGCGGAAAGTGGACGAAGCCGACCATATCGGCGCCGGCCTCGATCGCCGCATCCAGCAATGCTTCGGTCTTGATGCCGCAAATTTTGATGATCAGTGGATCAGCCATCGCGCACAGGAACTCAGGGCTTCACCAGATCGTCGACTGCGGGACCGCCAATGCCGGGGGCACGGCGGGCGGCTTCGAGTTCGCGGCTCAGCCGTTCGGTTTCGCGCCGATAGCTTCTCTCGCCGCGACGGTGCTGGCCCTGAGTGAACCAGGTGGCGACACCGCCCAGTAGCACGCCGAGCAGCAGCACCACAAACAGCACAAGGAAGAACGGCACGCCAATTCCGGGCGACGTCATGGCGTCGAGAGGCACGAAAGGATTGAAGTTGACGACCACCAGCTGGCGGTTGGCGAGGGCGAAAACGATCAGCACCAGCGAGAGTGGCACCAGGACGATCCAACCGACGATGCGCCTCAGCATTGGCTTATGCCCTGGACGAGCCGGCGACCGCTCTAGCGGTTGAGCCGCTCGCGAATCTCCTTGCCGGCTTTGAATTGCGGCACATATTTCTCGCCGACATCGACCTGCTCGCCGGTGCGCGGATTGCGCCCGATGCGGGCCGGCCGGTTCTTGACTGAGAAGGCGCCGAAGCCGCGCAGCTCGACGCGATCGCCGCGCGCCATGGCGTTGCCGACTTCGTCCAGAATAGCGTTGACGATATTCTCGATGTCACGCTGGAACAGATGCGGATTTTCGTCTGCAAGCTTTTCGACCAATTCAGACTTGATCATCGCGCCCCCCGGCGTTTCGCCGACCCGACCTGCGTCTCTATAGAGCGGGGTCAACCTGCCAAAGCGAAACCAGCCCGTCAAGCGCGATCGCCCCAGCCGGCAGGCCCAGTGCGCTGCGGGCCTCGCCGGCGAGGCGGCGAACAAATCCGAGCCAGCCTTCGTCGTTGCGCGGCGCCCACTGGACGATTTCGAGATCCTTGGCGATACCCTTGTCGCTCTCGAGCCATTCGATGGCTTCGCGCTCGCCGCCGAGCTGATCGACCAGCTTGCTGGCGAGGCCCTGATTGCCGGTGAGAATGCGGCCATCGGCGAGGGTAAGCACTGTGGCGCGATCAATGCCGCGGCGCTCCGCGACGATATCGACGAACCAATTGAAGCTGTCATCGACCAATGACTGCAGCGAAGCCCGCACGGCGGGAGACATCGGCTCGTCGAGGTCAGGCTCGGCCTTGAGTGGGCCAGAGGCGACCTTGTCGAGATCGATGCCGATCGTCTGCATGAGCTTGCTGGCGTCGGTGGTCTGCACCAAAACGCCGATCGAGCCGACGATCGAGAGCCGACGAGCGACGATGCGATCGGCAGCGATGGCGCTCATATAGGCGGCCGATGCGCCGAGCTCATCGATCACCGCGACCACAGGCTTTTTCGCTCGCAGCCGGCCCAGCGCCTCGTAGATTTCTTCGCCGCCGGCGGTGGTCCCGCCGGGCGAGTTGATGCCGACGATCACCGCTTTGACATGATCATTGTCGGCCAGCGTCTCGATCAGGTCGAGCCGCGCCGGGTCGGTGGTGATGGCGCCATCAATGCGGATCGAGGCGATGCTGTCGCGCTCGCCCCAGCCCTGCTCGGTGGCGAAACGTCCGAACAGCGCCAGGATGGCGATCACCAGCGCGATGAACGCGACCAGCCGCCAGCGCATACGCGAGCGGCGCAGCACGCTGGCCGCGGGAATGGCGTGGGAGGGATCGATGATGGGGTCGGTGCTCATCTTGGCTCGGCGCAAAGGGTCGCGAGCGGCTTAGCCGTGGGAGGCCTCGTTGTCCAGCAGCAGGGGCTTCAGCATCAGCCGTGCCGCGGGTTCGTAGGTCGCAAGCTTTTCGTTCAAATCCGGAGCATCCACGACAGCAAAGCCATGGCGCTCCCAATAGGACTGGCTGGCGTTCACGGCAACAAGGCTCATAGTTCCGAAACCGTGCGCTGCTGCATGCTTGGCGAGAGCCTCGACAATGAAGCTCGCCGCGCCGATGCGGCGGGCGACAGGTAACAATGCAATATCGTGGAGGTAGTAGGTGTCGGCGGCTTCCGGGAGCTCGCCGAGGAGCGCGTTCAGCGCCGGCAGCCTGCCTGAAGTCCAGGGGTGGCTCAGCACGTAGCCGGCAGGGCGCTCACCAATCTCCAGCAGATAGGCGCCGGGGTGGTAAAGACGCTGCTTTTCGGCCAACACCTCGGGCGCTTCGAAGAATCCGGGGTGAACTTCTGCAGCGATCGCTCCGACCGCGGGCAGATCATAGAAGGACATGGCGCGCCAGGCGACGCCGGGTAGCTTCATCGATGGCCCCGAATGGATCGGCCCGCACCTTGCGGCGCGGGCCTTGAAGTCAGAACAGGCTGAGGCAGGTCACTTCTTTTCGCGGTCTTTCAGCGCGGCGCCCAGAATATCGCCGAGCGAAGCACCCGAATCCGACGAGCCATAGGCGGCGACGGCTTCCTTTTCTTCGGCGATTTCCAGCGCCTTGATGGAGAGGCCGATCTTGCCGGTCTTCTTGTCGTACTGGGTGACGCGCGCGTCGACCTTTTCGCCCTTCGAGAACCGCTCGGGGCGCTGATCGTTACGATCGCGGCTCAAATCGGCGCGACGGATGAAAGCGGTCTGTTCGCTGTCGGCGAGCTTGACCTCGATACCCCCGTCATTGACCTCAGTCACCGTACCGGTCACGACCGAACCCTTCTTGATGCCTTCGCCCGCAGTGTCGGCGACTTCGGCGCCGAGCTGCTTGATGCCGAGCGAGATGCGCTCCTTTTCGACATCGACGTCGAGCACCTTGGCCTTGACCATGTCGCCGCGATTGTACTCCTCGAGCGCCTGCTCGCCCGGCTTCTGCCAGTCGAGATCGGAGAGGTGCACCATGCCGTCGACATCGCCGTCGAGGCCAACGAAGAGGCCGAATTCGGTCTTGTTCTTGACCTCGCCCTCGATGGTCGAACCGACCGGGAACTTCTCGGCGAAGCTCTCCCACGGATTGGCGAG
>JBDSEK010000123.1:0-2506 GCA_039920085.1 Devosia sp. | reverse complement strand
GCTCGCCGTCCTCGCCTGCCCTGTCGTTGAAACGGAAATCGCTTCGCGAGACGCCCCGGCACCCCAGCGCCGCATGCGCCTTGAGCGACATCTTCTGCACTCTGTCGTAAATTTTCGGTTGAATTTCCGCCGGAACGATATGGCGCGACCCGCCCACTGCGTATTTCGCCTCGTAATTGTAGAAGGTTAGATCGGTGACGATCTCGGTGACACCGAGCGCCACGTCCCCCATCACGGCGCAGGTCAGCTCGCGACCGGGGATATAGCGCTCGACCATGACGTCCTCACCCATCGTCCAGTCTTCCCGCGTCAACTCCTGCGGCGGATGTGACTGGTCGGCCTTGACGATGAACACGCCGAAACTCGACCCATCGGCGATAGGCTTGACCACATAGGGCGGCGGCAT
The DNA here is from genome assembly GCA_039920085.1 of Devosia sp. Lineage (GTDB taxonomy): Bacteria > Pseudomonadota > Alphaproteobacteria > Rhizobiales > Devosiaceae > Devosia_A. Next base: position 2,100 of record JBDSEK010000123.1, on the reverse strand, counting down.
GATGTGCTTGCGTGCCACCTCGGCCCGATCGGCGATGATGTGGTCGGTGACCGGAATGCCGACCGATTTGAAGATGATCTTGCTCTGGTGCTTGTTCATCGCCAGCGCTGACGCCAAAACGCCCGAATGCGTATAGGGCAGCTCCAGCAGCTCCAGCACGCCCTGGATCATGCCGCTCTCGCCGAACGGCCCATGCAGCGCGTTGAACACCGCATCGGGCCGGAGCGCCATCAGCACCTCGGTTATGTCGCGGCCGACATCGATCTCTGTGACGTCGTAACCCCCATTGCGCAGCGCCTTTGAGCACGCCGCGCCCGATTTCAGCGACACCGGCCGCTCGTTCGACCAGCCGCCCATCAGGACGGCGACGCGCTTAGGCATCAGACGGCTCCCGTGAACGGATCGCCGTCCATGAATTCGCGTACTTCTCGGCCGGGGATGAAATGGCCCATGCGCCGCACTTCCCAGCGCAGCGATACGCCGTGCTTGTCGCGCACCTTCTGCCGGATCATTTCACCGACGGTCTCGACCTCGAACGCATCCGCCTCGCCCATATTGATGAGGAAGTTGGAATGCATCTCCGACATCTGGGCGCGACCGAAAATATGGCCTCGCCCGCCAGCTTCGTCGATCAGCCTCCAGCTCGAGTGGCCCTCGGGATTCTTGAAGGTCGAGCCTGCCGTCTTGGCGCGGGTCGGCTGCGTGCTCTCCCGCCGCTCGGTCACCGTGCGCATTTCGCTCAGGATCGTTTCGGCGTCGCCCGCAAAGCCCTGATAGGTGCCCGACACGAACACCGCGCCGAACGGCCCGTTGGACTTGCGGTAACGATAGCCCATGTCGGCATTGCTGAGCGTCACGATCTCGCCCTGCCTTGTCACGGCGCGGAGTTCGATCATCCGGTCCCGCGTCTCGGTCTTGTAGCAGCCCGCATTCATGTAGAGCGCGCCACCTATCCCGCCCGGGATCCCGCGATAGAACCAGAGTCCATCGATCCCCGCCTCCGCCGCCGCCGTCGCCACCTTGACGTCGGGGACGGCAGTGCCGGCGCGAACCCGATGACCATCGAGTATGTCAATGGCGCCAAAGGTCTTGGACGGCAGCCGGATGACGACACCATCAAGCCCGCCATCGCGGATCAACAGGTTCGAGCCGAGACCGATGACGGTGACGCGAATATCATCGGGCAGATGTTTGAGGAAAAAAGCGAGGTCGTCCTCATCGGCCGGACGAAAGAACAATTGCGCCGGCCCGCCGACGCGCAAGGTCGTCATTTCGCCAAGCGGCTGATTGGGGATCAGCTGACCGCGCAGATCGGCGACCCAGGGCTGCAACCGTGGCAGCAAATCCGGCCAGGCAAAGCCTGTGAGGGTTTCGCTCATGCCGCCTCCGGCTCCTTGCCGATCAGCTTGCCCAATTCCCGCGGCAGCGCGGCAGCCCACTGCGTGATGTTGCCGGCGCCAAGACAGACCACATAGTCCCCGGCCTCAGCGCGGCTCGCGATCAGCGGCGCCAGCGCCTCGGGGCGGTCGATGACCCGCGCATCGCGATGCCCGCGGGCCCGGATGCGGCTTACCAATTCCTCATGCGTCACCCCCTCGATCGGCGTCTCGCCCGCCGCATAGACCGGCGCGACAATCACGGTGTCCGCATCGTTGAAGCAGGTGGCGAAATCGTTGAAGAGATCGCGGAGGCGCGAGAAGCGATGCGGCTGAACGACGGCGATCACATCGCGCTTGGCCGATTGCCGCGCCGCCTTGAGCACAGCCGCTATCTCTACCGGATGGTGGCCATAATCGTCGATGATGGTGATCCCGCCAACATTTCCGGTCCGTGTAAAACGTCGTTTTACGCCGGAGAAATTGAGTAGCCCCTTGCGGATCGCCTCCGCCGGCACCTTGAGTTGATCGGCCACGGCAATGGCAGCCGTGGCATTGAGCGCATTGTGCTCGCCCGGCATCGGCAGGGTCAGCCCCTCGATGCGCAAATGCGTCATGCGGATGCGGTCGCGGATCTCGACCGCGAAATGGCTTTGCCCGTCAATGATCTCGAGCTCGGTCAGCCGCACATCGGCCTGAGGATTGGTACCGTAGGTTATGACCC
>JBDSEK010000122.1:0-12417 GCA_039920085.1 Devosia sp. | reverse complement strand
GGCGTGGCGCAGGGCGCCTCGACGACGAACACGATTTTCCAGACCCTATGGGATGGTGGCGGCGTCGATACCTATGATTTTTCGAACTACACCACCAACCTCACCGTCGACCTCAATCCCGGTGGCTGGACGACGACCAGCACGGTGCAGCTCGCTAAGCTCGGCTTTTCCGGCCAGGTGGCACGCGGCAACATCGCCAATGCCTATCTCTACAATGGCAACACGGCTTCGCTGATCGAAAACGCCACTGGCGGTACGGGCAATGACAGTCTGACCGGCAATCAGGCCAACAATGTTCTCGATGGCGGCAATGGCAATGACACGCTGGCCGGCGGCAAGGGCAATGATACGATCATCGGCGGAGCCGGCGCCGATATCTGCATCATCGCGGCCAATTCGATCGACTGCACGATCAGCCTCGACAGTCTGACGCAGATCTTTTCGGTCAGCACCCTGCTTGAGGGGCTCGATACGCTGTCGGGCGTCGAATACATCCAGTTCACCGACATGACGGTTGCGACCGCGTCGATCAGCTTTGTCGATACAGTCTCGCCCACGCTCAAATCGTCTACGCCGGTCGATGGCGCCGGCAATGTGGCGCGCGGCGCCAACATCGTGCTGACCTTCTCCGAGGCAGTCGTCGCCGGCGCGGGCAATGTAGTGATCCATAAGCTCGATGGAACCGTGGTCGCGACCATCGCGGCCGCCAGTCTGGTGGAGTCGGTGGTCGCCGGGGCCACCGTGACGATCAATCCTTCGAGCGATCTCGCCGCGAGCACCGGCTATTATGTGACGATCGACGGCGACGCCTTCACGGATCTGTCCGGTAACGACTTTACGGGCATCAACGACAGCACGACGCTCAATTTCACCACCGCTTCGTCGACGATTAACGGCAATTCCTCAGCCAATACGCTGAACGGCACGGCCGATGCCGATACCATCAACGGCCTGGGCGGCAACGACAAGCTCTACGGCTTTGGCGGCAATGACACGCTCAATGGCGGCAGCGGCTACGATACGATGACCGGCGGCGGCGGCGACGACATCTATATCGTCGGCTCCACCGGCGACAAGGTGGTCGAAGTCGTCAATGGCGGCAATGATCTGGTGCAGAGCTCGGTGACGCTGACGCTCGCCGCCAATGTCGAGGCCATCATCCTCACCGGCAGCTCCAACATCGGCGCAACCGGCAATGGCCTCAACAACATCATCACCGGCAATTCTGGCGCCAATGCCTTGAGCGGTGGCGATGGCGTCGATGCGCTGTTCGGCATGTCCGGCAATGATACGCTGAAGGGCGGTAATGGCGACGATGGTCTGTCGGGTGGACTTGGCAACGACACGCTGACCGGCAATGGCGGCGCGGATTTCTTCGTGTTCGAGGCCAAGCTCTCGAGCTCCAATGTCGACAAAATCACTGACTTCTCGGTTGCCAACGACACGATCGCGCTCGACGATTTTGTCTTCTCGATGCTAAGCGAAGGCGCGCTAAGCGACGGCGAATTCGTCAAGGGCACGGCGGCGACGACCGCCGATACCCATATCATCTACAACAGCTCGACCGGCGCGCTCTACTATGACGATGACGGCACCGGCAGCCACGCTATGGTGAAGTTTGCGACCCTCGGCACGGGACTGGCACTGACTGCCGCGGACTTCGTCGTCATCTAAATAGATCGTCGTTCTATTCCGATTTATCCCGGCATGGTTAACCGGACCTCACCGAGATCGATCAAACTCGTCTAAAAACACCATTGCAGTTTTCCGAGTGCGTCTATTCGACGGCTTCATTGTGGCTCCTGTCAGGGGGCTACAATGTACAACACCATCAGGATGGCGATCGGGGGCGCGCTGGTCTTCTTCGCTCTTCAGTCACCAAGCATCGCCGACACGATCGACTTCGCCAACCCGGCCTTTGCGCCGGTGACGGGACCAACCAGCGTGCCGGTGGGGCACGCCGAATTTTGCAAGATACACCACGCCGAATGCCGGCCGAATGGCCACGTGGTGGAGGTCGAAGCGCTCACCGATGTGCGCTGGCAGCAGCTGGTCACGGTCAACGACCAGATCAACAGCACGATCCTGCCCGAGACCGATGAGGAACTCTACCAGGTCGCCGAGTACTGGACCTATCCGGACGGGCGCGGCGATTGCGAGGATTTCGTGTTGGCCAAGCGCCGGGCTTTGATCGAGATGGGCTGGGATACAAGTGCTGTGCTGATGACAGTGGTGCGGGAGGCCAATGGCGCCGGCCATGCGGTGCTGATGGTCCGCACCGACCGCGGCGATCTGGTGCTCGACAATCAAGATGGCCGGATCTTGGTGTGGACGGACACCCCCTACCAATTCATCAAGCGGCAATCGCAAAGCGATGCCGGCAAATGGGTCGGCATCGCCGACAGCCACGCCGAGCTGATTACCGCGAGCCGATAGATTTCGACGCGCTCCTGGACGGCGCAAAGGGTTTCTCGGGCCCTTCCCCCTGACAAATGGCCCGATGAAGCGGGGCCGGTCTCTCCCCCGAGACCGGCCCCAACCATTTGGCCCTTCCCGTTCCGCGCTAGCGGCTGACGATCGAGAAATAGATGCCCATGAAGATGAGGCCCGTGATGAAGGCCCAGCCGAAGGCGACCAACGCTGAAATCAGCACCGGCCCGATCGAGAGAGTGCCGTTATCCTCCTGCTTCCAGCCCATCTGCAGCATGATGTAGGGGCCGCACACGAAGCTCATGGCCAAATGGCCAAGCGTGCCGGCGAAATTCTTGCCGTCGAAGCGGAGCATTGCCGCTTCGTTGCGCCGCCACTGGTAGAGATGGGTGCCGGCGCCCGCTATCGCGAGACCGACTGCCATAATGAAGGCTGCAAGCAGTAACTCCAACGCCATACGCAACGCCCTACTGACACGAGCCGCCCCTGCACACGGGCGCATTCTTAACGCTTCATTAAGCATAAGCGGGCCGAATGACGCTGTCACCCGTTCCGCGATTGTCTGGTTAATTCCGATGCCCCCCCGGCCCGCCGCCCCGGCCCTCAAGCCGGCGCCCCATTCAGTCCCCTACAATCTGGGTGTGCTGGCGCTTGGCGCGGGGCTGGTCGGCCTGGCGCTCGCTTATGGAATCGATGCGGCGGTGCGGACGGCCCCCAACGCGGGCAATGGGGAAACGGTCGTCGCTCGTTCGCTGGGTGGCCGGGAGCTCACCATCCCAATCTCCTGGCTGCGGGCGGAGACGGACCCCACCGCGGGCTTTGCCAAGCAGATCGACTTGACGCTCACGCTCCCCCTTGGGCCCAATGGCGCGCCGGAGGCGATTGCAGTGACGCTTCTGCCCCGCAGCCAGGTGCGGCCGAGTTCATCGCTGCTCGACGGCGTCTATCTGCACCAGTTCATGCCTGAGCAACTGAGCGGCCCCCCGGGGTTGATCGGCAAGCCACTCGTCGCCGAGGACGGATATGCGGACGAGACGGTCTGGTACGACCCCATTTCATCCAACCCGTTCGTCGCCAAATGCATCGCGCCGGTGAGCGGCGAGACGGTCAGCCGCTGCGTGCGGTCGGTGTATCTGGGGGCCGGCGTCGCCGCGATCTATGATTTCCAGATCGACGCTCTACAGGGATGGCGCGGTTTCGATGCGGCGATCCGCGAGCCGATGGGGCGGATCGGCGCGCTCTAGGCTGCCTCGACGACCACAGCGGTGCCATAGGCCAGCATCTCCGTGATGCCGTCGCTGATTTCATTGCTGTCATAGCGCATGGCGATGACGGCATTGGCGCCCATTTCCCCGGCGTGCCGGACCATCAGGTCAAGCGCCTCCTGCCGGGCCGACTCGGCCAGCGTCGTGAAGATGCTGATGTTGCCGCCGACTATCGATTGGAGGGCCCCGCCAATGGTGCCAACAATCGAGCGCGACCGCACGGTGATGCCGCGCACGAGGCCTACCACCCGGACGATATGGTGCCCTGGGAGGTCGTTGGTCGTGACCACGAGCATTTAGGGGACATCCGCCAAGTCCTCTTCGAGGATCGCCATCTGGAAATTGTAGGATTTGTCGCCATCCTCATCGTCGAGATAGATGAGGCCGAGGAACTCCTCGCCGAGATAGACCTCGACGCTGTCGTTCTGGCGGTCACGCGGCCTAACGTCGATGGCGCGGTTGTTGAACTTGATCTGCAGATATTTTTGCAGCTTCAGGATCTCGGGCTGGTTCAATGAACCGCTCCTTCAAATCGATGGAATGAGTGCGCCACAATAGGCAGTTGGCGAAACCGGGCAATCCCGCAACGCGGCTTTTCCTTGGAGTCGGCAACGATAGAGGCTCAGCCCGAGATATCAGGTACCGCCTGGTCCATGGTTGTGGCGGGCTGTGGCGCGCCAACGCCCGCCTCGCCGACCGGTCGCGCCGGCACGCCGACCACGGTGACACGCGGCGCGACATCCTTGACCACCACGGAACCGGCGCCGATGCGGGCGCAATGGCCGATCTTGATATTGCCGAGCACGACGGCGTGCGCGCCGATCAGCACGCCGTCGCCGATCTTGGGATGGCGGTCTTCGTCGGCCTTGCCGGTACCACCCAGCGTCACGCCCTGCAGAATCGAGCAATTGTCGCCGATGACGGCGGTTTCGCCGACGACGAAACCAGTAGCGTGATCGAGCATCATGCCTTTGCCGATGCGGGCATTGGGGTTGATATCGACCTGAAAGACCTGGCTGGAGCGGCTCTGCAGATAGAGCGCGAAATCCTTGCGATTATGGGTCCACAGCACATGGGCGAAGCGATGCGTCTGGATGGCCTGATAGCCCTTGAAATAGAGGAAGGGCACAATGACGCGGTGCGTGGCGGGATCGCGCTCAAGCGTGGCGATGAGGTCGGCCCGGGCATCGGCGCCGACCTCGGGGCGAATAGCGAGCGCATCGTGAAAGGCCTGGCGGATCAAATCGGCGGAGACGTCGGGATGGTCGAGGCGCTGGGCCAGGCGATGCGCCAAGGCGGCCTCGAAGCTCTCGTGATTGAGCACATTGGCCATGACCATCGAGGTAAGGCCCGGCTCACTGGCAACGATGCGCTCGGCGTCGGCGCGTACGGCGTCCCAGACCGGATCGAGCGATTTGAGACGGCTGGCGGGCTGGGCATGCACGTTCATGGAAGTCTCCATCGCAGAATACCGATATAAGGTATCCGATGCTATGAGACCAAGCTCAAAAGCGGAAAATGGTTCACTTTTGGCTTGGCTCAGCTGTGGCGTTCCAGGAAGGCCAGGGCCGCGGCCTTGAATTTTGGGTCTCCAGTCGCGAGCATATGGTTGCGCTTGGGTACGGTGAAGGCTTCGGCATTGGGTAGCAGCCGCGCAAGCTTCTGAGGATCGCCAGCCATGTCGTCGGCTTCGCCCACGGCGACCAGCACCGGTTGGGTAATCCGGTGTAATTCAGCCTCGGGCATCGGCTCACGCGAGGAGACCATGCAAGCGGCGAGCGCGGCGCGGTCGGCCTTGGAGTGATCGGCGAAAATGCGGAACTGACGGCCGGTTGCGCCCTTCACCTCATCCAGAGAATCGGCCGTCAGCGCGGCGATGATTTCCTCGGAATCCTCGAGGCCAGTCACCAGGTTGTAGCCTAGGCCGCCGAACACGGCGCAGGCGACGCGCGCTGGGTGACGGACAGCAAGATAGGCCGTGATGCGGGCGCCCATGGAATAGCCGATGACAGGGACTGGGCCCAACTGAAGGTGGCCGAGCAACCGCGCGGCGTCGTCGGCCATGTCGTGGGCGAAATAAAGTTGCGGGTCGTAGAGCTTTCGCGACGCGCCATGGCCGCGATTGTCGAGGGTGATCGCCTGCCAGCCGGCCTTGTTGAGGACCTGGACCCAGCCGGTATTGAGCCAGTTGATCCGGCCCGAGGACGCAAAGCCGTGAATGAGCAGGATCGGCCTGCCCTCGCCGTAAATGTCGTAAGCGAGCTCGATGCCGGAGGAGAGGAAGCTGGGCATGGATTTGCCTAGCATTGGCGCCCACTTGCACCAAGCCGTGGCTCCGACTTTCCTTTGCCGCGGGCCTTGTCTATGGTCGCGCCAAGCCGAAACCGCTGACTCGAAGGCACCGAAATGGCGCATGAATCCACCCCGCATTTCCACAATACCGAGGGGCTGAAGCGCATCGGGGTGGGGTCGAAGGAGTTCATGTGCGTGGGGGCGCTGCCGCCCTTCGACCACCCGCATATCTTCATCGACATGGGCAAGGATACCGAGACCGTCTGCTCCTATTGCTCGACACTCTATGTGTTCAATCCGACGCTGACGCCGGGCACATCGCAACCGCTCTCCGCGGTCTATCAGGCCGAGCCAGCCTAAGAGTCGTCGGAGCGCTTTGATGAGATCAAGCCGCGCGACGCTCCCTCTTTCCCGCGCGTCGCTGCAACGGGAAACCGGAAGACCACTTTCCCGCGCGTCGCTTCCTTCCCGCGCGTCGCTGCGACGGGAAACCGGAAGACCACTTTCCCGCGCGTCGCGCTGATGGCCGCCGGCCGCACCATCTATATCGCCGGCGCCGGGATCGCCGGGATGACGCTGGCGCTCGCGCTGGCCAAGTTCGGCGCGACGGTGATCGTGCTCGAGCGCAGCAAGAAGCTGCAGGAGGTAGGGGCTGGGCTGCAGCTCAGCCCCAACGCGCGCCGCGTCCTCAACCAGCTGGGTCTCGACAAGGCCATCGCGGCCAAGAGCTTCGAGCCCGCGGCAATCGATGTCTATCCGTTCCGGCGCAAGAAACCCCTCGTGTCACTGGCGTTGGGCGAGGCCGCGCGCGAGGCGTTCGGTGCCCCTTATGCGGTGATCCATCGCGCCGATCTCGCCGAAATCCTGCATCGGGCATGCAAGCGCTTCGCCAATATCGACATGGTATTCGGGGTGCGCAGTTTCGACGCGGTGAGCCACGCGCGAGGGGTTTCGGTAACGGCAGATGGCGCGGACGGAATAGCACACAGCGCGCGTGTCCATGCTCTTGTCGGGGCGGATGGCGTTCATTCGGAAACGCGTACGCGCATGCTCGGCGGGCCGGAGGCGCGCTATTCGGGCTATGTGGCGTGGCGGACCACCCTGAGCGCCGATTTGCTGAAGGGCGCCGTCGCGCCCGACCGGACGACGCTGCTGTTTGGGCCCGGCTATCACACAGTGTGCTATCCGCTGCCCCAGCGGCGGCAGGTCAATATCGCGCTGTTCGTCAAGGAGAAGGCGGAGCGCGTCTTCGCCAAGATACCGCCCAAGGAGCCAAAGCTACCCTGGGCGGCGCTGCCCTCCCCGCAGTTCACCGCCATCGGCGAGGCAGCAAGGAACGCCTGGGGCTATTGGGTCATCGATACGGTCGTGGCGGAGGCCTGGTCTTCAGGCGGTATCGGCGTCATCGGGGACGCGGCGCATGCCATGCTGCCGTTCCAGGCGCAGGGCGCGGCCATGGCGATCGAGGACGCGGCCGTGCTGGCACCGCTATTGATGACCGATCCGAGCGCCGAATCCGCCTTCGGGCGCTTCGAGGCGCTGCGCCGGAAGCGGGTCGAGCGGGTGCGAAAGATCTCCAGCTTCAATGGCTTCGCCTACCATCTCGAGTGGCCGTTTACGCTGGGCCGCAACGCCGTGCTGTGGGCACAGGGGCCGCGCCAACATTTCCGCCGCCTCGGCTGGCTCTATGGCTATGACGCAACCCCCGAGCCGGTCATCGCGCCACCACAGCGGGCGGCAAATCCGGCAGAAGATCCGCTGGGTTAGCGCTTGCGCCGGGCGGAGCCGCTGTGTCAACTGCCCGCCACGAAACGACCAGCTGAGCCTCATGGCCGTCCGACGCGAATCTCCACTCACGCTTGCCTGCATCCTCATCACCATTCTGCTCGACATGGTGGGCTATGGCATCATCGTGCCGGTGCTGCCGGAACTGCTGAAGGATCTGACCGGCGGCAGCGTGGCGCAGGCGGCGGTGATCGGCGGCTTCCTTGTGTTCGTTTATGCCTCGATCCAGTTCATCTCATCGCCGGTGCTCGGCAATCTCTCTGACCGCTTCGGCAGACGGCCAATCCTTCTGGCGTCGCTGGTCGGGATTACGTTCGACTATCTGATGATGGGGTTTGCGCCCTTCGTATGGTATTTGTTCATCGGCCGGTTCATCTCGGGCGTCGCGGGCGCCTCGGTGGCGACCGCCACCGCTTACATGGCCGACATCACGCCGCCCGAAAAACGGACGCAGCGTTTCGGTCTGATCGGCGCGGCGTTCGGGCTCGGCTTCATCATCGGGCCGATCATTGGTGGCGAGCTCGGTGAGTTCGGGCCTAAAGTGCCGTTCTACGCCGCCGCCGCTCTGGCTTTCGCCAATTTCCTGTTCGGCCTGTTCGTGCTGCCGGAATCGCTAGCGCGGACCCACCGGCGACCATTCGATGTCCGCCGCGCCAACCCGTTCGGAGCCTTCCTGTCGCTGCGGAAATATCCGGTGGTGCTGTGGCTGCTGCTGTCGCTGTTCTTTTTCACCATGGCGGCGCAGGCGTTCCCTTCGGTCTACAACTACTTCACCATCGAGGTGTTCAACTTCACCTCGTCGCAGATCGGCCGCTCGCTGGGGGCCTTCGGCATCACCTTCGCAGTGTTCCAGGCGATCGCGGTAGGACCGCTGGTCAAGCGCTTCGGCGAGACGACGGTAGTGATCGCGGGGATGGCGGCCGCGGCCCTCGCCTTTGCTGGCATAGCGTTGATCCAGACCGAGACCTGGCTCTATGTCCTGATCATCGTCGGGGCCGCCAGCGGGCTTGCGGCGCCGGCGATCAATGGCGTGATGTCGCGGCAAATTCCCGATAACGCGCAGGGGGAATTGCAGGGCGCGGTGAACGCCGCCAATTCGTTGGCGACCATTATCGGGCCGCTGATGGCAACGCAGATTTTTGCCTATTTCACGCTCAATCGGCAGGGGCTCTACTTTCCCGGTGCGCCGTTCGTCTTGGCATCGGGCTTCGTGCTCGCGGCGGTGGTGTTCTTCACCTATGTCGCAGTGCGCAATGACCTCGAGCATCGGCCGAGCATGTCGCTCAATCCGCGCATTCCGGAGATGGCGCCGCCGGGGCAGATGAACATCCCTGCCCCCGAGGATTCGGACGATGACACTGAAAATGGCGATGGCGTCCCGAAGCCGGACGAACCGCTGAGGCCGAAGTACTGAGGGGCTTCAGTGCGGCTCGTTCGCCGCAGGCCTAGTTCCCCAGCGTGCTCGGCCAGCTCCCGTGCTGCTCGCCTTCGCGGTCGGTCAGGATGAAACCGTGGGCGCCAAAGAAATCGCGCTGACCCTGGGTCAGGTTGGTGGTGCCCAAGGCCTGCCGATAGCTGTCGAAATAGCTCAGTGACGCCGACAGGCATATCATCGGGAATTCGCCGATCGCCGCGGCGGCGACGATCCTGCGCAGTGACATATTGGCGTCCTTCATGACGGCGATGAAATCGGGGACCATCAGCAGATTCTTCGCGCTCCCCTTGGCGTATGCAGCGGCCATCTGATCGAGGAAGCGCGAGCGGATGATGCAGCCGGCCCGCCAGACCTTGGCGATGGTCGCGAGGGGCAGGTTCCAGCCATGTTCTTCGCTGGCCTTCTGCATCACGGCGAAGCCCTGCGCGTAGGAGACGATCTTGCCCGCCAGCAGCGCCTTTTCGAGATCGGCAAGCGAGACATCCGATTTGCCACCGCCGCGCCGGCCATAGGCGACCTCGGCGGCAACGCGTTCGTCCTTGCGCGACGAGATCGAGCGGGCCGCGACCGCGCCCTCGATGGCGGTGGCTGGAACGCCCAGTTGCTGCGCGGCGATGGCGGACCAGACGCCGGTGCCCTTTTGGCCGGCCTTGTCGAGGATCAGCTCGACCAGCGGCTTGCCGGTCCGGGGCTCGACGGCCGCGAGGACGTGGCCGGTGATTTCGATGAGGTAGGAATTGAGCGGCCCCTTGTTCCACTCCTTGAAGACTTCGGAAGCCGCCTTGGGGTTGAGGCCAAGCCCGTCGCGCATCACGCCATAGACTTCGGCGATCATCTGCATGTCGCCATATTCGATACCGTTATGGATGGTCTTGACGAAATGGCCGGCCCCGCCCTCGCCGAGATAGGCGCAGCACGGCTCGCCGTTGAATTTGGCCGAAATGGCCTCGAGGATCGGCTGGGCGTTCTTCCACTGCTCTTCGGCGCCGCCGACCATGATGGAAGGGCCGTGACGGGCCCCCTCTTCGCCCCCCGAAACGCCGATACCGAGATAGCCGATGCCTTTTGGTTTCAAATAGGCAAAGCGCCGGTCGGTGTCGGTGTAAAGCGAGTTGCCGCATTCGAGGATCGCGTCGCCTTCGTTGAGATGCGGTAGCAGCTGCTCGATCATGTCGTCGACCGGCTGGCCGGCCTTGACCATGATGATCACCGAGCGCGGCCGCTTGATCGCCTGGATGAACGCGCCCAGATCGGCCTTGGGGACGATCTTGCCATCAAGACCCTGCTGTTTGGCGGTGACCATGAAGTCGTCGATCTTGCTCGCCGTACGGTTGTGAACCGCGATCAGGTGGCCCTTTTCGGCAATGTTGAGCGCCAGATTGGAGCCCATCACGGCAAGGCCGATAAGGCCGATATCGGCAGACGACATGAATAAATCTCCGGCGGCAGATGCTGATTTGGCGCGTTGTCTGACATGTTGGCCAGCGCTTTGCCAACCAAAAAGGCAGGCTTGACCGGAGCCTGCCCGCCGGGTTCAGTCCCCACGCAAGTCTTTTCCGGAGTGCTTTGAATATGGACAGCCTTTCGGCTTTCAGCCTCGCGGGAAAACGCGCTTTGGTCACCGGGTCGAGCCGCGGCATCGGCTTTGCCATCGCGGCGGCGCTTGGAGGCGCTGGGGCCGATCTGGTGCTCAATGCGCGGGACAAGACGGCGCTTGGCGACGCGGCGTCGAAACTGGCGGAATCTTCGGTTCGGGCCCGCGGGGTGGCGTTCGATGTGACCAGCCGCGACAGCGTCGAGGAGGCCGTGGAGTGGGTTGAAGCCGAGCTCGGGCCCATCGATATCCTCGTCAACAATGCCGGCATGCAGCACCGCTCGCCGCTTGAGGATTTCCCGGCCGACCGGTTCGACGCCATCATTGAGACCAATCTGACTTCGGTGTTCACCGTTGGGCAGATCGTTGCCAAGAGGATGATCCCGCGCGGGCGGGGCAAGATCATCAATATCTGCTCGCTGATGAGCAGCTTTGCGCGCAAAACCATTGCGCCCTACGCCGCCAGCAAGGCCGCCGTCGCCAATTTGACGCGCGGCATGGCGACCGACTGGGCGCGGCATGGGCTCAATGTCAACGGCATCGCGCCCGGGTTCTTCAAAACGGAACTCAACCAGGCACTGGTCAAGGATCCGGAATTCTCGGCCTGGCTCGAGACACGGACCCCGATGCGGCGCTGGGGCGAAGTCGCGGAACTAGGCGGTGCGGCGATCTTTCTGGCGTCGGACGCCGCGAGCTTCGTCAACGGCCACATTCTCTATGTGGACGGGGCGCTGACGGCGACGATTTGACGATGAGCGATCCGCAGCGACTGGTCCCTGCCCGCATCATCATTGCGATGGGTGTTTCGTCGAGCGGCAAGACCGCGAGCGGCCGGGCGATTGCGCGGCGACTGCATGCGCCCTTCTTCGATGGCGACGATTTTCATCCTCCGGCCAACAAGGCCAAGATGGCCTCGGGGACGCCGCTCACCGACGACGATCGCTGGCCGTGGCTCGAGGCGCTGGCGAAGGCGCTGCACGAAGCGGCGGGGGTCAAAGGCGCGGCGGTCGGAGCATGCTCGGCGTTGAAACGCGCCTACCGGGAGCATCTGGTCGCGGTCGCCGGCGAGCCCATCCTCTTCGTCTACCTGGAGGGAACGCCGGAACTGATCGGCGCGCGGATCAAGGACCGGCAGCACGAATATATGCCGGCGAGTCTCCTCGCGAGCCAGTTCGCGACCCTGGAGCCGCCAGGGCCGGACGAGAACGCGCTGGCCATGCCGGTGAGCCTTTCGGTGGCGGCGATCGCCGAGCGCGTGGTGAAAATAAGCGGCCTCAAGTCGTTCAAGCGCGGGCAGTAGCGGCAAAACGCGAGCGTCCGCAAAGCCTATATTCACCACTGGTCTGTAGCCTCACAGCCTCGCTATGTCGGAGGCAATCATGTCGGGGCGCGATCTGGTCAGCGAAATGCGCGAAGGAGGCACCGTGCGGGCCGTCCCAAGGGCGCCTGGAAATCCCGTCGATTTGTTGCTGGCGGTGGTCGCCATCGCTGCCATAAGCGCCGCCGGTTTTTTCGGCGTCAGTTTCTGGCTGGCCCCACAGCCGCCGATACCGCTCAAGCCGGCGCCAATGGTGCACAGTGTCGCGTCGGTCCAGCCGGTATGGACCGAAGCCGAC